>NZ_BAAGRO010000033.1:0-246449 GCF_054782915.1 Nocardioides hungaricus | reverse complement strand
GAGGGGACGCTGCCCATGCTCAGGTTCGTCGCAGAACCGTCAAAATTCGCGCGAACTTCTAAAGTGCGGCCTCGATGGCCTCGTTGGTGTAGTAGAGCTTCTTCTCCAGCGGGTGGAGCACCGTCTGGACCTTGTAGGTGGCGTCACCGATGCACCACAGCGCGCGGCCCTTGTCCTGCATCGCCCACCCGGAGACGAGGTCCTGGGCGATCGGGCCGAGCCCGAGCATCGAGTCGAGCTCGCGGGCGACACGGGGCTTCTGGGCGCCGAGGATCTTGATGTCGGCCAGCTCGAGGAGGTCCTTGGCGATCATCGCGGCCTGGGAGTCGGCGTCGCCGACGGAGAGCAGGTCGGAGGGCTTGTGGAGGTTGCAGAACTGGATGTCGCCTCCCTTGCCGGCCATACCGCGGGAGAGCCGCAGGTCGGCGTCGAAGCTGGCCACTGCGGCGGTGCCGAGACGCATCTGCTTCCAGACCTCGTCGCGCACGACGATGCGCAGGTCGCCGGGTTCGGCGATCTCCCGCAGGCCGCGGCCCCAAGAGTTCATGCACAGCAGCGCGATGCCGACGGCCTCGTCGCCGAGGCCGTCGAGCCGGGAGAGGCTGAACGACTGGATCGGGGCGCGCCAGTCGACCTCGATGTTGGTGAAGTCGTCGAAGAGGCCGGCCAGGGTGCCGGTGACGAGTTCGCCGAGTGCGTTGCGCAGCAGCCGGGTCTCGTCGAGGAACACGCGGGGGTTCGCGTACTCGCAGGCCCGGACGAGCTCCTCGGTGGGGTTGCGGAGCAGGTCCCACAGCCGCGGGATGGTCGTCTCCTGCAGGACGGTGTTGCCGGCGGCGTAGCCGGTGAGGATCGCCAGTGCGTTGCGGACGACGTCGGACTCGTCGGGGCCGAAGGGCACCCGACGCTCGTCGTCGATCTTCATGGAGCCGACGAGGCCGCGGACCAGGACCAGCCACCGCTTGAAGATGATGGTGGTGCGCCGCTGGGCTTCCTCGGCCGAGAGCTTCTCCCACCCGTCGCCGAGTGGGCCCATGGACAGCGGGTTGACCCGGGCCCAGAAGCCGGGGGCGATGACGAAGGGCTCGACACCGAGCGCGCGGCACAGCGACTCGTACTCGTCCTTGACGTCGCCGGTGACCAGGGTGCGGTAGCCGAAGGGCATCATCCGGGTGCAGAAGGCCTTGGTGGTGCCGGACTTGCCGCTTCCCGGCTTGGCGAACTGGAAGATGTTGGGGTTGGTCGCGGGCACGTCGTCGCGCAGCACCCACCCGAATGGATCGCAGTAGAACGACCCGCCGGAGAGCTGGTCGACGCCCATCTGCGCCCCGGTCGGGGGCAGGGCGGGCGCGGAGACGAACGGCCAGAACAGCGGCGCCTGGTCGCTGGTCATCCGCCAGGCCTGCGCCGGGGCGGAGGCGGGCGCCCAGCCGCGGCCGCGGCGGGCGGCCCCGCGGCGCGGGGCGTACTTGAAGATCCGGGGCTCCTTGGCCTCCGGCGCGGGCGTGGGGATCGTGGGCAGGTCGTGGCCGAAGTCTGAGAGCAGGGCGGCCATGTCGCGGCCGCTGCCACGGTTCCGCCGGGTGGTGGTGGGCATCAGGCGTCTCCGCTCCGGGTCAGGCTCATCCCGACGGGGATGGTCGAGGCGGCGAAGCCGACGTCCTGGGCGAGGTCGAGTCGCAGCGGCGCCAACCCGGCGCGACGGATCGAGGCATCCAGGCGGCGGCCGAACTCGGTGATTCGCAGCGTCTTGGGGACCGTGACGGTGCAGACCGCGTAAGGCCGGACCAGCGCGTTGCCGCGGGCCAGCTTGGCGTCCAGGCCGCGGGCCTTGTGGGCCTCGTCCCGCTGCTTGGCACGGGTCTTGCGACCGAGCTTCTCGTTCATGCCCTCGGCCAGGTCCGCGGCCCACTCGGCGTTGCCGGACTGCCGGTCGGCCTTGGACTGGGACACGATCGGGAAGGCGACGACGAACGAGCGCCGCTCCCCCGACTCGCTGGGGGTGAGGATCGGCGCGAGTGCGCCCATCGCGACGCCGCGGGTCGGGAGCTTGATGGTGGCGCTGATCGAGTTCCACGCGTCGTGGCTGTAGTGCCGCACCGTCGCGTCGGCGCCCGAGGGGCCAGCCAGCGCCCAAGGCACGTCGGCGTTCACGTTCGGGTCCTTCTCCCGCATGGCGAGGGCCTCGACGATGCTGGCGCGGTCGCCGGGGGCGAACCCGGTCCGGGACGCCAGGGCGAGTTCCGGTGAGGTGAGCCAGCGGACCGACGTCATGCCCATTGGGCCGCGCAGCTGGGCCTCGATCTCGGCCATGAGCAGGTAGAGCTCGCGGCATCGGCCCTCGAACCCGCCACCGGACTCCTTGGCCGACCGGGCGATCCGGGTCTCCGGGACGACGATCGTGACGAACTGCTCGGTGCGCACCGACGCCTGGGTGAGGCCCACCGCGAGGTCGCTGTTGACGACCTCGGACAGCTCCGGCGCGTTGCCGCGGCGGTGCTTGGTGACCCACAGCTCGCGCTCGGCACCGTCCTCGGGGACGGTGCGGATCATGAACAGGATCTCGTCGATCTTCTCGGTGCAGCCGGCGACGTCGAGCAGCCCGGCCAGCGCCTCGCCGCAGCGGCTGCGCTCCTCGGTGTCCTTCATGCCGATGCCGGGGTGGACGACCGCGGCGGTGACCGCCCAGGTCTTCGTGGCGTCGTCGTGGATTACTCCGACGCGCTGCAGCTGCGAGCCGTGCGGCGGGCCGTCGTGGATCTTGATGCCCTGCAGCACTCCGGGTAGGTCGGGGGTGTCGAGGTCCTCAGTGCGACCCTGGGCGGCCTTTGCGCGGAAGGAGGTCCAGCCGAGCAGCCCGCCGACGGCGTACATGCTCGAGGCGAACACCCAGCCGGTGGCCGAGCGGCCCCGGACCGGGATGACGGTGATGCCCAGCAGGAACAGCCAGACCAGCGCGAACAGGAACGCGGAGAACCACGCTCCGCGACTGATCGCCCAGAACGCCGGCAGGCTGGCGAGCGCCAGGAACATCAGCTGGCCTCCGGAGAGGCCGAAGAACCAGCCGATGCGGTCGCGCTGGTAGTCGGCGTAGATGGTCATCGTCGGCTTCCTTCCGGGTCAGTAGTGGTCGATCGGGGCTGCGGGCAGGTGGCGGGGCGCATCGGCTAGACCGCCACCGGTGGGATCCCGCCGGCGGCGGCACCAGCCCCGCCGGGACCTCCGGCTGCTCCCCCGCCACTGGCGGCGGGAGTCTTGGGCGTAGCGGCGGCGCCTCCGGAGCCGCTCTGGCCGGCACCCGAGCCGCCACCCGGTGCGCCGCCCGGTGCGCCACCGGTGGGCAGCGTCGGCGGAGTCGGCGGTGCCGGCGGCATGGGCGGGTTCGGGGGCGGGTCGTCGTCGCCGTTGTTCTGGGAGCCGGGGTGCCTGCCGCTGCTCTGGTCGCCGGACTGGCCACCCGACTGGCCGCCGGACTGTCGGCCACCCATGCCGCTGAAGTCGGGGCCGTAGGTGCTCTGCCCGACACCGGCCTGGTTGGTCTCGTCCGACATCAGGGAGGTGGCCTTGGCGCCGGCGGAGTTGATCCATCCCATGCCGGTCGACAGCGCCTGCCCGACCGGGCCGAAGCTGCCGAGGACGCCCTGGGTGGACTTGTTGAACCGGTCGCCGGTCGAGGCCTCGGCGCTCTGCTCACCCGAGGAGCGGCCGTTGCCGTCGGTGGTCGACGCGGCCGAGGTGCCGCCGCCGGCACCGCCGCCGCTGAGCAGGCCCTGGAGGCCGCCCTGGATGGCCATGCCCTGCCGGAACGACGCGCCGCTGGGGGTGCCGGGGTCGACGAAGGCCAGGAGCTTGAACAGGGCCAGCGGCGCGACGACGCTGATCAGGATCGTCATCACCGCCGGCAGGGCGGTGCCGAACGCCTTGGCGGTGTCGTCGGCGAGGTGGGCGGCGACGCCGTTGGCGAACTGCACGCCGATGCCCAGCACCATCACCATCAGCACGGGGGTGAACGCCGCGGCATGGAACCACCGCAGGCTCTTCCAGAACCAGGAGCGGGTGAAGTCGGAGACCAGCCCGGCCGCCGCGAGCGGGCCGGTGGCGGTCAGCACGAGCAGCGACGCCGCGCGGGCCAAGTAGACCAGGACGTGCCCGATCGCGGCCAGCCACAGGAAGATGCCGAGGAAGGCGAGGGCGGTGGCCACGCCGGCGTCGGTGATGTCGTCGATGCCGAGGCCGCCCAGGGGGTCCCAGTCGGGCCAGGTCTGCACCTTGAGCAGCGACTTCATCAGCGCCTTGGTGATGGCGCCGCACGCGGCGACGATCATCACGCAGTAGCCGAACCAGCAGGCGCAGACCAAGACGAACTGGCCGGCGCCGATCAATGCCCGCGCGAGCCCCTTGCCCTCGCGCTTGAAGGCCGCGGCACCGAGCTGGATCATCGCCAAGATGACCACCAGGGCGAGCGCGAGCCAGAGGGTGAAGGCGTAGACCTTCTTGCCGGGTCCGTCGGCGCGCAGGTCGGGGGTCAAGAACAGCTCGCTGAACGTGAGCACGATGCGCAGCACGAACAGGCCGGAGTTCCAGACCGCGAGCATGGCCGCGGTCCAGGCGTCGGCCGCGGCCTTGGCGATGACGTCGCCGATGGCCTCCAAGGGGTTGGGGATGTCGCCGAGGCCCGGGATGCCGCCGCCGAACAGGTCGCCGACGTTCGGGAGGCCGGGGATCCCGGGCAGGCCGGGGACGCCCGGCAGGCCCGGGAGCCCGGGGAGTCCGCCGTCGCAGATCGCGTCGAGGATGCCGCAGCCGTCCGGGAGCAGCCCGGCGGCCCCGTCGAGGACGTCCCCGGCGCCGTTGATCAGGTTGCCGGCTCCGTCCTTGACGCCGCCGGCTGCGTCTTTGCCGCAGTCGATCGGGTCCTTGGCGCAGTCGACGGCGTCGCCGCCGAGGTCGCACAGCGCGTCGGGGCCGGGGCAGCCCATCTTGACGTTGCGGGCCGGCAGCTGGCCGGCGGTCTCGACCGTGGCGACGTGCGCCGTGGTGGCCGGCGGCTCGGCCGCGGCCGCGGCGGGCGGCTGGATGGCCATGGCCGCCCCGAGGAGCGTGGTGAGGACCAGGACCGCCAGGGCGCCGATGCCCAGCCGGGTCACCCGGTGGAAGAGGTCGCCGGCGGTCACTGGGGGGCTCCGTTGATCGGGATCCAGCCGGCCTGCTTGTACTCCGGGGTGCCGGGCGCGACCGCCTTGGGCTGGCCGGTGGAGACCAGGTGCTCGATGTCCTCATCGCTGCCCTGGACCAGGCGCCAGTCGCCCACGCCGTCGACCTCGAGCCACCGCATCAGCTGGGTGCCGGCGTAGAGGCCGTCGCTGACCTTGCCGTTGGCGGTGGTGAGGGTGACGTAGCTGAGCAGGTTCACCGCGTAATAGCCGGTGTCGAGCTCCTCGAGGGTGTAGGCGATCGGCGTCACGGCGTACGACGCGGGCGGAGGGACGTCGCCCTCCTTCGGGACGCCGGCCTGCTGGCGACGCAGCGCGACGGCGTCGCGGGCGCGCTGCTCGAAGACGGCCTTGTCCTCGGGGTTGGCGTACAGGCCAGCGACGGCGACGGCCTGGTCGTAGTCGAACCCGACCTGAGCCTTGGCGACCTCGACCTGCAGCGCGACAGCGCCCAAGTCGGTCTGTGGGAACCGGGTCGGGTAGCCGTCGACCACCTCGGCGCCGGTCGGGATCTCCACGCCATCCGCGGGGGCGGTCTCCGGGGCGACCTGGTCGACCGAGGCGTTCTGTGCCTGCTGTCCGGTCTGGCTTGAGGTGTCGCCGCTGGTCTTGTCGGTGCCGCCGCTGTCATCGGTCCGGCCACGGGCTCCGAGCCAGACGGCGGTCGCCACCAGTGCGGCGATCACCACCAGGACCCCCACGCGCAGCAGGGTGGTGCGGGACTCCCCCATCGGGTCGTTGATCCGGTTGCTCATCTCAGTTCTCCCCTTCGTGGTCGCCGTGGGCGTGGTCGCCGGGGTTGGTGGGTTCGGCGGTGTGGTCTGTGGTCCAGGTGCGCCAGCCGGCCTCGTGTGCCAGCTGGGTTCCGGGCCAGGTCGCGGGCGCGGGTGCCGGCGGGGCGCCGGGGGCGACCATCCAGCGGCCGCCAACCCACTGCATGCGCTCGCAGTGCGCGAAGGCGATCTGGCCTTCGGACTTGTAGGTGGCGCTGACCTTCATCAGCACGCAGACCGTGGCCCAGTCGGGGCCGTCGGTGCCCTTGACCAGTGCGGCGGCCGGTTCCAGTGACACCGAGGCGCTGGGGTCCTTGACCTCGCCCATCCCGGTGCTGGAGAGGAACGCGCGGACGCTGGAGGTGATCCACCAGTCCTCCGCCCGGACCCCGCCGGGCAGCACCCAGGCGTTGTAGACCTCCTCGGCGGTGCTCAGGCTCATCGACTGCAGCACCGCGAGGTCGATCTGGGCCAGCTGGCCGATCGCGCCCTCCGGGGTGTGGGGGAACCCGGTCATCACGAACGCGGGTCCGTTGACGCCGGTCCCGGTCGGGATCTTGATCTGCGGGGCCTTGGCGCTGGTGGTCTCGGCCGGGAAGGCCGCGCTCTCGGGGACGGTCAGCATCGGTTCGGCCGCGATCTCGTCGCGATGCGCGGCACCGCGGGCCACCGTCGAGCGCTCGGTCTCGCCGGTGGCCACGCCGGTGTTCGCGCTGGCCTCGCCACCGATACCGGAGACCGCCAGGTAGACCGCGTACACGAGACCGCCGAGCAGGAGCGCAGCCACGGCGACGGCGGCGGCAAGGATGCCGAGCAACCGGCGCCGGCTCCACTCGCTGGTGCCTTCTGCCTTCTTCGTGGCTGCGCGCCGCATCAGATACAGCCCTTGCCGAGGATCCCGTTGAGCATCCCGGGCAGCACCAGGTAGGCGATCGCGCAGGCGAACACGACCACCACCGAGATCACGCCGACCTTAGAGGCGTGCGGCAGGGAGAACACCCGGCCGGCGATGATCGCGCCGATGGCGATGATGGTGCCGAGACCGAACAGGACGATCACGCCCCACAGCACGTAACTGGTGATCTCGTTGGTAGGGCCCACAGCACCCGGGGGCGCCTTCGGGCAGACCTGCGCGGCCATCGGGAGGAGTGCGGTCATGACGTCCATGGGTGGACTTCCCTTCTGGGGTTGCTGACCCGAGCAGGTCAGGCGCTTTCGCTGATGTCGGTGGACAGATGTGCGGGCTCCAGCAGCTGACGTGCTGCCGAGACCAGGGGAGCCGGGACCGGCCGGGAGTCCAATCCGTTGACCGCGAGCTCGCGGTCCTCGGGGATCTCCACGCACCGGTCCGCGTCCAGGACGCGACGTACGGCGGGGCCGCCGGCGTGCTCGAGGCCGCGAGGCCACTTCTTGCGGCGCGGGCCGCGCACGGCGAGGGTGATCTGCCCGGGCTGCCAATGGCCGCCGAGGAGGTCCATGACGACACCGGCGCGACGCATCCCGGGGACGGTGGCGGTCGTGACCAGAACGACCCGGTCGGCGGTGCGGACCGCCTCGGCGAGCCAGCAGTCGGTGGCCAGCAACTGGCCGGCCTCCCAGCCGATGTCCAGGATGGTCAGCTGAGTGTCGTGCTCGGCGTCGGTGGGCAGCGGGACCTCGTCGACGCCGGCGAGGACCTCGCTGGCGCGCTCGAGCAGGACGTGGTCGCGCTTGCCCTGCCGCCAGTCGGTCGGGTGCAGGCCGAGCTCGGCCGTGCTGGCCGCGGCGAGGCCGGAGGCGGTGACCGAGCAGCACTCGATGACTCGGACCGGGGCGGCTGCAGCGAGGCCCGCCGCCAGGGCGACAGTGCTCGCGCCAACCGAGCCCGCGGACCCGATCACAGCGATGGCGTGCTCGCCGTCGGCCGGGGCCCACTCAGCCCCGGCGGCGCGGCCGCGGCCGCGGGGACGCCTTCCGGCGCCGGGGCCGGTGCGGAACTCGCCGGCATTCAGTGCTTGCCAGGCGCGCTTGAGCTCGTCGACGCCGACCGGACCGCTCAAGGTCTGGGTGCTCACCGGGCCTCCCCGATGGCGCCGCGGCGGAACTCGAGTGCGGCCCGAACCTCGGCCGGGGTCAGGGTCGCCAGCCGTGCCTTGGCGGCCTGAACTTCGTGCAGCTGGGCCACGCAGCCGGTCAACTGCTCGATCGCCTCGATCTCCCGGCCGGCGATCGCGAACAGCTCCGCGACCTGCTCCGGCGTTCGGGGCTCACCGTCATGTTTGTTTGCCATGGGCTTCACCACCTCCAGTCGCCTATGTGTCGCGGGGCGGTGCGAGCGATCACTTCCGGGCTTATTCGTCATGGCCGAACTTCCTGGGGGCGGCCTCGGCGAGGGCGCGGACGGTGCGCGAGCCGTGGCGGCGGACGGTTGCCTCCGAGACCCCGATGCGCGGCGCGACCCGGCTGGAGACCTCGTTGCTGAGCAGGCCGCCGTAGCCGCGCGCCAGACGCCGGGTCTCGACCCGGTCTGCCTCCTCGACCAGGCACAGAAGCAGATACCGGTCGGCTGGGCTGATGACCTGGTGGTCGCACGCCCACGCGAGCAGCTCCAAGAGCTCCTCGGTTGCCGTGGGCTCCTCCTGCTCGGGGCCAGCGTCGGCGAGGATCTCGCGGCGATGGAACAGGGCGCCGGTGACCCGCTCAGTCGGCATCTCGGCGGAGTAGCCGGCACCGCCGTCGGCGCTCGTTAGGTCGCCGGCCGAGAAGGACTCGACGAGAGTCGTGTTCGCCCAGCTGCGGTCCGCGCGGGAGACGTAGAAGAAGTCGCCGACCTCGCGGAGCACGCCGACGCGGGTGTTGATCAAGATGTTGGCCGCGACCTTCCGGAGCCGACGCCACTTGAACGTGCGAACCTCGATCCACAGCTGCGAGGCCACGAGCTCGTCGACCCGCTCGACCGCTGACCAGGCGCCCGCCATGACCGGCTGGCTGTCGCGGAAGACCTCACGCGGCGGGAGGGTGCTCAGCCAGCCGGCGAGCCGGCAGGCGCCGGGCAGCAGGCACTTGGCGAGCGCCGCCGCAGCCGCAATGTCGTCACCACCGTCGGGTGCGGCCAGCATGGCCAGCGCCAGGAGGACCTGGTCGGACTCTTCGTGGTCCACCGTCGGCAGCCAGGAGCGGAGGTCGTCGAAGTTGTCGACCACGCCGAGGCGCGGATCGGTGGCCACCCAGACGGGCCACTTCTGGCGGGCCTGGTCGAGCAGTTCGCTGTTGTCGTCGAGGCCGAGCTGGTCGCCCACACTCATTGCACTCGCTCCTTTCGTCCGTGGCTGTGCACGGCAGAAAGGTCGCGAGCGGGCGTCCCCGCATCTGTCCCCCCAGACCCCTGATTTCGAGGGGGGACGCTGAGGGGGGGACGCGCGTTTGCGCAGGTCAGAGGGCGTCCCCCCGAAAGTTCAGGAAACTTCCGGCCAGGCCTTTGCGGCGACGTCAGCACCACGTCCTCGCGCCCCAGCCGTCGCCTGAGTCGCCACCTGATCCGCGGGCCGAGTCGGTGGCCGGCCGGGTGCCAGGCCGGTTCGGACGGTGGACCGCAGTGCTGCACCTTCGCCGTTACGAGCCGCCATCAGACGGCGGTGCGGCAGGATGAGCCACGACGTTCGGACACCAGCACGAGGAGCACCTGACCGGTGACAGAAGAGACCATCCTGGATGAGGCAATCGCCAGGATCGAGGACGAGGCTCTTCGTCAACGGATCGCCCGCGAGGTCGAGCTACTACGAGGATCTCGGCGGTTCGGGTTGGTCTTCGACCGACACCTTCCCGAGTCCGTTCGCCTGGCCGAACATCCGATCCGCAAGGGCGTCCGGGTCGGCCTTCGGGATGAGTCGTCGCCCGAAACGTGGCGCGTTGTTGGCTTCACAGACTCCGGTCGACAGGTCGCCGTCCTGAGCGGCGAGGGTGGTGAGCGGCCGGTCTCCGAGCTCGTGGTGGTTCGCGAGTTCGGAGAACCTGTGTTTCCGGGTTTGGTCTCCGTCGACCGGCTCCCCCACGACGCTGACGATGCCCCGTGGCACACCGTGATCAACGGCGAGAACTTCCATGTTCTCCAGGCGCTCCGCTCGACGCACCGCGGCAAGGTCGACCTGATCTATATCGACCCGCCGTACAACACGGGCAACGACGACTGGATCTACAACGACCGTCATGTTGATGCCAGCGATCGAGCCAAGTCGAGTAAGTGGCTCTCCTTCCTCGAGCGACGACTCATCATCGCGAGGGACCTACTCAAGCCGAGCGGCGTGTTCATCGCCGCGATCGGAGACGACGAGCACCACCGGCTTCGGATGCTCCTGGATCAGGTCTTTGGCGCCGAGAACTTCATCATGAACATCACCTGGCAAGGCGGCGGCTCGGCACTTGCACGCCACCACGCCGGAGGCGCCGACTACATGCTGATCTATGGCCGAAACGCGGAGCTGGTGCCCCGGTTCCTCGACCCCAAGCCGTACGTCCCAGAGATGCTCCGCCTGGTCGATGAAACCCTCGCAGCGGGCGCCACCGCTGCGGAGGCCCAAGAGCGCCTCCGGGCGTTCATCAAGGCGAACTCCAAGGACATGCCCGAGGGCGTGACCCGCTTCAACAACGTCGACGCGAACGGGATCATCTTCGAGACGGCCGACCTCACCAACCGCCTCCCGAGGCCAAACCTTCGATACCCCGTGACCGACCCCGACACCGGACGGATCTACGACCCGCCCGCGAACGGGTGGACGGTCAAGCGCGAGCTCATGGAGGAGTGGGTCCAAGCCGGGCTCATCGCATTCGGCAAGCGACCGCGCAAGAAGAAGTCACTTCGGGACTACGCCTACAACATGCCGGTCCCGACCTTCTACCACTCCCGCAACACCGCCAACGCACACCTGGAGCGCGTCCTCGGGGAGAAGCGGTTCCCATTCCCCAAGGACCATGAAGTGCTGATGCGCTGGCTCCGGATGACCTGCCCTCCGGACGGCCTGATCCTCGACTTCTTCGGCGGCTCCGGCACCACTACCGAGGCAGTGCTGCGGCTCAATGACGAGGACGGCGGCACCAGGCAGTCGATCCTGGTGACGAACAACGAGCTCGGCGCCAAACAGGCCAAGGCGCTCCGCAAGACCGGCCACCACCCAGGCGACCCCGAATGGGAATCCATGGGTGTGTTCGAGTACGTCACCCGGCCGCGCATCACCACCGTTGTCACCGGCAAGCGACCCGACGGGTCGGTCTACTCCGATGGCCTGGCTGCCAACGTCGACTTCCTCAAGCTGACCTACCTGGACCCCGGCATGGTGCGCCGCGGCCGCGAGTTCGAGGCGATCGCCCCGCTGCTATGGCTCGAGGGCGGCGCACGAGGGGAGCGCATCGTCCAGGAGCCGGAGGACGGGTGGGCGCTGACGGAGTACTACGGGATCTTGTTCAGCGTCGATGCCATGGCACCATTCGCCGCGGCCGTGAGCGATGCTGCCCAAGCCGACCGAGCACCTCGGGTCGTGTTCATCATCACCGACTCCCCCACTGAGTTTCAGGCGGCCGCCGAGCGCCTTCCAGCTGGGGTCGATGCCGTCAGGCTCTACGAGTCGTACCTGGCCAACTACACGATCAACGTACTCGGGGGTGCGCGATGAGGTTCACCCTTGAGGACTACCAGGTCGCCGCGACCGAGGGGGTTCTGACTGGCATCGGCCGCGCCCGGCGTGACTACCGCGAAGACGGGGAACGCACCGCGGTGGGTCTGACCGCGCCTACCGGAGCCGGCAAGACCGTGATCGCCACGGCTGTGCTCGAGGGGCTCTACTTCGGCACCGCGACCCGTGAGGCCGACCCCAACGTGACCGTGCTCTGGTTGACCGATGACCCGGCACTGAATCGGCAGACGATCAACAAGATTCTCCAGGCCTCCGGTGGCCGCCTCGATGCCAACCGCATCCGGTTCCTCGCCGACACCGATGAACGCACCCTCGAGCCAGGGTTCATCTACTTCGTTCACATCCAGGCACTGCAGCGGAACTCGAACCTGCACGCCACCCGGGCGGACGGCTCCCGCTCCGACAAGCGGACCTACGGCGCTTGGGAGATGATCGCCAACACTGCACGTGAGCGCGGCGGTGATTTCGTCGTCGTCTGGGACGAGGCGCACCGCGGTGCAGGCACGACGTCGACGGACCGGAAGACGATCGCCGGAACCATCGTCAACGGCGGCACCACCAACATCGGCACCCAGCAGCCGGCTGCCCCGATCGTGCTCGGGATCTCGGCGACGCCCGAGAAGTTTCAGGCGGCCATGAGCGCCTCGGGCCGCACCATGCGGCTGGTCGAGGTCCCATCGAACGAGGTGCGCCAGTCAGGTCTGTTGAAGGACCGGATCCTGCTCCGCAACATCGCCGAGGACCAGACTGCCGACAACACGATGCTTGCCCTGGCGGTGGCCGACCTGAGGGAAGCCGCCACGGCCTGGAAGTCGCATCACGAGAACACCGGTGATCGCCTGGTCGACCCCCTGCTCGTCGTCCAGGTGCCGCCCAAGGTCACCGACGCCCGTCTGGCGGAGATGCTCGCGGTGATCGAGTCGACGTGGCCCGAGCTGAGCGACTACGCGATCGCGCACGCCTTCGGAGACCCCCATGGACCGCTCAAGATCGGCGACAAGACGGTCCGCTACCTGCCTCCCGAGGCGATCGCCGGCGACGACCGCGCCCGCGTCGTGCTGTTCAAGTCCGCCCTCACCACCGGCTGGGACTGTCCCCGCGCCGAGGTGCTGGTCTCCTTCCAGGGCAAGGACTCCTTCACCGAGATCGCCCAGCTGATCGGACGGCTCGTGCGTACTCCCCTCGCGCAGCGCGTCGACGGCGGAGACGACCGGCTCAACGAGGTCGTGGCCTACCTGCCCGGTTTCAAGACCGAGCACGTCACCCGCGTCGTGAAGGCACTGACCGAGGACGAGACGGTCGAGATGGAGGTCCTGATCGCGCCCGTCGTGTGCGAGCGCTCCAGCGACGTCCCTTCAGAACTGTTCGAGCTGCTCGACACTCTGCCGTCCTACATGCGCCCGAAGGCCACCTTCTCGACCCGCACCGCTCAGCTCATGCGCCTGGCCGCCACGCTCAACGAGCACGGTCTCGTCGCCAACGCCTCGAAGAAGGCTCGGGCGTGGATCGTCGACCAGATGCGGGCCGCAGACTCCCAGCAGCAGGACGAGATCGACGCCAAGGTCACCGACACCCTCGCTCTCACTGTCGGCACCCTCACGGTCGGCCTCGGAGCCGATCTCACCACGTCGACCAGTACAAGCGAGGCCCCCACCGTCGAGCGCGACCTTGACGGCTACTACACGCGCGCCCAACGACTCCTCCCCGACGGGTCGGCTTCCTGGTACTTCAACGACCTATGCGACCGGGGGTACGACGAGATCGACGCCGGCGTCCGCCTGGCCGCCATGGCCGGCCTGGGCTTCAAGGACGTCATCGAGCGCCAGGCCGCCGAGCAGATCAAGGCCTGGCGCGACGCCCACGCCTCAGCCGTCTCCCGCATGCCCCGAGCAGCCCGCGACCTGATCGAGCCGCTTTGGTACCTGGGCTCCTCCCCCATGCACCCCACCACAGTGGAAGCCCGACAGACCTACGCCGCCGCCACGGAGCGCATCGTCGGCGACACCACTGTCGAGCTCACGACCTACCCCAAGCACCTTTACGTGATCCCGCCCGGAACGAGGGGCGCCGGCCGGTTCCCTGTCGATACCTCCCGGTCAGCGTGGGAGGCCGAGGTTCTCGAGCTCGAGGTCACGGCCGAGACACTCGTCGGCTGGTACCGCAACCCGTCGTCCGGGCGCTATGCACTCGCGATCCCCTACGAGTTCGGCGAGAAGACGCTCCTCATGCACCCAGACTTCCTGTTCTGGCACGACGACGGCGCCGGCGACTACGTCCTCGACATCATCGACCCGCACCGTCACGACCTGGTTGACGCAGCGCCCAAGTGGGCTGCTCTTGCCCAGTACGCCTCCGATCACAGCACTCTGGTACGTCGCGTCCTGGCCGTAGTCCGGGACGGTTCCGGCAACCTCAGGGCGCTGGACCTCACCAAGGACGGCATCCGCGAGCAGGTCGCCGCGGCGATCAACAAGGACCTCATGGAATCGCTGTTCACGCGCGAGGGCATGGCTTACTGAGCACACACCACCCGAGTGACATTTCCGATTCTCCTGCGCGGCCGTGGCGACGCCTGCTCTACCGCACCCAAGCCCCAGGTGACCCGAGACGCCTGGGGCTTTCCCCTTGGATCAGGCACCCCACCGGGCCGGCTACGCCCAGCCGTCCCAGCCTTGATCCCCCCACAGAAGCGAGAACAGGTCCCCCATCCTGCTCGAGGACGGGGGACCTGTCTCTGGGCACTCGGACTACGCACCGACCCCGATCACTGCGTCAGCACCTGGGCCTCGCCAATCCGGATCGGCAGCGGGTCGGTGGTCAGGTCGAACTCGATGGTTCCGGACTGGCCGCCACCGGTCCACTCGACGACCCAGTGGCTCGTGGCGGTGACCTGGTAGGCGCCGTCAGGCTGGTCCGTCGACATCTTCGCGTAGCGGTGCCCACAGGTCGGCGAGTCCTGCTTGCCGTAGTGGTCGGCGTACGGGGTGCCCTTGCCGGTGCAGGTCACCTTGGTGCCGTCACCCATGTCCCACACGATGCTGGAGACACGGCCCGTGGCGCTCACCGATACCGACCCCTCGCTGGCCGATGCAGTGATCGGGCCGAACGTGTCGTCGGTCGGGCTGTCGACCCACATCCACACCGGCAAACCGACGAGGCCGACCCGGTTCGGGCCAGACTCAGGGACGATGCCGATCTTGATGGGGTCCAGGTCCATCGAGGCGATCGCCCGCTGGGCGAGCACTACCGGGTCGATTCCGACTTCACCGCTCCGAACCCACGTGTACTCCCAGGACGACCCGGGCGGCGGGAAGTAGCAGACGTGCCAGGCGCCGTCTTCCTTCGTCTGGCCATCCGGCGGGACGAGATCCTCGCCCAACTCCTCAGCAGAAGGACCGATCCAGCACTCGTGCAGGCTGCTCCACACCGACCCTCCCGGGCCGGTACACGGAATATCCCTCCCGTTGTAGTTGCACGTGGAGGAGCCACCGCCGCCGGTGTCGCCTCCGCCACCGCCGTTGCTGCCGCCATCTTCATCGTCACAAACGACCTCACCCGTGACCTTGTCGACCTCGCAGACAGCGCTGGCCGAGGGCGCCACTGCGATCACGACCGCAAACGACGCACCGAGCATCGCCAGCAGAGCGAGGATGCGCCTCAGCACGGCTGATCCCAGAGGAGGTCAGATTCGGACACCTTCCAAGTCCCCTTGTTCTTGACGAGGGTGTACTTGACCGGCGCCGGGTTACGGAGCGGCTTCCTGTCCGGCGCGGTGTAGTCGGGAACCCGCGCCTTGCCCTTCACCTTGACGGTCACCCCCGACCGGTCCTCGCAGTCGGTGATCTCGATCGAGTTGCCCCGGTTTCGGGGCTCACCGAGCGTGTGGACGTAGCTGCCGGTCTCGGTGACGTCGCCCATCTTCATGTTCACGACCGTCTCCTGCAGGTCCAGGAACACGTCTCCCGTCGCGACCGGGTTGAGGGTCTTGAAGTCGATCGTCCGCTTTCGCTGCGCCAGATCCCTCACCTCGAGGTACTTCGTCAGCTGGGCCGCCGCCTTCTCCTCCGGCGTCTTCGGAGTCGGAGAGGCGGTGGGCGTCGTCGGTGACGGGGACTGGCTCGGGGTCTCCTGGACCGTGGGCTCATTGTCGTCGCCGCCGCAGCCCGTGAGAGCCAGGGCGAGGGCGAGGGCCACTCCCCCGAGTGCGGAGTGGTGCTTCCTCATGCGGTGTCTCCTCCTGTGGTGGGCGGGGCCATGACGGATCGTTGGCTGACGTCGTTGGCGATGTGCTCGCGGTGTTCTTCGGCGGCGTCGACGAGCTCGGCGAGCGAGCCGTTGTCGGTCGGGTCGAACCCGAACTTCTTGTCCGCGTTGTAGAGCGTGCGGATGGTGTCGCGCACGAACACGGCCCGTGCGACGCGGCGGGCGTCCAGGTCGGCGCCGGCCGCGGCGTAGCGGCCGGTGAGCTCCTGGTCGAACGTTGCCATCTGCTGGTGCTCCCTTCCCCGAGTCAGCTCGCAAGCCAGCCGTGTGTACGGATGATTGTCTTCGTCCGCTCCGACAGTTCCATTGGCGCGTCGCCGTCGTCGGACCGGTTGCAGATGTCCTCGCGAAGGATTCGTTCGGCCTCGAGCTGGTCGCCCTCGGCCTTCATGACGTGGGCCAGGCACAGGCGGGTGCTCTCGCCGTCGGGGTCGGCCCGGTTGGCGACGTACGCCGCGGAGCGGGCCTTGACCAGGTCACCGGCGGCGAGGGCCTCGGTGACGACGATGAGGGCGACGTCGGCGATCCAGCCACCCGCCATCAGGTCGACGCGGTCGGGCTCGTTGGCGAGCCAGGCCCACCCTTCCTCACGCAGCTGGCTGAACGGCTGGGCCTCCCCGACGAGCTCGAGCGCTGTGCACAGGTCCGCGACACCTTCGGCTCCGCCACGGGCCTGTCCGCGCTTGCGGAGCCGGAGGAAGAGGTCGAGGTCGACGAGCAGACCGTCATCGACCTGGTAGACGTTGACCCCTGTGACCTTGGCCGCCGGCGCCTTGTCCGCGTAGGGCAGGTGGTCCTCTCCGGTGCGGGGGTTCGTGCCGAGCCAGTCGCGCACGATGTTGGTGTAGTCGCGCACCTTGCCGTCGGAGATCGAGAACGCATCGCGGATCTGCTCACGAGTGGCGCCGTGCTTGCGGTGCAGGGCGAGGAACGCCAGCAGCTCGGTGAAATACGGCTTGCGCTTGGCCAGCGCCTTGCCGTGGGTACGTGCGGCGACCGGACCGAGCATGGTGAGCCGCGGACGGTCGCAGCTAGGTGAGAACCAGTCGGCGATGTCCTGGTCCAGGTCGGGGTCCTTCTCCTCGACCTCGGCGCGGACGTGAGCCGGCACCTTGGGCGCGAGCGCCTCGAGGTCCTCCTGCACGATCGCGCTCTCGCGGATGTACTCCTCGTCCTCGCCCTCGAGCAGGGAGGACAGAGGCTCGTCGACGGCGTCCTCGGGAGTGTTGCGCGGCAGGGTGTACTCGCGGCGCAGGGCTCCGGAGGAGTCGGTGTAGGCCTCCCAGCCGTCGGTGGCGGTCTCGTCCACCGGGGTGGCGACGTACTCCGGGGTCTCGCTCTGGGCGTAGACCAGGGCGCATCCGCGGGCCTCGTCGCTGGTGAGGCCGACGGCGATCAGGTTGAGGCCGGCGTGCTCGAGGATGACGCGGCCGGTGTTGGTCATGTGCAGCACGGCGCCGGGGGTGTTGGGGCGTTCGCCGGCGACCACGATGGAGGTCCCGGACTGGCCGACGTGGTCGTTGACCAGCTGCAGCAGCTGCTCGAGGTCGTCGGGGTCGCCGGCCGCGGCGTCCAGCAGGAGCATCCGCGCGGGCCAGGTGTCGTCGTCGACGCTGCCGGTGCGGGCCGTGGAAACGTCGGTGTCGTGTCGCTTTGCCCGGTCGACGGTGGTCACAGCAGCGGCGAGGATCTCCGCGGTTGCGGGGGTTCCGGCCGCGCCGGTCGGGTAGTAGGTGATCCGCTCGTCCATGGCGACGGTCTCCTCGGCCACGCCGATGCAGTCAACCTGGACGCGGCGCGACCACGGGTTGACCGCCAGCTGTGCGGCGAGGTGGCGGGCGAAGTCGCGGCCGTAGGTGGCGTCGCCGCTGATGGTCAGCGTGGAGAGCTCCTCGCAGTTCAGCAGCCAGGTCTCGCCGGTGTCGCTCATGCCGATGGTGGCCAGCAGCGGGTAGGGCGGCTCGACGTTGCCGGTATCGGGACCAAGGTCCTCGAACGCGGTGTCGGTGGTGATGTGCCAGTGGGTCTGGTCGGGGCTGCCCACCCAGGGAGCGGGGACGGCGGCCGGAGCACTCAGGTGCATTGTCAGCTTGCCGTGAGCGAGCTCCACCGCGGCCAGCGGCGGCATCGTGGTGCCCTGGGCTCCGACCGCGGCCGCGAGGCGTCGCAGGGCCTCGTCGGCGAACTCCACGGTGGCGGCCGCGGGGGAACCGGTCGCGTTCAGGGTCATCTCCACCGGCGCGAGCTCGGGCGGCGGGGCGGCGATCGCGCGCCCGGGCGGCCGGTTCCGGAAGGCGGAGCGCCGGCGCGACCGCAGGGCCATGAGCAGGGCTCCGGAGAGCAGGACGCCCCCGCCGGTGAGACCGGCGAGGACCCAGGGTGCCTCGAGGATCGAGTCGTCGGTGTCGTCGATCTGGTCGACGTCGGCGGCCGGCGCTGCCGACTCCTCAGCGTGCGGGACCTCGGGTGCGGCGGTCTCCGGCACCGGGGTCTCGTGGGTGGCCGGCGGTGTCTCCTCGGCCGGCGGGTCCACCGGCGGCTGCTGGTCCTCGGGCTCCGCTGGGGTCTGCGGCTTGTCCTCTCGCGGCTGCGGCTGGTACTGCCGGTCGTCGGTCGGCGTCTCGGCGCCGGGGATGTTGAGCTTCCAGCCCACGTCGATCATGTCGGGGTCGGTCAGCTGGACCCCGCCGGGTTGGGTGATCGCGGTGGAGGCCTTGTAGATCTCGGGCCACCGGTCGGCGTCGCCGAGCTTGTCTTGCGCGATGTCGATGAGAGTGTCGTTGGGCCGCACGGTGTAGGCGTGCGCCGGGACTGGGTGGGTGGGCGCCGGCAGCTTGAGCACCCATCCGGGCTCGAGGAAGCTCGGCTGCGTGCCGAGCAGGTCGCGGTTGAGCTCGGCGATCTCCTTGTAGCGGGCTCCGTCACCGAAGTGGTCCTCGGCGATCGACCAGAGGCTCTCCCCTGGCTTGACGACGTGGTCGACGGTCTCGGTTCCCTGGCGCTCCTGCGTCGTCTCGACCTTGACGTCCTGGCGGGCGGGTCCCTGTTGTGCAGCGTGGTCGGCGCCGGCGGTGACGTGCCCCATCGTTCCCGGGGCCGCGGCGGCCGAGCTGATCGTTGCTGCCTGCGTGGCGATGGGGGCGGCGATGAACAGCAGTGCAGCCAGGCCGATGAGGCCGCGCGCCGCGGTCTGGGGCCTACCCAGACCCGGCAGTCGGGGCGCCTGGACGTTGCGGAGCCGGGCGATGGTCTCCACCACCAGGCTGAGGGTCATGAAGGCCCACGCGGCCCAGCCGATCACCTTGAACAGGCCCAGGATCAGGGTGCCGTCGTCGGGTGCGAGGAGTGCGTCCTTGACGCTCTCCCAGCTCGGCGCCTGGTCGGGGATCGGGTTGGCTCCGATCGCGAGGAAGAGGGCCGGCAGGCCGATGATGATGCCGAGGACGGCGACCGTGGCGATGAGCCCGGTCAGCCGCTGGCGCAGGGTGGGCGTAGTCATCGTTCGGTGCCTCCTTGGGCGCGGATGAGCCGTGCAGACGCCTCCCCGGTGACCCTCATCGAGTCCAGCCCGATGATCCCGAGGAACTTGCTGTCGTAGGTGTCGGTGGTGCGCACGATCAGGGTGTCGCCGTTGACGACGGTGACGGTGCCCTCCACGCCGGTGGCGTTGAGGTAGCCCTGCGCGGCGGACTTGGCGGCGTTGATGTCGACGCGGAGCTCCTCGCCGCGGATGGCGGTCGAGCCCTGGACCTCCTGGGCGCCGGTGCGGGCGGCCTGAGCCGCGGCACTGCGGGCCTGCTGCTGAGCGTGCACCTTGCCGCCGAGGTCGACGGTCATTCCGACCAGGATGATCATGACCAGTGACGCGGTGGCCAACCAGACGCTGATGGCGCCGCGGTCGTCGCGCTGTCGTCGGACCGAGTGCCTCATCATCGGCGCTCCCGGTAGGCGTCGACGGGGCTGCGCGCGGTTGCGGTGATCGTGCGGGTGCCGGGTACGCCGGGGATGCTCAGGTCCGACAGGTTGACCGTGCAGGTCACCGTGACGTTCACCTGGGCGGTGTTCCCGATCGGTGCGTTGAACGCCGCAGCGTTGACCGTGATGTTCGTGCTGGTGCAGTTCACGTCCCGGTCGTGCAGGCTGCTTGCGGCCGAGGACCTGCCTGCGGCGATCGCCTCGCTTTGGGTTCGCTCGATCGAGGCTGCCCGTGCTGCCTCGTACGCGGCTGCTTCCACGGACTGCTTGGCGATCTCGACGCGGCCGCCGAGGATGATCATCGCCACGAACAGCCCGAAGGCCGGGACGCCGATCGCGGCCTCGATGGCCACCGATCCGCGCTCGTCCCGGCTGCGGTTGAAGGCGCGTGCCCAGATGCTCTGCACCATCATTCGGTGAGCCTCTCGACCGGGACGCTTGCGCTCTGGCGGACGGTCACGTGCCAGCCGGGGATCACGCTCATGGACTTGCCGGTGACGGAGATCGTGGCCGTTGTCGTGGTCCGTGACCCGGAGACGCTGGTCGACGTCATCACGTCGGATCCGCCGGCGTCCTGGAGGAAGCCGTTCGCGGCCGCCACTCCGGACTCGCGGGTGCCGTTCTCGCTGCCCGCCTCGCGTGCGCCCTCCTGCGCGGCCGCGAGCGCTACTTCGCGGGCGTGGTAGTACAACGCGCCCTGGACACCGAGGAACATCACCAGGAAGAGCGCCGGCATCAGGAAGACCATCTGGATGGCCACCGAGCCGCGCTCGTCCCGACGTCGGCGACGACAGCTGGAGAACATGGACGGACCTACTTGATCTTTCCGGCCTCGCTGGTCACGAACGCCCTGATCGCGGCGACGACGATGCCGACGATGAGGATGACCGCGCCGGCCCAGATGACCTGCTCGATCGTGACCGAGCCGCGCTCGTCGCGTCGGTGCTTGACGATGCGGTCCTCCATGCTGGCGATCACGGCGAGGGCCGTCACCTGGAGGGTGATGAAGAGCTTCAACATCGGGTTGTTCCTTTTCTACGTGGTGGAGTTCGGGGTGTCCGGGGATTGACGTCGGTGTTAGGTCGCGAATCGGAGCATCGACGGGGTGACGAGGATCGCCATGAAGACGATGCCGAGCAGGCTGGCGGGGATGTACATGCGCTCGGAGACGGCGTTGGCCTTCCCCAGTTCGGCGCTGAGCATCGCCGAACGGAGCGCGGCGGCGCGTGCGCGGAGGTTGTTGTAGATCTGGGCGCCGTCCTGGCCGGACTGCTGCATGATGTCGGCGAGGTCATCGAGCTCGGGGACGCCGAGGTCATCGGCGAGCCCGTGCAGGGAGTCCCAGGGGGCGCGGGTCATGTAGCGGGCGCGGCGCAGCTCGCTCTCGATCCGCTTGAACACCCAGGTGTCGCCGACCTCGGCCGCGGAGCGCAGCGCCTGCTGGCCGCTGGAGCCGTCGCGGACTCCGGTGGCGACCATGTCGATGTAGGCGCCCAGGGCCCGGCTGAACTCGATGCGAGCCTTCTTTGCGTCGTCAGTGGCGTTGTAGTTGGGCATGAACCAGAACAGTGCGGCGAGCCCGAGCGACCCGAAGGTGGGGATCACGAATGGGAGCGGGAGCCCGATCAGCGCGAAGAACGCCGCGAACAGCGGCGGCATGGCCAGGCCGAGCAGCGCCCAGACGACCTTCTCGCCGTAGAACCTGGTCTCGCTGATCTGGAGGATGGCCAGGTCCTTGCGGGGCGTGTGTGCCCACGCTCCCCCGGGCAGGTTCTTGATCGCCCACACGCCGACCCGGTCGACGAGCGATCCGGGTTCGGCGCTCTCCTCGACGTCGAGCGGGCCGGCGCTGCGGCGGGGCACGACGTGGCCGGGCGAGAGCCGGTCCAGGGCGTCGCTGAGGTCGGGGTCGGACGGGGCCAGCCGCCACACGAGCAGGGCAACGGCGAGCCCGAGGAGGGTGCCACTTGCGAGCGCGACCTGGAGGCCGGTCATGCGAGTGCTCCTTCCTTCTCCCCGTGCGCCGCTCGGTGCGCGTTGCGGGCCTTGAGGTCGAGGAAGCGCGGGAGCGGCTTGGCGACCGCCATCCGGCGCATCCACAGCAGCGTGGCCACGTAGGCAGTCAGCAAGACGGCGAGGATGACTTGGCCGAGCGGGCTGCCATACGGCTCGATGTAGTCGCCGGTGAGGGCGAGCATGCCCAGGACGCCGAGGGTGATCACGGTGACCGTGCGGGCCGTGGTCCGCGGCTTGGCCTGGTCGGCGGCGATCTGGCGGCGGGCGCGCACGTCGGCGGCGACGGTCTCGGCGAGGGCGTCCAGCGCCTTGGCCAAGCCGGCCTGCCCGCGCCCGCTGGCAGCGAGGATCAACTGGCTGGCCACCACGTCGCCGGTGGAGTCGTTGAGGTCTTCAGCGAAGGCTCGCAGCACGTCCTCGGTGGTGGCGGTGTTGTTCCAGAGCCGGGAGACCATGAGCCCGACCTCGCGCTCGATGGGCGCCGGCACCGACTGCAGCGACTTGATGAGAGCCGAGCGCAGCGACTGTCCGGCCGTCAGCTTGCCGGACAGCGACCGGGTCCACTCCTCGAGCGCCTCAAGCTTCTCGACGCTCGCGGCCGCCGGCGGAGGCGTGAGCAGCAGCGGGATGCCGACGATCGCGGCCGGGACGAGCACGATCGCGATCACCCAGCCGGTCAGCAGCGCGACCAGGAGGCCGGCGACAGCGCCGCCGATGACCAGCATCCGGGTGCGCGGGTTGAGCCGGGTGAACCAGCCACCCGCCCGGCCGAACGGGGTGACGGTCCGGGCGGGCCGCGGCGGCTTCGGACGTGCGGGGATCAGCGCGTAGACCATGCCGATCAGGCCGATGACGATGAGCGCCCCGAAGACGGCGGGCAGGAAGGCTGTCATGAGATCGCCACCCCCGGGTTTGCCTGGGACTCGGCCTTGTACGCCTCGAGGTCGAACCCGTGGCGGTCGAGCTCCTGGGCGAGGAAGTTGTCGAGCTTCCCAGTCGCGACGGCCTGGCCGAGCTGGTTCGGCGCGAAGATCGGGGTCGTCGCATACCCGCGGGCCGCGTCGATGCTCGGCTGGACGACCAGGACCTCCTCGACCCACCGCTGCTTGCGGAAGGTGCCGTCCCCGTTGGGGACAACCTCGGAGCGCAGGTACATCACGATGTCGATGGCGGCGGCGAGCTTGCTGATCGCGAGATCGCGGGTGACCTGCGGGCCCTTCTCCATGGCGCAGGAGACGAGCTTCTCGACGGTGTGCTCGGCGCTGCGGGCGTGGGTGGTGCTGATCGAGCCCGGGCCGGACTCCATGGCCTTAAGCATGTTCCAGACCTCCGGGCCGCGGACCTCGCCGACGATCTGGCGGGCGAGGTTGAACCGGAAGGAGTGGTGGATGGCCTCCTCGAGGCTGAACTCACCGGCCTGGCGGCCGTCGATGCCGACCTCGCCGGATCCGGGCCGGTGCTCCCAGGCGTGGACGATCTTGTGCCGGTCGACCAGCTCGTGCAGGTGCAGCTCGAACTCGGTCTCGAAGGTGCCGATCATCTCCCAGGGCGGGATGCACGAGCACAGGGCGCGGACCCAGGTAGTCTTGCCCGAGCCCTGGACGCCTGAGACGACGATGCTCTTGCCGGCCCGGACGCAGGCGGCGAGGAAGTCGGCCAGGATCGCACCGCACGCCTTGCGGTCGTAGACCATCTCGTCCATCGACACCTCGCGCATCCCGTGCCGGCGGATCACCACCGAGGTGTAGGCCATCACCCAGGAGCCGGCCGCGAGCCGGGCGCCGCCGGGCAGGCGCAGGTCCAGGTGCGGACGCGCTTCGGTGAAGGGCCGGTTCTGCCGGGAGCCGAGGTCGGCGAGGAACTCGCGCAGCTCGTCCTCGGAGTCGGCGATCGGGGCGGCCTCGACCAGGGTGCCGTCGACGAGCTCCAGCCACACGGCGCATTCGGTGCCGCGAGCGATGACGATGATGTTCTCCACGTCCTCGCGCTCGACCAGCGGCTGCAGCCGGCCGAGACCGAACAGTGCGGCCTTGAGCGCGGCCTTGAGGGCGTTCTCCTGCCGGCGGTTCCACGGTGGACGGCCG
Source organism: Nocardioides hungaricus (assembly GCF_054782915.1). Classification (NCBI taxonomy): domain Bacteria; kingdom Bacillati; phylum Actinomycetota; class Actinomycetes; order Propionibacteriales; family Nocardioidaceae; genus Nocardioides; species Nocardioides hungaricus. The sequence goes on along the minus strand of NZ_BAAGRO010000033.1, from coordinate 222,459 downwards.
GTCGAGACGAGAGTCTCGGCCTCGGACTTGATGAACTCCTCGATGACGTCGAGGCCCATCTGCTCGCGGTCCTCGTCGGTGACCCGGCCGCCTTCCTTGTCCAGCCGTGCGGTCAGCCGGGAGGAGATCTCGGCCCTGTACTGGGCGATGAGCTCCCAGTCCAGCTCGACCTCCCCCACATCGGCGCCGTCGTAGTCGGTGGCGGCGATGGCGTGAGGCTGGTCGTCGGGGCTGGCGACGAGCGGGCGGAGGGTGAAGTCCGAGCGCGTGCGGCCCGGCAGCTGATCCTCGCTGATCCAGGCGCCGGCGAAGATCGGCAGCGACGTCGGGTCGTGGTCATCGCTCGTCGGTGCCGGCGGCGGCGGTGCCTGCGTGGCCGGCGCGTTGCCGTTGGTGCCGCGGCCACGGGCGAACGGGGAGCGCGGGCTGCGGTCGGCGTGCCGCGCCGCGAGCCATTCGTCGGCCCGGAGCGGCTCGCGGTCCTCGGCTCCGGGCTGGTGTCCGTTGGTGCTCATGCGCGGCCTCCGATCGGGTGGGCGAGGGCGGCCTGGTTGGAGGTGAGGACGGAGTGGATCAAGGAGGCTCCGGTGCGGTAGCTGCGCACCAGGTCGGAGGACTCGAACTTGCGCGGCTTGCGGGCACCGTGGGAGTAGACCTCCGCGGCCTCGGGATCCCAGCCCACCGCTGCCGTGACGGAGATCTGGAGCGCCTTGGCGATGTGGCGCGACGTGTAGGGACGCACCCGCGGGACGCCCGTGGGCATCGCCGGCCAGCGGCGGTCCTCGTCGACGAGAAGGAGGCCGAGTCGCGAGAGGCCACCGACGGCGGCGAACTGGTCGCGCAGCATCTTGGCCCACGAGCGTGCACCGGCCAGCGCGGGCAGCGAGCTGCGAGTGACCAGCAGGGTCAGGTCGGAGGCAGCGACGAGCGGCTGCGGCCAGCCCGTGAGACCGAGCCGGCCGGCGTCGACGATGACGTCCTGCCCGTTGCGGTCCAGCGCACGCAGTTGCTCGACAAGCGGCTCCCACAGCGGCAGCAGGCTCGGGGCCTGCTCGTGGGCGCGGATGCCAGGCAGGAACCAGGGCGCGCGCTCGGCCGGGGCCTCGGGGTCCAGGAGCAGCGTTTCGCGAGGAAGGGCGGCAGCCAGTGTCCCCTCGCGCAGCGCAAGGGCAAGGTTGATCAGCCCGCCGGTGGGTTCCTGGGTGCCGTGGAAGTAGCCGGCGAACACCGCGGAGGAACCGGTCGGGTCGGCGTCGACCAGGAGCACGGGACGGTGCCAGTTGAGGGTGAGCCCCAGCGCCGTGGTGGAGACGCCGGGCGAACCGCTGGCCGAGGCGAGGACGATCAGCGCCATCGCTCAGCGCTCCCGCGTGTCCAGGACCAGTGCGACCCGGCCCGTCGCGGCGCGGGCTGCCAGGTCGGCGGCGTCGCCTTCGGGGACAGAGACGTCGACCACGGTCTCGCCGGTCTCCTGTACGCGGCTAACAGCAACGACGACTGCCTCGACCGTGACCGGATCCTCGTTGGTGACCTCGCCCTGGTCGCCGGGCGTGGTGACGATCCGGACGGCGTCACCGGCATAGAGCGGCTCGGACGGCATCTGCGCGGGGGTGAGGCTGATGCCCACCAAGGATTCCCCCTCCCCCGGCACCAGGCTGTCGGTGGTGGCCTCCTCGGTGAGCAGGGTGCCGGCCCACAGGTCGACGGCGGCGCGGCTGCCCTCGAGCTCGGCCTTCTGGCTCCCGGCGACCGGGCTCAGTGCCGGGTCGACGCTGACCCGCACCACTGAGAGGTCACCGGCCTCGATGGTTGCGCCGCGCTTGATGTCACGGCTGACGACCAGGACCTCCTGGGTGTCGCTTACCGATGTGAAGGCGAACGCGGTTCCCAGCGCACCTGCGGCGACAAGGGCTGCACAAAGTGCGAACACCCACGGCCTGCGGCGCCGCTTAGGGCGTGGATTGTTGTTGAGATTGTGCGTGGGTCGGCTGCTGGGGGGCGCGTCGCCCGCGACCCCTTGAGCGGTGTTCAGCGACATGGATCCCGAGTCCTTTCGTGTCTCAGTCACCTACGTATCGAGACGGACCCGCAGCGATCAGCAGGGCTCAAACTCGATACCGACACGCTAGTGCCTTTCTATCGAGCATTGCGTTGTCCACAGGGGACCGATTCCGAGATGTCATCGCCCGAGTCCTGACCGCAAGAGGTCGCGCGGCCCAATCCCCCCGATGGGACTGAACATCAACGCTTCCGAACAATCTGGAGTCCATGGGACCACAAATCGCCCGGTTCGTCCGGAACGAATTTTGCCCTGTGGATTGCGAGTCAAACCAACGTACGGGCCACTCACATCTCAGCCGAGGCGGCTGATGTCCCCACGCCCGCGGCGCTGCCGCTGAGCCTCCTTAAACGCAGCGGCGACCACGTCGAAGGACTCCCCGAATGCCCGGCCGAGCGCTTCGAGCGTCTTGGATGCTGGGAGCCTGGTCCAGCGGCCCTGCTCCCATGCGTAATACGTCGGCACAGCCACGTTCACGGCATCAGCCAGATCGGGCACGGTGAGCCCTGCCTGCAGACGCAGCGCCCTGAGATCGGGAATCTCGCCGTCGAGGCGAACGAGCCGCAGCGTGGGGATGTCGAGTGCTCGCGCGAGCTTGACCAGGAAATCTGGCCGGGGAACTGACGTGCCGAGCTCCCAGCGCGATATGCGCTCTCCGCCGGCCGCACCGACGAGGCGCGCGAGCTCGTGCTGTGTCAGTCCCGCCTTCTCGCGGGCAACACGCAATTCTGAAGGATCGATGCCGGAAACCATCAGTGGCGAACCTACCGGCAGACGTTCTCGCTACGTGCGAGGCGGACAAGGATCCACGCCCAGGAGCGGACACGCGGTCGTGGCAATCAAGGCACCGGCGTCGGCTTGATCCACCCGTCACAGAACCTCTGGTCGCCTTGGCCCGATGTCGGCTGCCATCCGCTCGTAATTGGCTGCCGCTGGTGATCGCCCACAGTCACCTCGCGCACTTAGGAGACCAGACGCAACACGACTGGCGTCGCCAGAGCGGCAGCGAGGAGGCAATCATGAGTGACAAGGCGAGTGCCAGCGCGCGCGAGATCGCCCAGCGATTCCCGGTGCCACCAGCGCGTGTCGCCGATCGACTGCTCGAGCTACTACTTCCGTCGGAACTTGATCATCGTAGAGACCTGGTCGCCAACTCGCGTGGAGCTGTGCCAGGGCTCGCGGACCGTCAGACCGCAGCGACACCGCCCGAAACCATGGCTTCCTGAGTGATCAGCTCACTCGGTTCGATATCGACCCGCCCCGGGTCAAACCTGCGCCCGCGAACAATGGCCCGTTTGATCCTCACGCGGAGTAGGAGGCGAACAACCTCCCGTTGGTCAGAGAGGCTCGCACTTCGCCAGCCATCGTGAAGGGTGGAGGCGCTCAGCAATCGCCGCAAAGCTGGCGAAGAGACGGCGGCGACCTGCTGCCCCCGCAGCTGCTCGATCGCGTTCTCTATCCGCTTCGTCTCTGCCGCATACGCGCGAAGCGTCAGATCTCCCGAAGCGCGCAAGTCCTCGACCTCTTCAAGCTCCAATTCTCGTTCGGCAATCAGCGAAGAGATGTCAGGACGTTTTGCCATCGAGGTCTCGCGTCGCCGGTGTGCCTCCGCAAGTGCCTCTTGGAAGTCAGGACGACCGAAAAGCGCTAGGAGAACCTCCTCGATGCGCTCGTCTACACGGTCTGCAGTCACAGTCACCTTCATGCAGCCCTCGTTCCGGCATACATACGCGCGCGGCAACCGGGACAGATTTGTGGCTGCCTTCATTCGGGCTCCGCACTCGCCACAGCAAGCAATCCCGGACAGCAGGTGTCTCGGAGCAGGCCCTCGCGGGACCTTGACGCTGAGGCGCGCGGGGTCACTCAGAAGAGCATGGAGTCTTAGCCAGGTTCCGTAATCGATGATCGGCTCCCAGTCGGCGGCGCCGATGTCTTCTCCTCGATGCACTCGACGACCCGCGATGGTCGGATTGCGCAGGAGCTGCCGCAAGGTCGCTGGCTCCCAACGGGTCACGACACCATCTGGATTGTCCTGCAACGTGTGCCGTCGAGGCTTGCGAGGCGTCGGGATACCCCGAGTGTTCAGCTCTCGGCATATGCCGCGCAGGGTGGCACCCTGCAGTAGCGCATGGGCTGCCTCCGCCAGCACCGTAGCCTCAGGCAGCAACTGTGTGGGGTCGCTCGCTGAGTACGGAGTCTGACGTATCAGCGCGCCCGTGGTCGGGTCGTACTCGCGACGAAATCCGTACGGCAAACGTCCGTGCGGGCGCCCCCGGTTTGCGTTCGCAGAGACGGTGCGCAGGTTGCGATCGCGGATGTCGTTCGATTCACGCTCAGCCAGTAGGGCGTCCAGCCCGGTCGACAATCGGTCGTCCGCACGGCTCAGGTCGAATCGCCGCCCCTTGTAGACCAGATGAACCCCTGCTTCGTGACACGCGGATCGGAGCCGAACGTAATCGTCGAGGTCGCGCGACGCCCGGCTCATCTCCCACACGAGAACAAGATCGACGACCCGCGTTCGAATCAGACTGAGCGCTTCCTCGAAGCCTTCACGTTCTCGTTTGCGGTAGGCGCTCGCAGAGCGATCGTCGTCGCGGATGGTGTGGATGATCGCAACTCCGTTGGCTATCGCCCACTGCTCGTTCTCCCGAAGCTGAGTGTCGACACTCGCGCCGCGCCGCTTGGGATCGCGGCTGGCGCGGCCATACGACAGGGCGGTCTCTGCTGCCACGCACCCATCGTAGGTTACACATCCCCATTTGTCTGTTGTCCCCCGCGAGCAGCGGCAGCGTGCACATCTTCACCAGTGCCTCGCGGGCGGAGTTGGCGTGGATCGTGCACATGCCGGGCAGGCCGGCGTTGAGGGCGAGCAGCAGGTCGAGGCACTCCTCCGCGCGGACCTCGCCGACGATGATCCGGCTCGGCCGCATCCGCAGGCTCTCCTTGACGAGCTGGCGGAGCCGGATCTCGCCGGTGCCCTCCAGCCCGGACTGCCGGGTCTGCAGCGCGACCCAGTCGGGGTGCGGGAAGCGCAGCTCGAAGACCTCCTCCGCCGACACGACCCGCTCGCCGCCGGGGATCGCGGCGGCCAGGGTGTTCAGCGCCGTGGTCTTGCCGGCCTGGGTGCCGCCGGCGATCAGGATGTTGAGCCCGGCGCGCACCGACGCCTCGAGGAACGCCGCCGCCTGCGCGGTCAGGCTGCCCAGCTCGACGAGGTCGCGCAGCCGCGCCGCCCGGAGCGAGAACTTCCTGATGTTCACCGCCGAGAACCCGCGGCTGATGCCCTCGAGCACCACATGCAGCCGGTGCCCCTCGGGCAGCATCGCGTCGACGAACGGCCGGCTCAGGTCGATCCGGCGGCCGCTGGACTTGAGCATCCGCTCGACCAGCTCCTGCACCTGCGCGGAGGTCAGCACCAGGTTGGTCAGCTCGTGGCGGCCGTGACGCGCGATGAAGACCCGGCTGGGATCGTTGATCCAGACCTCCTCCACGGCCGGGTCGTCGAGGAACGGCTGCAGCGGCCCGAACCCGGACACCCGCGCGACCAGCTCGCCCACCATCGACTCGACGTCCGGCACCGGCGCGACCCGGCCGGTCAGGCTGCGGTCGTCGTGGGCGCGGACGACGCCTTCGGCGATCCGGCGTACGACGGCGGCGTCGCGCTGCGGGTCGACCGCCTCCCGGCGCACCAGCTCGCGCACATGCTGGTCGAGCTCCTCGACCAGGCGATCGTGTTGCGTCAGCGACATGCATCCCCCGAGATGGATCCGGCGTCGTCAGTCTTCCGGCTCGACGACGGCTTCAAACCGCCCGGTCTCACCGCTGTGCACAACGAGGCAGCGCACCGGACGTCATCCGGATGGCGAGAGCCGCTCAACCAGGCTGCGGGCTCACGTGCTCCGTGACGCGCGGTTCAGCACGCCGCTCAGCACGGCGCGCCCTCCGCCGCAGGGAGCTCCGCACGGAGAAGCCCGGCCTGCGCCTCGGCCACCGGCGGGACCCGGGCGGGTAGGTGGATGGTGGCGATCATGCAGCGGACCGATCCCCCGGCGAGCTCGACGGTGGGGACGTCGATGGGCATCAGCGTCACGTACCGCTCGAGGCGTCGCTGCTGGTCCGCCGTCAGGGCGGCGGCCGCTCGCGACGAGATCACGAGCAGCCGCCCCTCGTCGCCGGTGAGCTCGATGGTGTTGCCTGCGAACTCGTCGAGCTGGGTCCGGTCCAGCGCCACGACCTCGCGGCCGCTCTCGGCCAGCGAGGAGAGCACGGTGGCGCGCTCGACGGGGTCGCCGATGGAGTCGACCGCGACCGTCGCCACCTCGGTGCCGACGGACATCATCACGTTGGTGTGGTAGATCGGCTCCCCGCGCACGTCCTGGGTGGAGAACAGGACCGGGCGGTAGCCGAGGTCACGGCACACCATCTCGACGGCCCGGTCGTGCGAGCGGAACGACCGGGCGATGTAGGCGATGCGGTGCAGGTGATCGAGGACCATCGAGCCGGTGCCCTCGAGGAACAGGTCGTCGTCCTCGAGCACGGAGTAGTCGTAGACGGCGTTGACCCTGAACCTGCTGCGCAGCGAGGCGAGGATGTCCGGCCGTCGCTCGGACCGACGGGTGGGCGAGTACATCGGGTACAGGGCCACCCGCCCGTCGGGATGGGTGGAGAACCAGTTGTTGGGGAAGACACTGTCGGGCCGGTCCCCGTCGAGGTCGTCGAAGAGGTGGACGGTGACTCCGGCCGACTCGAGCTGGGTGGCCATCCGCGCCACCTCGTCGTACGCCCGCTGCGCGATCTCGGGGGTGGGCGCGATCGCCTCGCGGGGCTGGAAGAGGTTGTCCGCGATGGTCGCGGGGTTCGGCACGAACCGGGTCGGCCGCACCATCACGACGTCCCGGGGTGCTTGCGTGTTCATGAGCGACCTGGCGGGCAGGAGGCGGCCACGGGAGCGCGCGCGACGAGCGCGAACAGATCCTTGGGGTCAGCGGGGTCGGCGATCAGGTCCGCCGACTCGACGTACGGCGTCCCGCGGACGGCGTCGGCGAGGTAGCGGAGGGCCGCGAAGTCCTCCACCGCGAAGCCCACGGAGTCGAACACCGTCACCGCCTCGCGGCACCGACGCCCGGGCCGGTCACCGGTGATGACCTGCCACAGCTCGGTGACCTCGAAGTCGGGCGCCTGGTTCTGGATCTCGCCCTCGACGCGGGTCTGCGGTGTGTACTCCACGAACACGTCGGCCCGAGTGAGGATGCTGGGGTCCAGCTCGGTCTTGCCCGGGCAGTCGCCACCGATCGCGTTGATGTGCACGCCCGGTCGGACGTCGGAGTCCTGGAGGACCACGGCGTTCGCCTTGTCCGCGGTGCAGGTCGTGATCACGTCCGCACCGACACAGGCGTCCGCCGCGCTGGTGGCGCGGTGGACGGTGAAGCCGAGTCGTCGAGCGTTCGCCTCCAGCTTGTCCATCGCAGCCGCGTCGACGTCCCAGACGCGCAGCCGCTCGATGCCGAGCGCTGCACGGAAGCCGAGCGCCTGGAACTCGGCCTGGGAGCCGCACCCGATCATCGCCATCACGGAGGAGTCGGGGCGGGCAAGAGCACGCGCAGCCATGGCGGAGGTGGCCGCCGTGCGCAGTGCGGTGAGGATCGTCATCTCGGCTACCAGGGTCGGGTAGCCGTTGCTGACGTCTGCCAGAACGCCGAGGGCAGTGACGGTCTGGAACCCGCGGTCGGGGTTCCTGGGGTGGCCGTTGACGTACTTGAACGCATACGTCGCGCCGTCACTCACGGGCATCAGCTCGACGACCCCGTCGGTGGAGTGGCTGGCCACCCGGGCGGTCTTCTCGAAGAGCGGCCAGCGTCCGAACTCACGCTCGACGGCGTCGGTCATCTCCCGGACGATCCGCTCGGCTCCTCGGTCGGCGACCCATGCGGCCAGGTGCGGTACGTCGACGTAGAGGACGCTCACGGGCGCAGCTCCAGGGTGCAGCACTTCGCGCTGCCACCGGCCTTGATCAACTCGCTCATGTCGACCCCGATCGGGTCGAAGCCGTGGGCCCGCAGCTGCTCGTGGAGCTCCGGGGCCCGGTCGGAGAGCACGACGTGGTAGCCGTCTGACATCGCGTTGAGGCCGAACCCGCAGGCGTCCTCCTCGGTCGCGCGGATGGCGCCGGGGAACAGCTGCTCGATCAGTGCGTTGCTCGCGGCCGAGAACGCGCCCGGGTAGTAGGCGACCGTGCGCTCGTCCAGGACCGTCATGGCGGTGTCGAGGTGGTAGAAGCGCGGGTCGATGAGCTCGAGTGCGACGATCGGTACGTCGAAGAAGTCGCGTAGCTCCTCGTGCGCCGACTTGGAGGTGCGAGGTCCCGCGCCGGCCAGCATCAGGCCGCCGATGGTGAGCACATCGCCCTCGCCCTCGTGCTGAGTGGTCGCGATCTTGGCGGGCGAGTAGCCGGCGTCCCGGAACCAGCGCAGGAATCCCTCGCTCTCGGGCTGGCGCTCGGCGTGGGCGAAGTTCGAGACCAGGGCGCGGCCGCGGTGCACCACGCCGGCGTTCGCGGAGAAGACCATGTCCGGCAGCCCCGGCGTCGGCTCCATGACCTCCACGCGGTGCCCCAGTCGGAGGTAGATGTCGCGCAGGTCGGCCCACTGGCGCTGGGCCCGATCGCGGTCGACGGGCGCGTCGACATCCATCCACGGGTTGATGGAGTAGCGCACGGCGAAATGATCGGGTGGGCACATCAACAGGTGTCGTGTCGACGGCGTACGGTCGATCGACGTCGGCTGGGTGACGGTGGACGTCATGAGGGCTCCAAGATCCTTCCGATCGGTGACGGCAACACGCTAGATCGGCGGTTGTTGCGCAACCAATCTCCACATGTTGCAAATTTCTGTTACTTTCGTGCGCGAATGACAGTCGCGCGCAACGAATAGAGCCACATGGACGACATCGACCGGCGCATCCTCGCGCTCCTGCTGGCAGACGGCCGGGCCACCTTCCACGCGATCGGGACGACCGTCGGCCTCTCCGCGCCAGCGGTGAAGCGCCGCGTCGACCGGATGCGCACCGGCGGCGACATCACCGGGTTCACCGCGATGGTCGACCATGCCGCGCTCGGCTGGGACACCGAGGCCTACGTCGAGCTCTCCTACCGCGGCAACGTCTCCCCGGCCCAGCTGACCCGCGACCTCAGCGCGATACCCGAGGTTGTCGGGGCCTGGACCATCACCGGAGACGCCGACGCCCTGGTGCACATCCTCGCGTCGGGGATCCGCGAGGTCGAGCGGACCGTGGAACGGATGCGCGGGATCAAGCAGGTCGAGAGGACACGCACCGTCATCGCCATGTCGCGGCTGCTGGAGCGGCCGAGAGCCCGCGCCGGCGAAGCGCTGAGCCCGGGTGCGCTCGATGGCTGATCGACGGCGCCGCGGTGCTCACAGCTGGATCGACTTCGTCTCCAGGTACTCCTCGAGGCCGTACCGACCCAGCTCCCGGCCGAGGCCCGACTGCTTGTAGCCGCCGAACGGGGCCATCGGGTTGTAGGCGGCGCCGTTCACGTCGATGCTCCCGGTCCGGACCCGGCGCGCGAACGCCGTCGCCCGGTCGACATCGGCGGACCACACCGAGCCGTGCAGGCCGTAGCGAGAGTTGTTGGCGATGGCCAGCGCGTGATCCTCGTCCCGGTACGGAATCACCGCCAACACGGGTCCGAACACCTCCTCCTGCGCGAGCGCCGAGTCCGGGTCGACATCGCCGAAGACCGTGGGTCGCACGAAGTGGCCCCGTTCGACGCCGTCGGGGAGCTCGACCCCGCCGGTCACCAAGCGGGCGCCATCGGCCACGGCGGACCTGATCGCCCCGCGGACTCGTTCGGCCTGGGCCGCGGAGACCATCGGTCCCAGTCGGGTGTCGGGGTTGGCGGGATCGCCGGCGGTGAACCCCTCGGCGGCCTGCCGGGCCAGGTCGAGCGCCTCCTCGTGGCGCTCGACCGGCACGAGCAGGCGAGTCCACGCCGTGCATGTCTGACCGCCGTTGAGGAAGGCGTTCGCCACGCCCACCTTCACTGCGGAGGCCAGTTCCGCGTCGGGAAGGATCACATGGGCCGACTTGCCCCCGAGCTCCAGCGTCACACGTTTGACCGAACGGGCCGCGAGCTCCGCGACGTGTGTGCCCGCCCGCCCCGAACCGGTGAAGGAGACCATGTCGACCCCCGGATGGGTGACCAGAGCCTCCCCTACCTCGGGCCCCGAGCCGTGGACGACGTTCACCACCCCCCTCGGCATGTCGGCCTCCTCGAGCACGTCCAGCAGGAGTTCGACCACGAGCGGCGCGACCTCGCTCGGCTTGAGCACCGTGGTCGCACCGGCCGCGACGGCCGGCGCCACCTTGCACATGATCTGGTGCAGGGGGTAGTTCCACGGAGTGATGGCGACGGTCACGCCGACCGGCTCGCGGACCACCAACGAGTTCCCGATCCGTTCCTCCATCGGGTACTCAGCCGCCAGCGCCGCGTAGCTGCGGGTGACGGTCACGGGAAGGGCCGCCTGGATCCTCGTGGCGATGCGGAGCGGAGTGCCGACGTCTCGGGTGATCGCATCGGCGATCTCGTCCTGCCGCCGCTGGAGTCCGTCCGCCAGACGCTCGAGCAGGCGGGATCGATCCGCGGGTGATGTGCCGCCGAACCCTTCACCTGCGGCACGGGCCGCCTCGACCGCGCGGTCCGCGTCCGCGGACGACGAGTCCGGGACCCGGCCGATGACCTCCTCCGTCGCGGGGTTCTCGACGTCGAGCCACCTCCCCGGGCCAGGCTCCCGGACTCCGGCGATGTAGTTGGACAGTTGCCTCACGACTCTGCTCCTCCTCGAGTGGCGAGCAGATCGCTGCCATCGCTCCACGCGCCCTCGTAGACCTTCTGCGCATCCTCCACCACGATGCTCACGGACTGAACACCGTGCTCCTGGGCCAGACGCTTGGCGTCCTGGGCCACCCGCTGACCCTCCGCTGACTCCAGGCCGGACCGCAGCGAGGCTCGGTCTGTGAAGGCGAGCTCGGCGAGCCGACCATAAGTCGGCGAAGACGACGTGGACGCTCGCAACCAGACGAGACCCGGGATTGCCCGAGCGTGCGGCAGGTGCCTGGTGCGGTAGTCCTGCTCGAACGCGTGCTTGTCCTCAGGGTGCGTCCAGAGCACCAGGAGTCGTACCACCTGCTCGGGCGCGGCTCCGTGTGTCATGCGATCACCTTCCTCGGTAGACGGGCCGTCGCTTCTGGGCGAATGCCGCAGTTCCCTCGGCCGCGTCCTCGCTGCGCACGACCTCGAGGAAGCGGGCGTACTCCTGTTCGAGTCCCACCGACAGGTCGGTCCCAAGGCCAGCCACGACGGCGGCGCGCGCTGCGCGGACTGCGAGTGGTCCCCGGGCGGCGACGGAGGAGGCGACGGCACGGGAGACCTCGAGGAGCCGGTTCGCGGGTACGACCCGGTTGACCAGGCCCCATGCAGCTGCTTGATCCGCGTCGATCGGCTCGCCCGTCAGGATCATCTCCAGCGCCGGCCCCAAAGGCACGGCGCGCGGCAGTCGTTGCGTCCCTCCCGCTCCGGGGATGATGGCCCACTTGGTCTCAGCCAGACCGAAGGTGGCGTTGGACGAGGCGATCCGGATGTCGCAGGCCAACGCCAGCTCCATCCCGCCGGCCAGGGCGTGACCGTTGACGGCGGCGATGATCGGTTTGCGGTCGGGGTCGTGGTCGGTCAATCCGCCCATGACCCAGGGCGGCTCCGCACCGGATCGAACTGCTTCACAGAACACCGGCAACAGCGTGCGCAGATCCGCTCCGGCGCTGAAGGCGACGCTTCCCGCACCGGTGAGCACCGCACAGCGCAGGGCGGGGTCGGACTCGAACCGGCCCACGGCTGCCGCGAGGGCGGCGTTGTGCTCCGGGTCGAGCGCGTTCATGGACTCGGGTCGATCGATGGTGATCACCGCCACTGCGGGATCGACCCGGTCGACTTCGAAGCGGATCGGCATCCTCGTCTCCTGGTCGTAACGGCCGTGCAACGGGCCGTGAAAAGCGCGGAATGGTCCCCGGTCGCGGACCTCAGTACGTACTCAGTCGGTTCAGAGCAGCCGAGACAGGAACATGCGGGTGCGGTCGTGTCGAGGGTCGACGAGGACCTGGTCCGGGGGGCCGGACTCGACGACGACGCCGTCGTCCATGAACACGACCGTGTCGCAGGCCTCGCGCGCGAACCCGATCTCGTGGGTCACCACGATCGAGGTGTAGCCGGTCGTCGCCAGCTCTCGCATGACGTTCAGGACCTCACCTACCAGCTCCGGGTCCAGGGCTGAGGTGGGCTCATCGAAGAGCAGGACTTTCGGGTCCATCGCGAGGGCACGCGCGATGGCGACTCGCTGCTGCTGGCCGCCGGACAGCTGGGAGGGGTAGTGGCGCTCCTTGCCGCCGAGTCCGACACGCTCCAGGAACTCGCTCGCCCGGTGCTCCGCCTCGTCCCGCTTTCGTCGGTGCACGATCATCTGCGGGCGGGCCACGTTGTCCAGCGCGGTCATGTTCGCGAAGAGGTTGAACCGCTGGAAGACCATGCCGATCTCGGCGCGCTGCCGACACACCTCGCGCGGGCGCATCTCGTGGAGAGTGTTCCCGGCCTTTCGGTATCCGAGGAACTCACCCTCGATCTTCAGCGTCCCGGCGTCGATCGTCTCCAGATGGTTCACACAGCGCAGGAAGGTGCTCTTCCCCGACCCCGACGGGCCGATGATGGCGGTGGTGTCGCCACGGCCCACCTCCAGGTCAACCCCTCGCAGCACCGGCGTGGAGCCGAACTCCTTGACTACTCCGCGCGCTTCGACCATTGCACTCATCGACAGTCCTCACTGACTAGTTGTGGGTTGTAGCGATCTGGTCGTCGGAATCCTGCGTCGGCGCCCTGGGTGGGGCGACCCGCGCGTTGGAGCTGGCCACACTGCGCGAGAAGTGTCGCTCCAGGTAGAACTGACCAACTGAGAGCACCGAGGTGATGACCAGGTACCACAGGCTGGCGACCACGAGCAGCGGGATGGTCTGGTAGTTCGAGGTGTAGATCAGTTGAGCCGTGTACATCAGGTCCGAGACCGCGACCACGCTCACCAGCGACGTGGACTTCAGCATGTTGATCAGCTCGTTGCCCGTCGGCGGGATGATCACGCGCATGGCCTGCGGCAAGATCACGTGGCGCATCGTCTCCAGGCGAGACATGCCCAGCGCGGTCGCCGCGTCCGCCTGCCCGGCGTCGACCGCCAGGATCCCGCCGCGGACGATCTCCGCCATGTACGCCGCCTCGTTGAGGCTCAGCCCGACCACGGCCGCCAACAGCGGCGTCACGAACGAGTTCGCGTCCAGGGTGAGGAACTTGGGACCTCCGAAGGGAACGCCGAGCCCGATCTCCGGGTAGAGCGCGGAGATGTTGAACCAGAAGATCAGCTGCACCAGCAGCGGCGTACCGCGGAAGAACCAGACGTAGCCGCTCGCGAGCCCCGAGACCAGCCGCGCCGGCGAGTTCCGCATGATCGCGAGCACCACGCCCAGGACCGCTCCCGCGACCATGGAGACGGCGGTCAGGCCCAGGGTCACCAGCAGCGAGTTCAAGATCCGCTCGCTGGTGAAGTAGTGCCAGACCAGCGGCCAGTTGAAGCGGTCGTTGCCCACCAAGTTCCACACCACCACCGCCGCGGCGAGCACTGTGGCGACCTGCGCGGCCGTGCGCCCCGGTCGGCGCAGCTTGACCACCGTCGGGAATGCATCGGCCCGACTGGAGTGGCCCGCCGGCCTCATGGTCACAGCTCGTTGCCGTTGACGAGGAAGTCGCTGACGCCGACCTTGGCCGGGTCGAGCTTCCAACGCTTCAGCGCCTCCTCGTAGGTGCCGTCGGCCTTCGCCTCGATCATCGCCTCGCGGACCGCCTTGACCAGCGGGCTGCCCTTCAGCATCGCGATACCACCGTAGACCGGGCGCAGGGTGTCTCCGGCGAGTGCGAACATGCCGTCAGTCCCCTCCACGAGCAGAGAGGCCGAGGGCACGCCGAGATAGGTCAGGTCCGCGCGCCCGTCCTGGAGCGCCAGGTTCGCCTGACTCTGGCTCTTGAAGATGATCTGCTCCGGGGCCGGCTGGCCGGCCGCCGCGCACTTGGGGTCGACGTAGGTCTTGAGGTCCTCGACCTGCTGCGACCCGCCCTGCATCGCCACCGTCGTCCCGCAGACCGATTCGAGGGTGGCGTACTTGTCCGCGTTCTCGCTCAGCGTGACACCCTGCACACCGGTGCTGAAGTAGTCCACGAAGTCGAGGGTCTGCCGCCGCTCCTCGTTGTCTCCCAGGGCGGCGATCCCGAGGTCGTAGCGGCCGGCGACCAGGCCGGGGATGATCGAGTCGAACGTGGGACCCTTGAGATCGAGCCGCAGGCCCATCTTGTCGGCGAGCATGTTCGCGACATCCACGTCGAAACCCTCGAAGGACCCGTCGTCCTTGGTGGAAGAGAAGGGCGGGTACGTCGGATCGGTGGCGACGACAAGCACGCCCTTCGACTTGATCTCCTCCGGAAGGAGCGCCCGAACCTTGCTGCTCCCCTCGGACGTCGGCTTGACGTCCTTGTCGCCGCTCGAGCCACAGGCCGAGACGGTGGCGAGCGCCGCCGCTGTGATGAGGACACCGAGGCACCGGACGGTGCGCTGTCGTGATGCGGTCTTCATGGGTGGAGCCTCCTTGTGTGTGTTTGCTTGGGTGTCGCAGTGCGTAGCCGGGGGTCAGGGGCGGCCAGCGTCGCCGTGGATCTGGTTCCTGGTCTTGATCGCTTCCGAGACATTGCCCGCGCGGACACTCTCGGCGAACGAGTTGACGTGCTCGTCGTCGACGTCGTGGAGCAAGGCGGCGTGGTCGGTCCACGCCTCGAGGGCCACGCGCATGCCGGCGATCTCGTAGGTCCGGTTGACGCCGGTCTTGATGGCGGCGACTGCGCGCGGCGCGATCCGCGCCACCGCCTCGGCGTACGCCGCGACCCTCTCGTCGAACTCCGCGTCGGGGACCAAGGTGCTGACGAAGCCGATCTCGAAGGCGCGCTGGGCCGAGATGTGCTGCCCCAGGACCAGCACGTCCTTGGCGATCTTGTGGCTGGTGAGCCACGGCACCTGCAGGAACGACGGCGCCGCCCCGAACAACGACTCGGGCTCGCCGAACACCGCTTGGTCGCTCGCGATGGTGAAGTCCGCGGGCAGGGTCATCTCGAACCCTCCGGCGAGGCAGTAGCCGTGGACCGCGGCGAGCACGGGGGTGGTGGAGTTCCAGATCGCCCAGCGGACCCTGTTGGCCAGGTCGAGCTCGCGCCGGCGAGCATCCGCCGACGAGCTCCCCTCCATCTCGACGGTGAGGTCGAATCCCGCGCAGAAGGCGCGTCCCGCCCCCCGTAGCACGATCACTCGGCAGCTGCGGTCGTCGTCGAAGCGCCGGACCGCCTCGGCGACCTCCGCGTACATCTCATCGGTGAGCGCGTTCAGCTTCTCCGGCCGGTTCAGCAGGATGGTCGCGATCGGGCCCTCGATCGTGGTCTCGATATCCGCCATGGTCAGGACTCCTTGGTGGTGGTGAGCTTGACGTCGGCGACGGCGGGAGCCGCGTCGCCGATGATGAGTGGGTTGACCTCGAGCTCGCCGAGCTCGGGGTGTGCGGCGAAGAGCTGGCTCAGCCGTGCCACGAGCGCGGCAATCGGCCGCACATCGGCCGGGGATCGACCCCGGTAGCCGGCGAAGAGCGCGGAGAGGCGCAGCTTGGCGAGCATCTCGAGCGCCTCCTCGTAGGTGAGTGGGGCCAGCATCGACTGGTGGTCCTCGAACAGCTCGGTCAGCGTGCCGCCCGCGCCCAGATCCGCGACGGGGCCGAGCGCCGGGTCGCGGAAGAACCCCACTCGGAGCTCGAGGTGGCCGGCGAGCTGCTCGACGACCAGCACGCCGAGCAGCCTGCTCCCGGGTGCTGCGTTGGGGAGGGAGGCCAGCATGCGCCGTGCCGCCGCAACGGCCTCGTCCGCGTTCGCGATGGCGACCGCCACACCGCCGATGTCGGACTTGTGCGCCACGCCTTCGGCCACGATCTTGAGGACCTGAGGGAAGCCGATCCGTTGGCTTGCACGGCGGAGCTCGTCGGGATCGGTCGGATCCTCGACGAACTCGTGGCGGGGCACCGCGATGCCGCTGTCACGGAGGAAGGCGAGGGCAGTCGGTTCGGGGACCAACCCCAGGGGCAGGTTCGCGGGCGCAGGAGCAGGACCCGGATCGGCAGGGTAGTCGTCGTGGTCGCGGGCGGCGCGAGCGCGTCCCCGGGTCGCGTCCTGGAGGGCGCGCAGGCACGCGGCGGCAATGCGCAGAGAGGCGAAGCAGGGAACGCCGCCCTCGCGCAGGGCCCTGATCGCCGCCGTATCCTCGTCCGCCCACGGACTGCAGAACACGACGGGGACGCCACTGCGCTTGACGAAGGCGACGATCTCCCGGCTCGCGTCCTCGGGCCGGCGACCGTCGGGATCCGTCCAGTCCGCCTCCGCCTCGCTGCCGTGGAACGCGAAGCCGAGGATGCCGTGGATGTCGGCTTCGTGCTCGACGATCAGCTCGTTCATCCGAGAGAAGAGCCGGTAGTCCTCGAGGTACCCACCTGCCATGTCGACTGGGTTCCCGCTGCCGGCGAAGGCCAACGGCTGCGCGGCCGCGACCGCCGCCCGGGTCGCCTCGGTGAACGCCGGTGCCTCGAGGCCGGCTCTAGCCAGCTCGTCGACACCGAGGATCGCCAGTCCGCCACCGGACCCCACGGCGGCCACCCGCTTGCCGTTCATCGGCGGACACTTCGCCAGGGTCTCGGCGATGGGCATCAGCTCGTCCATGCTCTCGGCCAGCACCGCGCCCGCCTGGCGCACCATGGCGAGGAACGCAGCGCTGGGGGACGCGATCGCCGCGGTGTGCGACGCGGCGGCCCGGAGACCGTGCTCGGTCGTCGCGCCCTTCAGCACGACGACCGGCTTGCGGGCGACGGCGCGCCGCAGCGCGGCGAGAGTCCGGGGACCGGCCCCCTCGCGCAGCCCCTCGACGTAGACGGCGATGACCTCGGTCTCCTCGTCCGCCGCCAACAGATCCAGGCACTCATCGACGCTGACATCGATCTGGTTCTCCAAGGCGATGATGGAGGAGAAGCCCATCCCGACTCGGCGCGCGCTGTCGACCATGATCTGCACCACGGATCCGCTCTGGCTCACGAGGCCGACGCCCCCAGTCGGCACGTCCTCGGTCTCGCTGAGCAGGTTGAGACTCGTGGCCGATCGGAAGATGCCCAGCGAGTTCGGGCCGATGACACGGACACCGCTCTCGGCCGCGGCCCGGACCAGCTCCTGCTGCAGGACGTCGCCGGTGGCGCCCACCTCCGCGAAGCCAGAGGTGTGGACGACGGCCACCGGTATCCCTGCCCGCCCCAGCTCGCGCACGATGTCGGGCACCGCCTCGGCGGCCGTGGCGATGAAGGCCAGGTCGGGCGGCTCGGGCAGGTCGAGGACCGATGCGTAGGTCTGCTCGCCGAGAATGGTGGGGAGCTTGGGGTTGATCCCGTAGACCGCTCCCGGCACCAACCCGCCCAGGAGTGCCCGGAACATGGCGAACCCCGGCTTCGACTCGTCAGCCGTGGCGCCGATGAACGCGACGGATCGTCCCCTCAGCACCGCCTCGCGCCAGGTGGGGGCGCGCGTGGTCGAGAGGTCTGCTGCGGTCACCGTGTCAGCCATCATGTCCTAACCATTCGAGGGGAGGCGGCGCACGTGGACGGGCGGGCTGACAGCTCCCGGCAGGAGGGGTCAGCCCATCGGAAGGCCCGAGCGGCGCCGAGGCCGCGGTCCGGTCGTGCGGTCGCTTGATCTCGTCGTAGCGTGGCTGGCCCGGTCAGGAATCAGAAGTACCTCGATTCCTCGCCTTGCGCCATATGCTGTATGGATGTTGGACGTCCGCCAGCTGTTCGTTCTCCGGGCCATCTCTGAAACCGGGTCGATGGCGGCCGCCGCACGCGCACTACGCTTCGGCCAGCCGACGATCACCCACCACCTGAACGCCCTCGAGCGTCATCTTCGGGTGAGGCTGGTCGACCGGCACCCGCGCGGCACCATCCTCACCCCCGAAGGTGAGGCCTTCCTCGGCTACGCCGTCCGGGCGCTCGACCTTCTCGAGGAGGGCTCACAACTCGCCCGCGCGATGGGCACCTCCGGGGTGCTTCGGATCGGGACGTTCCAGACCGCCGGGTCGACAGTTCTCAGCGCGGCGATCAGGGAGGCCCGGCACGACGGGACCCTGGTCGCACAGATCGAGCTTCTCCACGGCTCGCTCAGCGAGCATCTCCACAACGTCCTCACCGGCGCCGCAGACTGTGCGCTGGTCTACGCGTTCGAGGACTTGGAGCGGCGGCGTCCGGGAGGTAGCGAGACTCGCCTGCTCACCCACCTGCTCGCCCTCGACCCGTATCGCCTCTACGTGCACCGAGAGCATCCCGCGACAAGCTGGGAGCCCCCGATCGACATCCGGCTGCTTCGTCGCGACGGGTGGATCGGTCGAGTCGCGCTCGACGAGGCCGACAACCTGGCGCTGGCCGACCTGGCCGACCGGAGCGGCTCACGGCGCGCGTGGCTCTTCGAGACGACGACTACTCGATCGTCGCCGCGTTCCTCTCGGCGGACAACGTCGCCCTCATCCCCTCGCTGTACCGCCCTGACAACGCCGACGTCGTCGCCCTCTCGACACAGCAGGAACTCGGCGCGCGGCGCATCTACTTCATCCGCCGGCCCGACAGGCGTAGCGACGAGGTCGACGCCCTGGAGGCGGCCCTGGCCCGCCTGTTTGCGGAGCGGCTCCCTGCACTCTCACCGGTCACTGGGAACTGAGCGGGCCAGGAGGCATCTCAGCCTCGCTCACCACCCTGTCGCTGCTCGACGTGATCGGACAGCAGCTCGCCCGCGCGGCGGATGTGCGCGCCCATCGCGTCGGCCGTGCCCTCGGGGTCGCCGGCCCGGAGCGCGGCGATCACGGCGCGGTGATCTGACGCCGACGCGTCGGGCCACCCCTCGATCCGAGCGAAGAAGCGCCGCGGCGCGAAATGGGTCAGCGACTGGAGCACCCACGCCAGCCGTGGCGACCCGGCGGCCAGGTTGAGCCGCCGGTGGAAGTCGTGATTGCGGTGCTCGAGCTCGTCCAGGTCATTGCGTTCGTTCGCCGCTTCGAGGGCCTCCTGCACCTCTTCGAGCGCGTCGACATCCACGGCGCTCAGCCGCCGTGTCGCCCGACGGGCGAGCTCGGCAGCCACATAGGCCTGCACGGCGTAGACGTCGGAGATCTCGCCGGCGGAGGGTGGTCGGGCGACGAAGCCACGGCGTGGCCGCCACTCCACGAGGCCTTCGCTTCGCAGTTGCATCATCGCTTCTCGGACCGGTGTGACACTCACCCCGAGCCCGCCTGCCAGGTGGTCCAGGCGCAGGTACTCCCCCCGCCCGACCTCCCCGGCCACGATCAGCTCGCGCACGTGAGCCACCACCCCCTCACCGCGCCCGCCGTGAGCCACCGATCCGCACCCCTCTCCGCCACCACGCCCGCCACCGCTCGCAGGCGTAGTGTACGATCCCGCCGATCGTATATGAGAGGGTCATTTCGTGTATCTGAGTGAGGATGATCAGCAGCTCGTCCGCGCGACCGCCGACTTCGTCGACAGCGAAGTGCGTCCTCGGGTCCGCGACTTCGAAGCCGAGGACGTCTACCCCGAACCGCTGATCGAGTCGATGAAGGAGCTCGGCCTCTTTGGCATGCTCGTCCCCGAGCAGTTCGGCGGCATCGGGCTTGCCACGCCGACGTTCGCAGCCATCACCATGGAGTTGGCGCGCGGCTGGATGAGCCTGGCCGGCGCGACCGGCGGCCACTGCGTCATCTCCCAGATGATCAGTACGTTCGGCACACCCGATCAGATGACCCGTTGGCTGCCGGTCATGGCGACGGGGGAAGCCCGGGCCGCGATGGCTCTGACCGAGCCCGACGGGGGCAGCGATCTCCAGGCCATGCGATCGGTTGCCCGTCCCCAACCCGACGGCACCTGGTCGCTCACCGGCGCCAAGACCTGGATCACCAACGCCCAGCACGCCACCCTGCTCGCAACGCTGTGCAAGACCGACCCCACCATCCGGCCCCGCCATCGCGGGTTCTCGGTGCTGCTGGTCGAGCCGGGCCCTGGAGTCCTCATCGGCAGAAAGCTGCCGAAGCTCGGCTACCGGGGCGTGGAGTCGTGCGAGGTGACCTTCGACGCGGTCCCGCTGCCCTCCGACGCGGTGCTCGGGGCGACGGCCGGGCTCGGCTGGCAGCAGATGATGGCCGGCCTCGAGCTCGGCAGGATCCAGGTCGCATCGAGGGCGGTAGGAGTCGCCCAAGCGGCGCTCGATGACGCCGTCGCCTACAGCCAGAGCCGCGAGTCGTTCGGCAAGCCGATCTGGAAGCATCAGGCGGTAGGACAGCTGCTGGCCGACATGGCCACCAAGGTGCGAGCGGCCCGCCTCCTGACCCTGGACGCCGCCCACAGGTTCGACACGGGTCAGCGCAGTGACATGGAGGCCGGCATGGCCAAGCTCTTCGCCTCCGAGGTTGCTGCGCAGGTTGCGCTCGACGCCGTGCGGGTCCACGGAGGCTACGGCTATTCCAAGGAGTACGACGTCGAGAGGTACTACCGAGACGCGCCGTTGATGATCGTCGGCGAGGGCACCAACGAGATCCAACGCAATGTCATCGCCGCACAGCTCATCGCTCGATCCGGCTCCGACCGTGGATGACCGACGGCAGGCGGCGGCCCCCGAGCACGTCGGCGACGCAGACCTCCTCGAGCTCGACCAGGTCGCGTCCCGCTGGTCGCCGGGGCTGTCGAGGCTCAACGGCGTCGTCGGAGCCGGACCGCTCAACGCGCTGGCCGACCTCCTCGGCCTGCCCCCCTTGCGCGATCGCGACCCAGTGCCCCTGATGTGGCACGAGGTGCTTCTCCGTGAGCCCGTTCTGCTGAGTCGGCTCGGGGACGACGGCCACTCGCGGTCATCGGAGCTGATCCCGCCGATCCGGAATCGGCGCCGGATGTTCGGCGGGAGCCGATTGACGGTCCACGGACCCCTCCGGGTCGGGGACGAGGCGGAGCGTACCTCCCACGTCGTGGACGCGACCCTCCTGAAGGGGCGGCGGGGCCCGTTGCTGAGGCTGGAAGAAGAACACCAGTGGCGAGTGGCCGACGAGCTGCGGCTCCATGAGCGCCGTACCCTCCTGTACTCCTCGGCGAGCGATCACCGGGCGCGCCCCGGCCCGGAAGGCGAAGGACCTCTCGACTCCTCGCCTCGGCGAACCACGGACGTGGCAACGATGCGGTCAGGCCAAGACCGCAGTTGGACCACGGACGAGCGCACCCTGTTCCTCTTCAGCCTCCTGTCGCAGAATGCCCACCGGATTCACTTCGACCGCGACTATGCACGGCAGACCGAGGGCCACCGAGACCTGTTGGTCCACGGCCCGCTGACCGCTCTCCTCGCGGCCGAGACCGCGCAGCAGACGTTGGATGCAAATATCGTCGCGTGGGAGTACCGCCTCACGGGGCCTGTTCACGTGCATGACCGTCTCGCCTTCGAGGTGAGACCAGAAGCCGAGGGCGCCACGATCGAGGGACGCGCAGCCGGACGCGTGTGCCTGCGGGGCTCGGCCCGATGCGATCGGGTAGCCACAGATCGCGGATCGCGACACGCGGGACCTGACTCGTGAATCGACGAGGGCACCACTCCTTGTCCGGCACGGTGTCGTCCGGCATGGTGTTGTCCGGCGTGGTGTCGACGTGATCGCCGCTGCGGCCCGCTCGCTGCTCTTCGTGCCCGGCGATCGCCCGGACCGGTTCGAGAAGGCCGCGAGCAGTGGCGCCGACGCCGTTGTGCTCGACCTCGAGGACGCCGTGCCGGCGTTCGCCAAGGGAGAAGCGCTGAGCCAGGTCGTGAGATGGCTCAGTGCACGACCTGGCGGGCGCCCAGCGGTCGTCCGTGTGAACGGCACCGAGACTGCTACGCACGTGGCCGAGTTGACAGCGCTGGCGGTCACATCGGCGACGGTCATGCTTCCCAAGGCGGAGTCTGCGACACAGCTCGAGGGCGTACGCCGGCGGCTTGGACCTGAGCAGTCGCTGATCGCCCTGGTCGAGACCGTCCACGGCGTGCGCGGCGTCGACGAGATCGCTGGCGTCGAAGGCGTGGCCCGGCTGGCACTCGGGACCATCGACCTCGCGGTCGAACTGGGCATCGACCACAGATCGAGTGCCGCCCTGGCCTACAGCCGCTCGCGCCTCGTGTTCGCGTCGGCCGCCGCAGGTCTTCCTGGGCCGATCGACGGCGTCACCACCGCACTGGACGACTTCGAACGCCTGACCCACGATGTATCCACCGCTCGCGAACTGGGATTCACCGGGAAGTTGTGCATCCACCCGCGGCAAGTGCAGGCAGCCAACATCGGCTTCTCCCCCACCGAGGAGGAGCTGTCGTGGGCCACTCGCGTGGTCCGGGGCGCCACGGACGGCGTCAGCGCGGTCGACGGCGCCATGATCGACCGCCCGGTGATCCACCGAGCCCAGCAGCTCCTCAGCAGGCACGCACAATGGGGATCATGACGGAGCCGCGAGTGCGTCTGGGATTCCGTGACTGTCTGTGGGTGCTGTTCGGGTGGGCGCTCGTGCCGGCCACGGCGATCACGATGGATGCGCTCGGCATCGTGAACCTCACTCGAGCCGGGGAGTTGGCCGTCGTCGGACTCAGCACGCTGGCCGGTGGCGCCTCGCACGCGTATCGCCGACAGCTCGCAGACCGGCGACAAGGGTGACAAACGGGGGAGGCAGCATCGCGTCGACGAACGGCCGGCTCAGGTCGATCCGCCGGCCGCTGGACTTCAGCATCCGCTCGACCAGCTCCTGCACCTGTGCCGAGGTCAGCACCAGGTTGGTCAGCTCGTGGCGACCGTGGCGCGCGATGAAGACCCGGCTGGGTCGTTGATCCAGACCTCCTCGACCGCGGGGTCGTCGAGGAAGGGCTGCAGCGGCCCGAACCCGGACACCCGCGCCACCAGCTCACCCACCATCGACTCGACGTCCGGCACCGGCGCGACCTGACCGGTCAGGCTGCGGTCGTCGTGGGCGCGGACGACGCCCTCCGCGATCCGGCGTACGACGGCGGCGTCGCGCTGCGGGTCGACCGCCTCCCGGCGCACCAGCTCGCGCACATGCTGGTCGAGCTGCTCGACTAGCTGGTCGTGCGCGCCCGCGCCGGCCGCGGGATGAGTCAGTGACATCGGCTTCCCCCGAGGTGGTTCCTTCTGCGGCTCAGTCTCTCCGCAGGCCGGGTCGCGTAACCAGACCCGATCGCCTGCCTGTGGACAACGACCGGGCCGAGTCGAGGTGATGCGAGCCTCGGCGCAGCAGGCCATGCGCCCCACACGTACTCAGCGCTGCGGGAGCTCCGTGCCGGCCATGCCGTTCTGCAGCAGCTCCTCGAACTCGCGGTCCTCGTACCAGTCGTCGACCTGGTTGCTGGTGAAGATGCCGACGCCGGTGCCGACCACGAGGGCGACGCCGCCCAGCACCACCGACCCGACGGGCGTGGCGGGCGCTCCGAAGATGGCGCCGCCGGCCGCCCAGGTGCCACCGGTCGCCAGCGCCCCGGCCACCCAGCCACCGCCTTCCGCGAGCAGGATCTGGTTGGTGCTCTGGCCCATCTCATGACGCTCGATGGCCGACAAGCCGATCATGAAGCCGTCCACGGCCTTACCGCCATAGTCGGAGGCGGCGGCGAGCCGGTCGAGCAGCCTCGCGTCGTCGAGGCGCTCCATCTGCATGAACAGGTTGGCGTAGAGGAGCCGGGACTGCTCCGGCGAGATCGAGGCGAGGAAGCCCGCCCTCACCGCGGCTCGCCGCATCCGCTCCGACAGGAGCGGGAGCACACTGACCCCCGGGAGCTCGACGGCGCCCGGGACCAGGTCCAGTACGGTCTCGCCGACGTCCGCCAGCGTCGACTGCCCGTCGCCGAGGTCCTCGATCAGCTGCTGGCAGGCGTCCGAGAGGTCTCCGACCGCCTCGCCGGCCTCCTGCTCGGCTGCCAGGTACACCTCGTACTTCGCGCGCCAGCTGAGGAACGCCGCCTCCTCGGCCGGCGACGACGGCCAGAAGACCGGCTGGTGCCAGCTGGCGTCCCTGGCCTCCGGCGGACCCTCGATCAACCGCTCGGTCACGGTGAGGCCGGCGCCGCTCGCGATGCCGCGCGCCTCGTCCATCAGCGCCTGGACCGTCGCGAGCTTGCCGGCGTACACCGAGATCGCCGTGCCCATCGACCGGGCAACCTCGCCCAGGTCCTCGGCGGCGCCGGCCAGCCCGCCGACGGTCGCGACGGCCGCGGAGCCGGCGTCGCCCTGCCAGGCGTCCCCCAGCCCCCGGCGGGCCGCGACGATCGCCTCGGCCTGCTCCTCGCACGCGTCGGCCACGTCGGACTCGAGCGCCTGGGCCAACGCCCGGAGCGAGCTGGGCGAGCCCGCGACGTACGTGGGAATCGGCATCTCAGCGCTCCTGCGGTCCCTCGTCGGGCGCGCCGGGCAGCAGCAGGTCGCGCAGGCCCTGGGTGCGCTCCTCGAACCGCTGCTCGGCCTCCTCCCACTGCGACGGGCTGTCGACCACGGCCTGCGTGGCCGCCTCGGGGTCACCCGGCATGAGCTGCGCCAGCTCGATCTCATCGGCCCGGTCGGCGCGCTTGACGGCGTCGGCGATCTCCCGGTCCGTGGCGCCCGGCAGCAGGAGCCGGGCGAGGTCGGCCTGGGCCGCGAGGTCGGTCCGGTGGTAGTCCAGCGCCGCGAGCTCGGCGGTGTCGGCCACGTCCACCAGGGCCGAGCCGAGCAACCCGATCTGGGAGAGCAACGCACCGACGGCGCTCTCGATCGCCGCGGTCATCACGCCGGCGTCCGCCTCGGGGATCGCGCCGCCGGCGGCGTCGAGCGCTGACGCCTGCTCGCGCAGCGCGATGGCGGCGTGGAGGATGCCCTCGGCGTCGACCTCGAAGCCGTCACCCATGCGCCCGCTCCTCCTCTGGCAGTCCGTCGTCGAGCAGCAGCGCGGCGAGGCCCAGCCGACGACGCAACCCGCTGATCAGGGTGAGCGGGACGACCACCCACGACTGGTCGGCGCCCTGCGCGCGGCGCAGCCGGTCCAGCGCCGTGTAGGCGACCAGTCCCGGGCCGGCGGCGACCGGGCGCACCATCGGGTCGAAGCCCTCGCCGTCCTCGTGCACGGTGCAGGGCAGGTAGAGGTACGGCGGGAGCGCGGTGCGGACGTCGATCACGGGCGCCCCGCTTTCCGGCGCAAGCCGTCGATCATCGCGAGGGCCTCCGCGGTCGCCAGGCGGGGCCGGTCGGCGGGCGTCGCCGCCAGGTGCCGCACCACCGCCGCGAGCTCCCCGAGCGTGAGGGCGAGCTGGCGGGTCGGCACCAGCATCGAGGAGCCGTCGGCGGCGCCGATGCGGAGACCCAGGCCGGGGTCGCCGGGGACCGGCTCGACCTCGCGCACCTGGTCCCAGCGCACCACCTGGCTGCGGCCGAGCCGGCGGCCGACGAGCACCTCCGGGGCGAGCAGCAGCTGGTCACGCCGCACCAGCAGGGCCACGGCGCCGGCAAGGAGCAGAGGTGCGGCCACGACGACGACGTACACCCAGGCACCGCCGCGACGGCCCTGGCTCACGTCGTCGAGGCTGGGCGCCAGCAGGAAGGAGACCGCGACGAGGGTCAGGCCTGCGGTGAGGAGCACGAGCGAGACGGGGGCGCCGAGCGCGACCTGCAGGCGGATCGCGCCGACGTCGTCGTGGGTGACCATCCGGGGCTCTGGCCCCGGGAGCCGGAGCCAGGCGTCGAGGGTCACCAAGCCGAGCCCGGCGACCACGCCGGCCAGGCCGAGGAGCCCCACGACGTCGCGCGTCGTGCCGTCGCTCGCGGCGGCGAGCGCACCGAGCACCACCAGCAGGCCGAGCGTGCAGACCGTCAGCACGAGCTGGTTCGTGCGCACGGCACGGGACATCTCGTGCTCGACCGGTCGCTGGCTCACGACCACGTCATCCCCCGGCGACCGCCGGAGTAATCCCGAGAAGTCAGTCCAGGATCGCGGGAGACGCCTCGTCCTCGCCGACCCAGTCCTCGGGGGCCTCGAAGGGGTCGTCCTTGCCGCGGCGCTCCTTGTCGGAGCCGCGGGCGCCACGGCCGGAGGCACCGCCGCCGGCGGCGGCAGCTCGGGCTCCGGTGCCGCGACTGCCGGCCGCGCCACGACTGCCCGCCGAGGCGGCGCCGCGGGCGCCGGCCCCGCTCCGGGCAGCCGAGCCGCTCCGGGCAGCGGTGCCGGAGCCGGCTGCGCCGACACCGGACGTGCCGGCGGGCCGACCGAGGGCGCCGGACATGCCGGTGCGCGACGTGGCGCCGATGCCCCGGACTCCGCTCGTGGCGGTCCCGGGGCTCGCGACGACAGGACCGACGCCGGCGCGAACGCCTCCCGCGGTGAGGCCGGCACCGATGATGCCGCCCGCGGCGGCCCCGCCCGCGGCCCCGGCGACGCCGAGGCCGGCTGCGGGGCCGACACCGCCGGAGGGGCCTCCGACCGGACTGGTCGTGCCGCCCAGCGCGTTCGGGTCGTAGGGGGTCAGCGGGGTGCCCTGCGGAGAGCCTCCGCCGCCACCGAGGGTCGGCGTGGTCCCGCCATCGCCGCCACCGCCGCCGCCACCGTTGCCGCGGCCGTCATTGCCGCCACCACCGTTGCCGTTGCCGCCACCACCCGTGGGCACGCCGCCCGTGGGGACGCCACCACCGGAGCCGCTGGGCGCCGACACGCCGCCGGCGCTGCCGGAGTAGCCGTCCGGCGGAGGCGGCGGGGGCGGCTCGCCGTGGATCTCGCGCATGGTGCCGGAGGAGTCGGCGAAGACGGTGTCCATCTGGTCGGCCCAGCGCTTGGCGATCCGCTCGCGCCGCTCCTGCTCGGCGGCGAAGGCCGCATCGGCGGCGCGGTTGTCCTGCTCCTCCTTGATGCCCTGGGGGGTGTTGCGGTCGTAGTTGTTGCTCGGCGTGGGCGGCGAGCCCTCGGGGCCGAGTGCCTGGTGAGCCGCGTCAGCGTCCGCCATGACCTTCTCGGCCTCCCGGAGCGCCTGCTGGCCCTGGCGCAGCCTCACGGCGCGCTTGCGCATCGCCTCAGCCGAGCGGGTGAAGGCGGCGTCCATGGCCTCGGCGGTCTGGGCGCCGGCCTCGCCGAACGGGATCGGCATCGAGGCCCGGTCGAGTCGGTTGGCGACCCGGTCGAGCATGGTCGCGCACGCCTCCCACTCGGCGGCACCGCCACCGGCGTTTCCGGGCTTGGTACCGGCGAGCGCCTGGATCAGTCGGGTCTCCTCCGGTCCGGGCATCAGTAGTCACCCCCGCGGTCACCGTGGGACGACCCAGGCGGGGCGATGCCGTTGTCGCGGAAGTCGTCGGACGAGGAGTAGGTCTCGGCCTCGCGGGTGCCGCGCATCAGCTGGGCCTGGATGTCCTCGTCGAGCCCGAAGATGTCGTCGCCGAACTTGCCCACGTTGCTCGCGTAGCCCTCGAGGCCGGCCATCATCTCCTCGAGCGCCTCGACGACGTGCTGGCGCGCGGTCAGCGTCTGCGCGTCGAGATCCTGACCGGCGGCGGACTGCCCGAACGCCCCACTCGTCTGGTTCGACGGCCGACTGCCGTCCAACAGGTCTCGATTGTCCTCGAGCATCGCCCTGATCCGGTTGATCGTCTCCCGGTCGACGCCGAGGTCGCCCAAGAATGCGATGGCTTCGACAAAGCTCATACCGGTGTTCCCCCTGTGCCCGAGAGCGGGGCCGCGCATCCGCGAGCCCCGCCGCTCCCTTCACGTTCGGGGGTCACCTGCCCCCGTCCGGGTAGAACCAAACCAGGATGGGTAGACCCATCTCGGATCGGCTACCGTCGACACCTCTCGGACCCAGGAGACACTCGTTGCGCCGGACTGCGATCACCGCCCTCGCCGCCGCCAGCCTTCTGCTCGCCGGCTGCGGCGGCGACCCGCAGGCCGAGCCGGGCGGTACCCCGACCAGCAGCACCCCGACCGAGCCGACCGAGCCGACAAGGAGCGAGCCGACCGCGCCAGTCGTGGAGCCGGCGACCGGGTTCACGTTCGACCTCGAGCGGATCACCATGCGCGCTCCCGAGGGCTGGAGGAAAACCAAGGCTCCGGCGTCGTTCCTGCTCGGGGCCGACGACCCGAAGACGGTGAGCACCATCATCCTCAGCGACCTGATGGCGGTCCGCGACCAGCCGCTCGCCGGTCAGGTCCGGATCGCGCTCAAGAGCACGCCCCAGCTGAAGGTCCAGGAGCCGGTCGAGATCGCGGGCGTGAAGTGGTACCACCTCGCCGGTCGGGACGACCAGTACGCCACGCTCGACTCGTTCGGCACCATCTACAACGACTCCGAGGCGGTCATCGACTTCAGCCTCGACAACGACCTCTCCGCCGACAAGAAGCAGCAGATCATCGACTCCGTGCTCGCCACCGTCGAGTGGAAGTGACCGCACCGGATCAGCGCCGGGGCAGCAGCACCTCGATGCCGTCGGCCGGGTGCTCGCCGGTGACGCGGCCGCCGAGGGACTCGACGACCGAGCGGGCCTGCCCCACCCGGTCCATCGTCTCGCCGCTGCCGGTCGCGGTGGCGCGGCCCTCGACCTCGACCCGGATGCGGAGCTGACCGCCCTCCTCGCCGTGGAAGACCAGCCGCACCGAGCCCTCGCTGCGGCGGACCACGTCGGCGAGCAGCAGGTCGGTGACGTGCTCGACCGGGCCGGGCGTGTAGGTGAGCGCGAGGTTGCCCTCGGCCGCGGCGGTCAGCGTGCGGCCGCGACCGGCGAGCCGGTCCGCCCAGCGCTGGGCGAGCTGGGTGGCGAGGTCGACCAGCGGCAGCTCGGAGCCGGCGACCAGGCTGCCCCGGCGGGACAGCTCGACCAGCTCGCCGGCGACGGCGCTGACCTCGTCGACCGCCGCGAGGCTGCGGGCGGCGGCGTCCTTGACGTCGTCGGGGACGTCGTCGCGCAGGGTGAGGTCCTCCAGCTCCAGCCGGAGGCCGGTGAGCGGGGTCTTGAGGACGTGCGAGGCGTGCTCGGCGAAGTCGCGCTCGCGGTGCACGCGGTCCTCGAGCTGGAGCGCGCTGGAGCGCAGCGCGGTGGAGATCGCGCGCGCCTCGGGGATCCGGGTCCGGGGCAGCTCGAGGTCGAACCGTCCACGCGCCAGGCTGCCGGCCGCGACGGCCAGCCGCTGGAACGGCGAGGACAGCGCCGAGGCGATCACGAAGCCCGCGATGCCGGCGACCACGCCGGCGAGGAGGAACAGCGCCGCGACCGAGCCGACGTCGCGGCCGACGATGTCCGAGACGACCCGGTCGGACTGGCTCAAGGTGACGGTGCCGCCCTTCACCTCCGCGG
Organism: Nocardioides hungaricus; assembly: GCF_054782915.1. Taxonomy (NCBI): domain Bacteria; kingdom Bacillati; phylum Actinomycetota; class Actinomycetes; order Propionibacteriales; family Nocardioidaceae; genus Nocardioides; species Nocardioides hungaricus. The sequence continues at coordinate 192,828 of NZ_BAAGRO010000033.1, read as the reverse complement.
CGGCCGCCAGGTCACCCGCCGAGTCGGCCGCGCCGGCGTACTCCTCGCCCTGGACGACGAGCGTCTCGCCGCGCCTCGGGTCGAGCTCGAGCCGGGTCTGCTCGCCCACGAGCGACTGGAGGAACTCCCCGTCGACGGTCGCGCCGGCCGCCTGTCGGCCGTCGACGAGCGACGCGATCAGGCCCACCTCCTGCTCGAGGTGCGCGGCCTCCTCCTCGCGGACCAGGTCGCGCAGCACGTAGGAGCGCACGACGCCCGCCCCCAGCAGCAGGACGACGGTGAGGACGACGAAGGCGACGGTCAGGCGCTCACGCATCCGGCGTGCCGCCTTCGAGGCGGAACCCCACGCCCCGAACGGCCACGACCCGATCCGTCACACCCACGCTCTCGAGCTTCTGGCGCAACCGACCGATCGTGACGTCGAGCGTCTTGGTCGAGCCGTACCAGTTCTCGTCCCACACGTCGGCCATCAGCCGGCCGCGGGAGACCACCTTGTCCCGGTTGGCGGCCAGGATGTTCAGCACCTCGAACTCCTTGCCGGTCAGCGGGACCTCCTCGGTCCCGGCGTACACACGCCGGGCCTCGACGTCGATCCGCAGCCCGTCGTCGGGCTCCTGCTTCTCGGTCGTCGTGGCGGAGGTACGGCGCAGCAGCGCGCGCACGCGCGCCTGGAGCTCGGCCAGCCCGAAGGGCTTGGCCAGGTAGTCGTCGGCCCCGTAGTCGAGCCCGACCACGCGGTCGAGTTCGCCGGCCCGGGCGGTGACGATCATGATCGCCCCCTCGAAGCCGGCCTCGCGGGCCCGGCGGCAGACCTCGAGCCCGTCGATGTCGGGCAGCCCGAGGTCGAGGATCACCACTTCCGGGGCGGTGGAGAGGGTGTCGAGGGCCTTCTGGCCGCTGTCCACCCAGGACACGTCGTACCCCTCACGCTCCAGGGTGCGGACGAGGGGGAACGCGATGTCCTCCTCGTCCTCCACCACTAGAACTCGTTGCGCCATGAGAGTGAGCATAGGGGTCATCGACCCGCCCCCGTGGGCAGTCCTCACTGTTCGGCCCTCGCGTCAACCCGGCCCGTGGCCGCCGCGGTGGGCTTCTGGCGCCGCGCCGCGCCGGTCACCGCCAGCATCACCAGCCCCACGACGCCCGCGGCGAGGAGCCAGAGGAGGGGGTCGGCGAGGACGAGGTAGGCGTAGCCGACGTACGGCAGCGCGAAGACCACGCGGGGCACGACCGGCCCCTGCGGCTCGAACACCCAGGGGTCCGGCGCCGGGCGGGCGTCGCCCTGGGTGCGGATGCCCTGCGGGGTGATCTCGACGATGCGGTGGGTGACGATGCCGTCCCTGCCGGCCGACGGCGGCGGACGGTAGGTGATCACGTCGCCGACGCGGAGATCGCCGACCGGGACGGCCCGCTCGAAGACGACCGTGCCGCGGGCGACGGAGTCGGGACGGTCGCCGGCCATCGAGTCGCCGGTCATGACGTAGCGCTGCAGGCCGAGGCCGATCGGCAGCAGGACCAGGGTGGTCACCGGCGCGAGGATCACCACGAGCGCGAGAAGCCGACCCCACGGCGTCGACGCCGGGCGGTGCGGGGAGGTGGTGATCTCCATGGTCAGGGGTTCTCTCCGAGACGATGTTGGCCCGGACGGGCCGTCCGGCGCTCCCCCCAACAGCGCCGGACCACCCACCCGGTGTCCGGTCTGACGGCGACCGTCCGCGCTCCCCCCAGATGCGCGGGCGGCCGTCCTCATCCCGTCGTGGTGCCTACGGGCTCCACGATCCTGCCGCACGTGCGGGATCCGAGTTGACCCACGTGTACGCCGCCGTCGCCGGCCCGCCCTGGTTGGCGAACGGCGCATCCTCCGGGAGCGACACGGTGAACGTGAACGTGCTCGAACCCCCCGGATCGATCGTCCCCACGTCCTGCGCGATGTCGCTCATCGCGGCGAAGTCGCCGTCGTACAACGTCCTTCCGTCCTGGTCGATGACCAGCTGGAGCTCGCCGTCCGCGAACGGCGAGGGGTCTCCTGTCTCCTGGAACGACAGCCGCGAGGCCTGCCCGCCCGAGTTCCGGATGGTCACGCTGCGCGACACGGACTCCCCGGGCTCGATCTTGGTGATGGTCAAGGTCGCGCCCTGGTCGTCGTCGGCCAGCAGCCGGATCCCCGAGGACCCCTCGCTGGCACTGGTCCACGGGACGCCCATGACCATGGCCAGCACGCCGGCGCCGACGACACTGCCCACAGGAAGAAGGAGCTTCCTGGCCGTGGTGGCAACGGTCGTCGTAGTCATCAGCATCCCCCCGGTGCTTCAGGTGTACGGATCGAACCTAGGGCCGGCGGTGCCACGCCAGATCCACACGACCTCCAACGGACTGCCACCGTTCGGTAACAGATCTGCGGGGGCCCTAGGAGAACAGGTCTCCGTGCGCAGCGACCCGCTCCAGGACCTCCTCGAGGCGGAGCTGGCCGAGCTCCAGCGGGTCCTCCGCGCCGGCCTCGACCTCGTCCCAGGAGAGCGGCGTGGCGACCGTCGGGACCTCGCGCCCGCGCAGCGAGTACGGCGCGATGGTGGTCTTCGAGCCGGCGTTCTGCGACCAGTCGAGGAACACCCTCCCCGAGCGCCTGGCCCTGGTCATGGTCGCGGTCACCAGGCGCGGGTGCTCGCCCTCGAGCTCCTCGGCGACCTCCTTGGCCAGCGCCGTCGACTCCTCCGGCGGCAGCCGCCTCGGCAGGCTCGCATAGAGGTGCAGGCCCTTGGAGCCGCTGGTGACCGGCCGGGCGTCGAGGTCGCGCGCGACGAGCCGGTCGCGCACCAGCAGCGCGACCCGGCAGCACTCGTGCAGCCCGGCCGGCTCGCCCGGGTCGAGGTCGATCACCAGCCGGTCCGCGCCGCGCGGGCGGTCCCTGCCGTCGACGGTCCACTGGTGGACGTGCAGCTCGAGCGCGGCCAGGTTGACCAGCCAGGTCAGCGTGGCGAGGTCGTCGACGATCGGGAAGACGAGCGTGTCGCCGTTCCGGCTCGGCGCGCGACTGCCGGTCGTCGGGACCCGCGCGGTGTGCACCCAGGACGGGGTGCCGTTCGGCACGTTCTTCTCGAAGAAGCTGTCGCCCGAGACGCCGTGCGGCCAGCGGATCCGGGTCACGCACCTGCCCTTCAGGTGCGGGAGCAGGACCGGCGCGACCTGGGCGTAGTAGTTGAGGACCTCGCCCTTCGTCGTACCCGTGCGCGGGTAGAGCACCTTGTCGAGGTTGCTGATCGTGAGCGTGCGGCCCTCGACGTCGACGCGGGTCCGCTCAGCCATGGGGCGCCGTCGCGATCACAGGTCCTCCGGGGCGAGGTCGGTGCGGACGCCCTGGAAGGAGGGCTGCCGCAGCCGCTCGTACCCGCGCCCGTGGGTGTCGATGTCCACGACCAGCACCGGCTCGAGCCAGTGCGTGCCCCTCGCGTCGACCGCGGGGACCTCGTCGTCGAACGGGCTCTCCGGCCGCCCCAGGCCGGCGACCAGCTCCGCGAGCACCCGGCCCTGGCGGGGCCCGATGCCGCTGCCCACACGGCCGCGATAGCGGAGTCCGCCGGCGGTCGGCTCGCCCACCAGCAGCGCGGCCAGCCGGTCGGAGGTGCCCTCCTGCGGGCGCCAGCCGCCCACGACGTAGGAGAGCCGGTGCCGGTGCGCGAGCTTCTGCCAGTGCGGGCTGCGCTCCCCGAAGCGGTACGCCGAGGCGCGCCGCTTGCTGACCACGCCCTCCAGCCCCTGCTGGAGGGTCGCCTCGAAGAGCATCGCGCCGTCGTCGTACTGCGGGGGCACCTGCCAGGTCCCGTCCAGCCCGAGCCCCTCCAGCGCGGCCCGCCGCTGCTCGAGCGGTTGCTGGGTCAGGTCCTCCCCGTCGAGGCGGAGCAGGTCGAAGACCAGGTAGCTCGCCGGGACCCTCTCGGCGAGGCGGGCAGCCGTGGCCGCCCTGCGGATGTGCATCCGCTCCTGGAGCGTGCGGAAGTCGGGCACGCCGCGCTCGTTGAGTGCGACGATCTCGCCGTCGACGAGCAGGTCGCGGTCGCCGAGCGGGCTCGTGGCGAGCTCGGGCCAGGCGATCGTGATGGCGTTCTCGTTGCGACTGGTCATCCGCAGGGTGCCGGCGCGGACCTCGGTCAGCGCGCGCACGCCGTCCCACTTGACCTCGTGCGTCCACGCGTCGCCGGGCGGCACCTGGCGGCCGTGGGTGGCGAGCATGGGGCGCATGCGTCACATCATGCCCGCGTGTCACACTCTGCGGTATGCGAGCGATCTGGAAGGGCGCCGTCTCCTTCGGCCTGGTCAGCGTGCCGGTGAAGCTCTACGCCGCGACCGAGTCGCACGACGTGTCGTTCCGGCAGGTGCACGCCCAGGACGGCGGGCGGATCAGGTACCAGCGGGTCTGCTCGCTCGACGGGGAGGAGGTCGCCTACGCCGACATCGCCAAGGGCTACGAGACCGAGGACGGCGAGGTGGTCATCCTCACCGACGACGACCTGGCCGAGCTGCCGTCGACGTCCTCGCGCGAGATCGCCGTCGAGAAGTTCGTGCCGTCCGACCAGATCGACCCGCTGCTGTTCGAGAAGTCGTACTACCTCGAGCCCGAGAAGACCGGCGCCAAGCCCTACGCGCTGCTCCGCCAGGCGCTGCTCGACGCCGACCGGATGGCCGTCGTCACCGTCGCGCTGCGCCAGCGCACCACCGTCGCCGTGCTCCGGGTGCGCGACGACGTGATCGTGCTCCAGACGATGATGTGGCCCGACGAGATCCGCACCCCCGACTTCTCCGTCGAGACCGGCGAGGTGAAGCCGCAGGAGGTGAAGATGGCGAACATGCTCGTCGAGACCCTCGCCGGCGACTTCGACCCGGCCGAGTTCGAGGACGACTACGCCGAGGCCGTCGACGCGCTCGTGCGGGCCAAGATCGAGGGCGGCGAGGTCAAGCGCACCGAGACCTCCACCAAGTCCTCCGGCGAGGTCGTCGACCTGCTCGCCGCCCTCCAGCGCTCCGTCGACGCCGCCAGGACCGCGCGGGGCGAGTCGTCGGACGACGGGGGGAAGCCGGCGACGAAGAAGTCGGGCCCGAAGAAGACCGCCAAGAAGAAGGCTGCTGCCAAGAAGGCCAGCTGAGCCCCGGGGCGGAGTTGCCGTCGCACCTGACGTATCTGCTGACCTCGCCGGCGATTTCACGACATCTGCGTCAGGTACGACGGCCTCCGATCAGCCTGACGCCAGCAGCCCCCGGACCACGCGCAGGCCCACCGACAGCCGGGCCAGGTCGGCCTGCTCGTCGGCGCAGATCTCCTCCAGGGTGGCCGCGGCCCGCGGGACGATCACGTCGTCGGCGTTCTCCCACGCGACCACCCGCGCGGGCGCGGCGTCCTCGGGCGAGGTGGTCGCCAGCACCTGGGCGGTGAGCTGCGCGTGCACGGAGTGCAGGTCGTCGCGCAGCGCGGCGCGCGCCATCGTCTGCCAGCGGTCGGCGCGCGGCAGCGCGAGGATCCGCTGCACCAGGCCCGGCAGGCCGAGCCGCTCGCCCAGCGCGAAGTGCACCCGGGCGACCTCCGCCGGGTCGAGCTCCTCGCGGTTCGCGATCTCGACGACGTTGAGGACCATGTACGAAGGTGGCAGCACGGCAACACGCGACGACAGTGGTTCCGGTACGCCTTCGGCCATCAAACGATCACGCCGGTCCACATAGGCAGCGAGCTCACGCCCGCTCATGAGCTCCGGCAGGTCCGCCATCACCTGCCGCACCGGACCGGTGAACAGCTCGACGGTGCCCCGACTGTCCAGCGGGGGCCGGCGGTTGATGATCAGCCAGCGCGAGGCCCGCTCGACCAGGGTGCGCATCTCCACCCGCATCCGGGTCTGTACGCCGGCGTCCAGCTCGTTGTCGAACGAGCTCAGCTCCTCGCGCATGGGCAGCGAGCCGAAGATCTCGCGCGCGACGAAGTTCGCCCGGGTCAGCTCGACGGCGGTCGCGCCGGTCTCGCCGGCCAGCCGCGGCCAGAACGTCATGCCGGCGCCGTTCACCAGGTCGTTGACCACCTGGGTCACGACGATCTCGCGGCGCAGCGGGTGCTGGTGCACCTGCTCCTCGAAACCCTCGCGGATCGGCGTCGGGAAGTAGGCCCGCAGGTCCTGGTCGAAGTAGCGGTCGTCGGCGATCTCGGTCTCGATCAGCTCGTCGGCGAGCACGATCTTGGTCCACGACATCAGCACGGACAGCTCGGGGGCGCTCAGGCCCTCGCCGTTGTCGAGCCGGCGCCGGACCTCCTTGCTGCTGGGCAGCGCCTCGAGCTCGCGGTTGAGGACCCCGTCGCCCTCGAGCCGTCGCATCCACTCCTCGTGGACGTGCAGCAGGGACGGCGCGTGCTCGACGGCGTTGGCGAGCGCGATGTTCTGCTCGTAGTTGTCGCGCAGCACGAGCGCGGCGACCTCGTCGGTCATCTCCGCGAGCAGGCCGTTGCGCTGCTTCTCGGTCAGGTCGCCGCTCTTGACCACCCGGTCGAGCAGGATCTTCAGGTTCACCTCGTGGTCGGAGGTGTCCACGCCCGCAGAGTTGTCGATGAAGTCGGTGTTGATCCGGCCGCCGGCCCGCGCGTACTCGATCCGCCCCAGCTGGGTGAAGCCGAGGTTGCCGCCCTCGCCGACCGCCTGCGCGCGCAGCTCGCCGCCGTCGACCCGGATGGCGTCGTTCGCCTTGTCGCCCGCGTCCGCGTGGGACTCGGTGGAGGCCTTCACATAGGTGCCGATGCCGCCGTTCCAGAGCAGGTCGACCGGTGCGAGCAGGATCGCGCGCATCAGCTCGGCCGGCGTCATCGACGCGACCGACGCGTCGATGCCGAGCGCGGTGCGGACGGCGTCGTTCAGCGTGACCTTCTTCAGCGACCGCGAGTAGACGCCGCCGCCCTCGGAGATCTTCGCGTGGTCGTAGTCCTGCCAGCTCGACCGCGGCAGCTCGAAGAGCCGCTTGCGCTCGGCGTACGACGACGCCGGGTCGGGGTCGGGGTCGAGGAAGATGTCGCGGTGGTCGAACGCCGCCACCAGCCTGGTGTGCTCGGAGCAGAGCAGGCCGTTGCCGAACACGTCGCCGGACATGTCGCCGATGCCGACACAGGTGAAGTCCTCGGTCTGGCAGTCGATGCCGCGCTCGCGGAAGTGCCGCTGCACCGAGACCCAGGCGCCGCGGGCGGTGATGCCCATCGCCTTGTGGTCGTAGCCCACCGAGCCGCCGCTGGCGAAGGCGTCGCCGAGCCAGAAGCCGTAGGAGTTCGCGACCTCGTTGGCGATGTCGGAGAACGTCGCCGTGCCCTTGTCGGCCGCGACGACGAGGTAGGAGTCGTCGCCGTCGTGGCGCACCACGTCGCGCGGCGGCACGGTCTCGCCGTCGACGAGGTTGTCGGTGATGTCGAGCAGGCCGGAGATGAACGTGCGGTAGCAGGCGACGCCCTCGGCCAGCCACGCCTCGCGATCGCTCATGTCAGGCAGCTGCTTGCAGAAGAAGCCTCCCTTGGCGCCGACCGGCACGATCACGGTGTTCTTCACCATCTGCGCCTTGACCAGGCCGAGCACCTCGGTGCGGAAGTCGTCGCGGCGGTCGGACCAGCGCAGGCCGCCGCGCGCGACCGCGCCGAAGCGCAGGTGCACGCCCTCGACCCGCGGCGAGTAGACGAAGATCTCGAAGCGCGGCCGCGGCTCCGGCAGGTCCGGGATCGCCGACGGCTCCAGCTTGAACGACAGGTACGGCTTGGTCGCGCCGTCCGCCGCGGCCTGGAAGTAGTTGGTGCGCAGCGTCGCCTTGATCAGCGTCAGGTAGGAGCGCAGGATGCGGTCGTGGTCGAGGCTGGCGACGTCGTCCAGCGACCGGGCGATCCGCTCCTCGACCGCCTCGGCGCGGGCGCGATCGGCCGACGGGTCGAAGCGGATCTCGAAGAGCAGCACCAGCAGCCGGGTGATGTCGACGTTGTTGCGCAGCGCGCCCTCGATGTAGTCGAGGGCGAACGGCGAGTTCCCCTGCTTCAGGTACTTCGCGTACGCGCGCAGCACGGTCGCCTGCCGCCAGGTCAGCCCGGCGCCGAGCACCAGGGCGTTGAACCCGTCGATCTCGTTGCGCCCCTCCCAGACCGACCGGACGGCGTCCTGGAACAGGTCGCGGGAGTTGTCGGGCAGCGCGCGGCCGTAGCGCAGGCCGAACTCGTAGACGAACGTCGGGCGGTCCAGGCCGTCGAGGTCGTAGGGCCGCTCGTCGACGACCTCGACGCCCATCGACGACAGCGTCGGCAGGATCCCCGAGAGCGACAGCGGCCGGCCGACCCGGAAGACCTTGAGCCGGGCCTCGCCGCGGCCGGCGTCCAGGTCCTCGTACATCGCGAGGTCGATGCCGGTGCCGTCCTCGCCGACCTCGATCGCCTCGAGCCGGCCGAGGTCCACGGCGGCCCGGCGAGGCGTGAAGTCCTCCTTGTAGGACTCCGGGAACGACTCCAGGTAGCGCCGGACCAGCCGGGAGCCGGCCTCCTCGCCGTACTCGTTCAAGACGGCGATGGCGAAGTCGTCGCGCCAGGAGCGGGACGCCTCCTGCATCCGCCGCTCGAGGTCGGCGGTGTCGACCTCGTGGATCGCCTCGCCCTTGGGCGGGTGCACGACGAAGTGCACCCGGGCGGTCGTCGACTCGGTGAGCCGCACGGTGAACTCCACGGAGTCGCCGCCGAGCCGCTCCCTGAGCAGCTGGGAGAAGCGCTCGCGGACCGTCGTGTTGTAGCGGTCGCGGGGCAGGTAGACCAGCACGGAGACGTAGCGGCCGTAGGTGTCGCGGCGGATGAACAGCCGCAGCTGTCGGCGCTCGCGGGCGTGCATCGCCTGCTCGGCCATCGGCGCGAGCTCGTCGACGGTCGTGTGGAACAGCTCGTCGCGCGGGTAGGTCTCGAGCGTGTCCATCAGGGCCTTGCCGTCGTGGCTGTTCGGCGAGAACCCGATCCGCCTCAGCACGGCCGCGGCCCGCTCGCGCAGCAGCGGGATCCGGGTCAGCGACTCGGTGTAGGCGGCGCTGGAGTAGAGGCCGAGGAACCGGCGCTCGCCGACCACCTCGCCGTTCTCGAACCTCTTGACGCCGATGTAGTCGAGGTACGCCGGTCGATGGACGGTCGAGCGGGAGTTGGCCTTGGTGAGCACCAGCACGGTCTTCTCGCGGGCCTTGGCGGCGGCCGCCTCGGGGAGCCTGCCGCTCGTCGACATGTCCTGGTCGGCGCGCAGGATGCCGAGCCCGCTTCCGGGTACGGCGCGCAGGTACTCCCCCATCTTCTGGCCCGATTCCTGGCCGTCGTCGCGCTTCTCCAGCGCGTACTCGCGGTAGCCGAGGAACGTGAAGTGGTCGTCGGCCAGCCACTGCAGCAGGTCGCGGGCCTGGCGCGCCTCCGCGCGGTCCACCCCGGCGGGCGGGTCGGTGCTGAGCTCGTGCACGATGTCGGCGACCTGGGCGTGCATCTTCGGCCAGTCCTCGACGGACTCGCGCACGTCGCGGAGCACCCGCTGCACGGCGTCCTCGATCTCGGCGACGTCCTCGCCCTCGGCGAGCCGGTCGATCTCGACGTGCATCCAGGACTCGCGGACCACCTCGCCCATCCCGTCCTGGGCGTCGCCGGAGGCGTCCTCGCCGGCGGCGGCAGGCCGGACGTCCTGCACCGCCCCGGTGATGTCGCGGGTGACGTCGAGCAGCGGGTGGATCACGATGTGCACGTCGCGCAGCTGCCGCGACAGCTCCATCGTCAGCGAGTCGACGAGGAACGGCATGTCGTCGACGACGACCTCGACCACGGAGTGGCCGTCGGCCGACCAGCCGTGCTCGGCCGTGGTCGGCGTGAAGACCCGCACCCGGGCGGTGCCCTGGGGCCGACTGTCCGCGAGCCGGTAGTGCGACGCGAATGCGCCGTACAGGTCGACGTCGCTGCGGCCAGCGAGGTCCTCGACCGCGACGTGACGGTAGTAGGTCCTCAGCAGGGTGTCCACGGCGTCGTGCGGCGGCCCTCCCGTTCCCTTGCCGCTGCGGGCCAGCTCGATGGCGCCCGACAGGAGGACGGACAGGTCCGGCTCATGCGTCGTCGTTGACACGCTCCGACACTAGGACGCCGGGTCGGTTACCCACCAGTCGGCCCCTCCGTTCACGCCGAGTCGGCGCAGTCTCAGCTGAGCTTGCGCCGACTCGGCGTCGTTACAGCTCGCTGCGCAGGTCCCAGAGCGGCGGGTAGTAGCGGACCGGGAGGCGCGAGCGGAGGTACGCCGAGCCGCTGGATCCACCGGTACCCGACTTGGCGCCGATCATCCGCTCGACCATCACGACGTGGCGGGCGCGCCAGCTCGCGGCCAGCTCGTCGTGCTGGAGCAGCGCCTCGGCGAGCGCCCACACGACGGCGTACTGGTCGCGGTCGTGGGCGACCGTGCGCAGCGACGCCGAGACCTCAGCGTCGTCGCTCGCGGGCAGGTCGAGGGAGCAGAGTACGGCGAGGAACGCGTCCCACAGGGTCGGCTCGGCCAGCCGGGCGTCGAGGCGGTCCCGCTCGCCGGGCGTGATCCCCTTGAAGCGGTCGAGGTACGCCGGGTCCTTCGCGCCGGAGAGGAACTCCAGCTCCCGGAACTGCACCGACTGGAAGCCGCTGGCCGGCGCGAGCCGCTGCCGGAACTCCAGGAAGTCCTGCGGCGTCATCGTCTCCAGCACGTCGATCTGCTGCACCAGCACGCGCTCGATCACGTGCACCCGCGCGAGCAGGTGCTGCGCCCACCAGAGGCGTCCGCCGCTCGCGCCGCCGAGCATCGCGTCGCGGGCCGCCGAGACCTCGTGCAGGAGCTGCTTGAACCACAGCTCGTAGACCTGGTGGACCGTGATGAACAGCAGCTCGTCGTGCGCCGGCGGGTCCGACTCGAGGTGTTGGGAGTCCAGCAGCTGCGGCAGGCGGAGGTAGGACCCGTAGGTCAGCTGGGCACCCTGCTCGCCGAAGGAGACGAAGCTCTCGGCGGCGTTGTCGACGGCCATGGTCCTGACACTATGACCGCATGAGGTTCCGACACGAGACGGAGTACGACGCCCCGCTGGCCGACGTCGCCGCGATGCTGGCCGACCCGGCCTTCCGCGAGGAGGTCTGCGCGTTCCAGCAGGTGATCCGGGCCGACGTCGGCATCGACGCGGACGGCGACGCGATGACCGTCGTGGTCGACCAGGTCCGGCCGGCCGCGGGCATCCCGGGCTTCGCGAGGAGGTTCGTCGGCGACGAGATCAACATCGTCCAGCGCGAGGACTGGGCCTCGATCGAGGAGGCCGACCTGCACGTCTCGATCCCGGGCAAGCCGGGCGAGATGACCGGCACCATCTCCCTGGTCGAGTCGGGCGGCACCACGACCGAGACGGTCGACGTACGCATCAAGGTCAACATCCCACTGGTCGGCGGGAAGATCGAGAGCCTGATCGCGGACCTGCTCCGCAAGGCCCTGGAGGCCGAGAGCACGGTCGGCCGGGACTACCTGGCGCGCTGATCGTACTGAGAGGATGCCGACTCGGCGCAAGTTGCCCGCCAGGAGAGCCCGAGTCGGCGCAAGTTGCCCGCCAGGAGAGCCCGAGTCGGCGCAAGTTGCCCGCCTCCTGGGCAAGACGCGCCGACTCGACCCTCCTGAGCGGGCAAGACGCGCCGGCTCGGCGATCCCGGGCGGGCAAGACGCGCCGAGTCGGCGTCAGCTGACCAGGTGTGGGATCTCCTGGGTGGCGAACCAGCCGAGGTCCTCGTCGGGGTCGGCGTCGGCCGGGCGGTCCGCGGTGTCGGCGTGCACCGCGACCACGCGTTTGAGCGGGACGGTCCAGCCCGGCTCGGGCTCCCGGTCCAGCTCGGCCACCACGACCACGCGGCGGCCGGGACCGGCGACCAGCGCGGCCGAGGCGTCGGCGGCGGTCATCAGGGCGGCGTACTCCGCGTCCTCGCTGTCGTCCTCGGCGACCACGAGGTTCGCAGTCACCGCGATCGTGCCCGCGGCGTGCTGCTCGGCGAGCAGCGCGATCGTCGTCGGGAGGTAGACCCTCACGTGCTCGTCTCCTTGCGCCTGCGGCGCCCGCGCGGGGCCCGGGTGCGGCCACCGGTGGCCGACTCGAGCAGCTCGTCGAGCGCCTCCAGCAGGCAGGCGCCGAGCAGGTCGGCGTCGGGGAGCAGGTCGCGGTCGGCGGTGATGCCGTAGCAGACCGTGCCGTCGTACGACGTCACGCCGATCGCCAGCGGGTGGCCCTCGAGCAGCGGCAGCACGGGGTAGGTCTCGACCATCCTCGCGCCGGCGGCGTACAGCGGCGCCTGCGGTCCGGGGACGTTGGTGACGTTGAGGTCGTAGCGGCGCCGCTCGACGGCCGCGACCCGCGAGCCGATCGCGTGGAACGACGCCGGCGCGAAGCCGGAGATGCTGGTCAGCCGGCTCGCGGCGACCGCGCGGCCGGTGTCCTTGTGGGTCTGGAACGAGTACGACACCTGGTGCAGCCGCACCACCGGGCTGGCCTCCCGCACCGGCAGGTCGACGAAGTGCGGCGCGATCTGGCTGCCGAGCGAGGTGGCCTCGAGCTCGTCGTCGATGACCGAGACCGGCACCACCGCACGGATCTGGCGTACGCCGCGCATCGACTCGCCGCGGGTCATCAGCCACGCGCGCAGGGCGCCGGTGACGGTCGCGAGGATGACGTCGTTGACGGTGCCGCCGTGGGCCGCGCGGATCGTGCGGTAGCTCGCGAGCGGCGTGCTGACCGCGACCACCCGGCGCTGCTGGGAGAGCGGGCCGATGATCGGCGAGTCCGCGGACGGCGTCCGGTTGGTCAGCGCGTCGGCGACCCGGCCGGCCGAGCGGATCGCGTCCGCGGCGCCGCGGAGGACGGCGCCACCGGCGCTGCGCGCCGTCGCCGCGACCGTCCCGGGTGCGGTGACGGAGTCCCTCACCGCGCCGGCCATCAGCGAGAACGGCGAGGGCGAGCCGTCGGGCCGCCACTCGTCGCCACCGAGCAGCTTGGGCTCGGGCGAGGTGTCGTGCAGCACCTGGCCGAGGTCGACGGTGTGGATGCCGTCGACCAGCACCTGGTGGGACTTCGACAGCAGCGCGACCCGGCCGTCGGCCAGACCCTCGACGAAGTAGATCTCCCACAGCGGCCGGCTCCGGTCGAGCGGGCGCGACACGATCCGCGCCACCAGCTCGCGCAGCTGGTCCGGGCTGCCCGGGCGCGGCAGCGCCGACCGGCGTACGTGGTAGCCGATGTCGAAGCTCTCGTCGTCCACCCAGACGGGGTTGGCGATCCGCCCCGGCACCGTCTGCACGCGCTGGCGGTAGCGCGGCACGAACGAGATCCGCTCCTGGACGAGGCGCACGAGCCGGCCGTAGTCGAACCCGGACTCGCCGGGCTCGAAGATCTCGACGGTCGCGTTGTGCATCGGCGTGGACGGCGACTCCTCGGCCAGCAGCGCCACGTCCCGCGGCCGGAGCCGCTCACTCATGCTCTGCCGCCTCTCCGTCGCCACGGGCCGCCCGCGCCTTCGGCTGGGTCAACACGGGATTCTGGCAGACGTGAGGGCCGGATCCGTCACACCGCGAGATCGCCTGCCGGCAGGCGCCCAGATCCGCTGCTCGCCGCGTAGAGCCCGTCGACCACGCGTCCCACGGCACGTGCGAGCGGTGAGTCGCCGAGCTCGGCCAGCGTGCGGCCGGCGACCAGCGCCCGGTCGACGGTGGGCTGGTCCTCGGGCAGGAAGTGCATCGACGCGGTGCGTGCGAAGCCGGCGACCATCCCCGCGATGTCGCGCTCGGACCAGCCCAGACTGGGCCGCATCCGGTTGACGAGGACGTGCGCCTCGCGGCCCAGGCCGGCGAGCTCGACCAGCCCCCGCGCGAGCCGGGTGAGCCCGACCGGGTCCGCGCCGCCCACGACGACGACCTCGTCGGCGACGTCGAGCGCGCCGAGCGTCATCTGGTTGCGGCCCGGCCGGGTGCCGTAGTCGGAGCCCGGCTCGTCCTCGAGGCTGAACCCGGTGTCGACGACGACCTCGGCCTGCTCGCGGGCGACCTCGAGGAGGTGCTCGACGGTGTCGGGCCGCACCTCGATCCACCGGTCCCCGCGCGGCAGCCCGGTGACCACGCTCAGGTGGCCGTCGATGCCGCGCTGCACCGACCCGAACCGCTCCTCCAACTGCCCCGACGCCGCCAGCCGGGCCGCCGACAGCAGGCCCGAGACCTCGTCGAGGATCCCGAGCTGCTGCGCAATCGCGCCGCCGTAGGGGTCGGCGTCGACCAGGACGGTACGCCGCTTGCGCCGCGCGAGCTCGGCCGCGATCGCCGCGGCGACGGTGGTGCGCCCCGGCGCCCCGGCCGGCCCCCACACCGCGACCACGCGGCCCGCGGAGCCGGGCACCGGCGGCGGGGGCGGCCGGCCGGGCTCCGGCACGCGGACCACGGTGTCCGGCGACTCCTCGGCGAGTACGGCGCCCGGCAGCGCGTCCAGGTCGTCGTCGGTGACCACCCGCGGGATGCCGATCCGCGCGGCGCGGAGCCGGCCGCCGTCGAGCGTGGCACCGCCGGCGGCGATGGCGACCGGGCGGACGCCGTACCGCTGGAGCAGCTCGACCGCGGACCGGTCGAGGCCGGGCGAGTCCAGGCCCAGGACCGCGGCGTCGGCCTGGCCGGCGCTGGCCGCGGCGAGCAGGTCGTCGACGTCGACGCACCGCTTGAGGACCACGATGCCGGGGTGGTCGCCGAGCCGCCGCAGCACCGCGGGCTCCCAGGCCGCCCCGGAGGCGACCACGATGACGAGAGCCCGGTCAGACACGGTCAGCCACGGCGCACGACGGTCAGGACCGGCTGCTCGACCCGACCGAGCGCGGCGAGGAACGCGGCCGCGGCGTCGGCCGGGACCGCCAGCACCAGCTGGCGCCGTCCGGTGGCGGTGCCGAACGTGCTCTCCAGCGGCGGGGCGTCGACGACGGTCACCTCCTCGAGCAGCGGACCGCCGCGGGAGCCGATCAGATAGACGCTGACGACCGAGCCCGCCTGCACCGCCGGCGGCACCTGCTCGGTGTCGACGGCGATCGGGAGCTCGACGGTGTCCGCGGTGGTCTCGGCCGTGCCGAGCGCGGCCCGCGGCAGCAGCTCGCCCGCACCCACCCCGCGGAGCAGGACCGGGTCGGCGGGCAGCTCGTCGTCGACCGAGAGGTAGCCGGCCAGGTCGCCCTCGTCGGCGAACCGCACCCTGGTGGGCTCGAGGTCGTCCGGGTCGAGCCGGGCACCGGGCCCGGCGTCGGCCGACACCGACCACACCGTCACGGTGTCGTCGGCGGCCGCCAGCAGCCGGGAACCGGCGACCACGGAGACCGCCACGATGAGGACGCCGACCCACAGCCGTGGATCGCGCCAGCCCGAGCGCGCGGCACGGGTGGCCGGCGGGACCGGGGCAGGTGCCGCCGAGGTCGCGGGAGGCCGCGCCGTGCCGAGAGTCACGCGAGGATTCTCGCCCCCGGTCGCCGCTCCGAAACCCGTTCTCCACAGGCCCGCCGGGGCGACGGCGCAGAGACGACGCCAGGTGCGACGATGGGCGCATGGCCGGCACCCCCCGCTTCCTGACCCTCGCCGACGTGGCCGAGGTGCTCAACACCTCCAGCGCACAGGTCTACGCGCTGGTCCGCCGCGGCGAGCTGCCGGCCATCAAGATCGGCGGCCGCGGCCAGTGGCGGGTCGAGTCGGCCCAGCTCGAGGATTTCATCCAGCAGATGTACGCCGACACGAAGGTCTTCGTCGAGGAGCACCCGTACGTCGAGTCGGAGACCCGCGACTGACGAGTGGAATCGGGGTAGTCCCTGACGTTCGGCCGGCGACACGCCGGCGAATCCCGGCCGAAACGTCAGGGACTACCGAAGATCAGCCCGTCTCGGCACCCAGGGTCAGCGCGAGGGTGCGCTCCTCGCCGTCGCGGACGACGGTGAACTCCACGGTCTCGCCGGGCCGGTGGGCGCGGATGGCGACGATGAGCGCGATGCCGTCGGTCACCCGCTCGCCGTCGACCTCGGTGATCACGTCGCCCTTCCTCAGCCCGCCCTTCTCGGCGGGGGTGTCGGGCATGACCTCGTCGATCTCGGCTCCCTCGCCGGTGGGCTCGCCGCCGGTGCGGACCTGCGCGCCGATGACGGGGTACTGCGCCCGACCCGTGCGCAGGATCTGGTCGGCGGTGACCCGCACCTGCTCGATCGGGATCGCGAAGCCGACGCCGATGTTGCCCGACTCGCCGCCGATCGGGCCGCCGGTGGTGGCGATCGCGGAGTTCACGCCGACGACCTGCCCGCGCAGGTTCACCAGCGGGCCGCCGGAGTTGCCGGGGTTGATCGCGGCGTCGGTCTGCACCGCGTTGATGTACGACGAGGTGTCGCCCGCGTTGCCGGTGGTGACCGGGCGCCGCAGGGCGCTGACGATCCCGGCGGTGACCGTCGAGCTCAGCCCGAGCGGCGAGCCGATCGCGACCACGCCCTCGCCGACGCGCAGGGACCGGGACGAGCCGAGCGCGGCCGGCTGGAGACCACGCGCCTCGGGCGCGTACAGGACGGCGAGGTCGTAGACGGGGCTGCGGCCGACCACCTCGGCGGCGTACCGGTTGCCCTCCTCGTCGACGACCTCGATCGGGCCGTCGTTGGCGTCGGCGTCCGCGACCACGTGGTTGTTGGTGACGATGTGGCCCTGGCGGTCGAGCACGAAGCCGGAGCCGGTCGCGCCGCCCTCCTGACCGTCGAGCTCCGCCACGATCTGGACCGTGCTCGGCAGCAGCCGCTCGGCGACCGCGGCGATCG
Organism: Nocardioides hungaricus; assembly: GCF_054782915.1. NCBI lineage: Bacteria > Bacillati > Actinomycetota > Actinomycetes > Propionibacteriales > Nocardioidaceae > Nocardioides > Nocardioides hungaricus. Next base: position 175,985 of record NZ_BAAGRO010000033.1, on the reverse strand, counting down.
AGCCGTTGCCGACCGGCAGCGGCGCCCGGCTGACGGTCTCGACGCCGTCGAGGCCCGCGGGCACCGAGCCGACCGGATCGTCGGACAGCTGCTCGTAGCCGACGCTGCCCGCGACGCCGCCCAGGACGCCCAGCACGAGCGCGAGCGCGCAGACGACCGGCCACAGCCAGCCGGGCACCCGGCCGCGGGGCACCGCGTGCCGCGCGGGAGGCGGCGGGGGCGGGGTCCGCACGTGCGGCGGCGACTGCGCCACCGGGGGCACCCAGCTCGGCGGAGGCGTGCTCGGCCGGGTGGGATCGTCGGGCGTCACGGACCTATCTTGTCCCGTCGGGCGCGATCCACGCCCGCCGGGTCACCGTCGGCACCGACGTGGGCGCCGGCGCCTGGATCGAGGTGATCGGCGCGCGCCGGTCGAAGCTCGGCGCCGGCGCCGAGGCGGGTCCGACGCCGAGCACCAGCACGCCCATCACCGCGGCGCCGACGGCGCTGCCGCCGATGGCCGCGATCCCGGCGGTGGTACGCCGCCGGTCCGGGCCGCTCGCGAGGTAGGCGTCGCCCGGCGTACCGGCGAACGCGGCCGCGCCGAGCAGCGAGCCCCTGAGCCCGTCGGACATCGAGGGGGCGGCGACCTCGAAGGAGAGGCCGGTGAGCCGGGTCTTCACCCAGCCCTCGCGCTCGACCTGGTCGCGGCAGACGTGGCACTGGTGGACGTGCTCCCAGGCGCGGTCGGTCTCCTCGAGGGACAGCTGCCCGTCGAGCAGCGCGCTGACCCGCGAGCCCAGGTGGCCGATCACGTCGACGACCCCCAGGGCGCGAGCACCGGCCCGGCGATCCGGGTGCGGCCGGCGGTGGGCGCGCGGTGCGCGAGGGCGGTGCGGAGCATGGCGCGGCCGCGGTGGATGCGGGAGCGCACCGTGCCGAGCTTGGCGCCGAGGATCTCGGCGATCTCCTCGTAGCTGAGCCCCTCGACGTCGCACAGCACGACGGCGGCGCGGAAGTCGGGCGGCAGTGTCGCCAGGGCGCGCTCGATGTCGTCGTCGAAGGTGCGGTCGGCGTACGCCGCGTCCGGGGTGGGCGTCGTGCTGGTCAGCCGGTCGGCCCTCTCGTCGGAGAGCGCGTCGAAGCGGATCCGCTGCTTGCGGCGGGCCTGGTCGAGGAAGAGGTTCGTGGTGATGCGGTGCAGCCAGCCCTCGAAGGTGCCGGGGGTGTAGGTCGACAGCGAGCGGAACACCCGGACGAAGACCTCCTGGGTGAGGTCCTCGGCGTCGGGCCGGTTGCCGGTCAGCCGGTAGGCGAGGCGATAGACGCGATCGGAGTGCTGCGCGACGATCTCCTCCCACGAGGGAACGTGCTCGCTCGGCACCGTCGCCACGGTGGCCTCCTCATCGCGCTGCCGCGCATGTCCGCCGAACAGGGTCCTGTCCTTCCTCAACCTAGGGAGCTCCGCTGAGAGAACGCTGTGAGACCAGCGCCTGTGAGACCAGTGTCCCTCGTCCGGGCCTCGCTGGGGAAGAACGAGCGACGTGCGGTCCGTGTTCCCGGGATCGGCGCCCCGCTCGCGATACCTTGGCCGGGTGAAGCCCGCGAGCTGGTCCCACGCCGAGGCCTATGTCGCCGAGGACGACGTCCTCCTCACCGCGCGGGCCCGCGCCGAGGAGGTCGGGGTGGCGCCGATCGGGTCCGGCGGCGGCGCCGCCCTGCGGTTCCTCGCGGCTGTGCTCGACGCCCGAGCGGTCGTCGAGATCGGCACCGGCACCGGCGTCTCCGGGCTCTGGCTGCTGCGCGGCATGCGCCCCGACGGCGTGCTCACCACCGTCGACGTGGAGGCCGAGCACCAGCGGCTGGCGCGCGAGACGTTCACCGAGGGCGGCGTCGCGAGCCAGCGGGTGCGCACCATCTCGGGCGCCGCGCTCGACGTGCTCCCGCGGCTGACCGACGGCCACTACGACCTGGTGTTCTGCGACGGCGACAAGGCCGAGTACGCCGCCTACCTCGACGAGGCCCTGCGGCTGCTGCGCCCCGGCGGGGTCGTCGCGTTCGACAACGCGCTCTGGCACGACCGGGTCGCGGACCCGTCGCAGCGCGACGAGGACACCGTCTCGATCCGAGACCTCGGTCGCGCGGTCGCCGAGCGCGGCGACCTGGTGCCGGTGCTGCTGCCCGTCGGGGACGGGCTGCTGGTGGCGAAGAAGGAGTGGTCGCCCGAGTCCGGGTGAGCCTCAGCGACCCGGTCAGAGACCCGCGAGCGGGTCCTCGGAGCCGAGCCAGTGCAGCAGCGCGCGGGCGCCGAAGCCACTCGGGCCGGTGGTCCACTCGAAGGAGTCCTCGGCGGTGTCGCCGGCCGACGCGACGTCGAGGTGCGCCCAGGGCAGGTCGCCCACGAAGTGCTGGAGGAACAGCGCCGCGGTGATCGCGCCCGGGCCGCTGGGGGCGTTGTCCGCGTCGGCGACGTGGGAGTGCAGCTTGCCCTCGTAGGCGTCGGCCAGCGGGAAGCGCCACAGCGGCTCGCCCGCCTCGACCGAGGCGGCGCGGAGGGCGTCGGCCAGGGCGTCGCGGTTGGCGAAGAAGCCGCCGATCCCCGGCCCCAGCGCGACCCTCATCGCGCCGGTCAGGGTGGCCACGTCGACGACCACGTCGGGCTCGATCTCGCGCACGGCGTACGCCATCGCGTCGGCGAGCACCAGCCGGCCCTCGGCGTCGGTGTTGGTGATCTCGGACGTCCGGCCGCCGTGGTGGCGGACCACGTCGCCGGGCCGCAGCGCGTTGCCGCCGACGGCGTTCTCGGCCGCGGCCACGAGGCCGACGACCCGCACGGGGCAGCCGACCGCGGCCAGCGCGGCCATCGTCGCCATGACGACGGCGCCGCCGGTCATGTCGCGCTTCATGTTGGCCATCGCCTCGCCCGGTTTGAGCGAGAGGCCGCCGGTGTCGAAGGTGATGCCCTTGCCGACGAGCGCGACCGTCGGCGTCCTGCGGCCCGCCCGGCGACCGGTCCGGCGGGGGGCGTAGTCGAGGCGGATCAGCCGCGGCGGCGACACCGACGCCCGGCCGACGCCGATCATGCCGCCGAAGCCGTGCTCGGCGAGCCAGACCTCGTCGCGGACGGCGACCAACAGGCCCGCCTCGGCCGCGAGCTGCTCGGCCTGGGCGGCCAGCCAGGCGGGGTTCTTCAGGTTCGAGGGGACCGTGCACAGCAGCCGCGAGCGCCAGCCCGCGCCGCCGATCGCGATCGCGCGCTCCAGCAGCGGCGCGAGCGCGTCGGGTACGCCGGACAGCACGATCCGCCCGACCGGCCGGTGCTCCGGCGCGGCCGAGCGCCACTGGAAGGCGAACGAGCCGAGCATCGCGCCGACCACGAACGCCTCGATGCCGTCGTCGGGCGCGACCGCCGGGATCGACGTCGCGACCGAGGCCCGGTCGCGGGCCGCCCGGGCGAGCGCCGCGCCCGCGCGCCGGAGGTCGTCGGGACGCTGGGCGCCGACGCCGACGAGCAGCACGAGCCGGAGGTCGGCGTTCTCCGGGCCCCCGAGCGGCACGGGGACGGTGGTGACGTCGCCGGCCGTGCCGGTCGCGCGGTCCAGCTCGAGGACGGCGAGCAGGTCGATGCCGAGCAGGTCGGCGAGCTCCGCCCCACCGGGACCGAGGACGACCGGGGCGCCGTCGGACTCCCCGGGCAGCACCGGGACCGCCGCGACCTCGGCGCCGAGGACGGCGTGCGGCAGCGCCGCGCTCAGAGCGAACTCCGGCGGCGAGACCTGCGGGGGGAGGGTCAGGCGGGGGGTCTCGGGCACGTGGTCAACCGGGGTCAGCCGACGACGTCCTTGAGGGCATCTCCGAGAGCGCCGGCCTCCTCGGCGTTGAGCTCGACAACCAGGCGGCCGCCGCCTTCGAGCGGGACGCGCATCACGATGCCGCGACCCTCCTTGGTGACCTCCAGCGGACCGTCGCCCGTCCGCGGCTTCATCGCCGCCATCCGCGCACCTTCCTTTGCTCTGTGTCGAGGGCCAGGAGCTCTCCGAGCGACTCCTGCGCGCCGTACGCCTCGGCCATTATCCCCCATGAACCGGCGACGCGGAGCACAGGTGGGAACGCTGTGGGCGAACGGCCGGGGGCGGTCGCTGGCAGACTCGCTCCATGCAGGCCCGCTCCGCGCTGTTCGACGTGTACGGCGACCATCTGCGCCCGCGCGGCGGCCAGGCGCCGGTCGCCGCCGTGGTGCGGATGCTCGACCCCGTCGGCATCGCGGCGCCCGCCGTCCGCACCGCGATCTCGCGGATGGTGATGCAGGGCTGGCTCGAGCCGGTGCAGCTCGGGGGCGGCCGCGGCTACCGCACCACCGACCGCGCCAACCGCCGCCTCGACGAGACCTCGAACCGGATCTACCGCCGCGGCCTGCCGGCCTGGGACGGCCACTGGCACCTCGCGTTCGTCGACCCGCCCGCCGATCGGTCCGGCCGCAGCCGGCTGCGGGCCGACCTCGCGTTCGTCGGGTACGCCGAGCTCGCCGATCACGTCTGGGTCAGCCCGTTCCCCCGGGCCGAGCTCGCCTCGATCCTGGAGCGCGCCGGCGCGACCGCGCGCACCGCCCGCGCCGACCGGTTCGACCCCGACCCGCTCGACGCCTGGGACCTCGACGGGCTGCGGGCGGCGTACTCCGGCTGGATGGACGGCGCGGAGCAGCTGGTCGGGCGGCACCTGGCGGCCCACGACGACGAGGACGAGGCGGCGTTCGCGGCCCGCTTCCACCTCGTGCACGAGTGGCGGAAGTTCCTCTTCGCCGACCCCGGCCTGCCCGGCGTACTCCTGCCCGACGACTGGCCGGGCCGGGCCGCGGCCGCGCTGTTCGCGACCGAGGCCACCCGGCTCAAGCCCGGCGCCGACCGCTTCGTCGCGTCCTGTCTGGGCGCCTGACATCATGCGGGCATGAGTAGCCCCGTCCTGCTGGAGGTCGCCGACGGCGTCGGCACCATCACCCTGAACCGCCCGGAGGCCTACAACAGCCTCGACATCGCCACCAAGGAGCTGCTGCTCGAGACCGTGCGGCGAGTCGCCGCGGACCCGGCCGTGCGCTGCGTGGTGCTGACCGGCAGCGGCAAGGCGTTCTGCACCGGCCAGGACCTCAAGGAGCACGTCGACCTGCTCGAGAACGGCGGCAGCGACGCGCTGTTCACGACCGTCGACCGGCATTACAACCCGACCGTCACCGCGCTGGCCGGCATGGCCAAGCCCGTGATCGCGGCCGTGAACGGCGTCGCGGCCGGTGCCGGCGCGAGCCTGGCCTTCGCCTGCGACCTGCGGATCGTGGCCGACACCGCCGGCTTCAACCTCGCGTTCGCGAACGTCGGGCTCTCCTGCGACACCGGCGCCAGCTACACGCTGCAGCGACTGGTCGGCCCGGCCAAGGCGCTCGAGCTCTTGTACTTCCCGAGCACGATCACCGCCGACGAGGCCCACGAGCTGGGCCTGGCCACCCAGGTCGTGCCGGCCGACCGACTCGCCGACGAGGTCGCCGCCGTCGCCACCCGGCTCGCCGCCGGCCCGACCGTCGCGCTCGGCGCGATCCGCCAGTCGGTGGCGTACGCCGCCGGGCACACCTTCGAGGAGTCCGTGGCCCTCGAGAGCGCGATGATGCAGAAGACCGGCGCCACCGCCGACCACCTGGCCGCCGTCGCCGCCTTCGTGGCGAAGGAGAAGCCGGTCTTCGAGGGGCGCTAGCGGGATAGTCCCTGACGTTTGGGCCCTTCCACGGCCGGATCAGGGGCCCAAACGTCAGGGACTATCCCACCGACACGGCCCACCGACACGGCCCACCCACACGGCCCACCCACCCGGCCAGGATCTCAGCGGCGGAACGCGTCCCAGATGCCGAGGACCTGCCGGGGCGCGGTCTTCGTCATCAGCCGCCGGGGCGGCCGGCCGCCGTACTCGACGGTGATCGCGACGCCCGTGAAGTTGGCGTTGTACCAGCCGGTCATGGTGCCGCGGCAGACCCCGCCGCAGGTGAACGACTTGCGCGGCAGGTTCAGGTGGCGCGCCACCCGCCGGGAGAACCGCGGGCTCTTGGTGTCGGTGTCCACGCCGTAGAGCGGCTGGTGGAAGCTGATCAGCCAGCGCGGCCGCACGTCGCGCAGGAACCGCATCATCGCCCGGGTCTCCGGCTCCGACCCCGGCCGCGGCCCGGACTCGTAGTCGCCGTCCAGGTCGGCCCAGCGGTAGGGGTAGTTGCGGTTGAGGTCCACCCCGCGGACGTTCTTGCGGGTGCCGCGAGCCAGGCCGTCGGGGTTGTAGACCGGCACCACCCACAGGTTCAGCCGGCGGATCGGCCTGCCGTCGCGCAGCGAGCGGAGGATCAGCCGGGTCCGCGACTCGTCGCCGTGCATGGTCGCGATGAGCACGACCCTCGGGTAGCCGCTCTGCCCGAGGTGGTACGCCGGGATCGGCCGGCCACCGACGGTCCGGCCGATGATCCGCTTCTCGATGACGGCCGGGCGGTCCGCCGGCGGCCGCCGGGCCTCGGCCGTACCCGGCACGGCGGCGAGCAGGCCGGCGGCCAGGGCGATGGTGACGAGCAGGGCCCCGAGACGCATAAAGCCGGTCAGACCGCGGAGTTGAGGTAGGCCCACGTGAAGACGCCGACGCCGACCAGCATGCCGACGTGGGCGAGGATCGAGAGGCCCGGCCCCGCCGACCAACGGTCCTCCTGGCCCGCCGACGCGTGCCTGCCGCGGCTCGGCAGCCAGCGCACCAGGATGCCGAGGCCGGCGACGACCACGACCCACCAGAGCGCGAGGGCGATGATCCCGACCAGCTCGTTGCCGAGGACGAGGAACGCGACCCAGGTGCCGAGCGCGGCCACGCCGGCGACCGTGTGCACGTTGAGGAGCCCCTTGCCCATCTGGAGCCGGCCGGCGCCGCCGCCACGGCCGAGCCGCAGCCGGGTCAGCAGCACCACGACCGCGGCCAGCGCGGTGAGGACGTAGACGACGACCTCGGTCGTCACGGAGCTCGGCATGGTGCGGAGTGTGCCCTACCCGGAGCGGTCCTCGCCACGAGCGCCACCCTCGGGACCGCCCTCGGCCCGCTCCTCGAGCTGGGTCGCGAGCCGGTCGAGCAGGGCGTCCACCTCCGACATCCGGTAGCCCCGGAGGGCCAGCGAGAAGCGCACCCGCCGCAGGTCGTCGGCCCGCAGCGGACCGTCGGCGGGCACCTCGGCATCGGGCCGGTCGTCGTACACCTCGACGAGCGGCGCGCCGCGCCCGGCCGCCACGACCGCGACGCCGCCGAGGGCGAGCACGATCAGGATCGCGAAGAGCCACATCACGAGGCGTCGGCCTCCCGGGCCGCGACCATCAGCGCGACGGCCTCCTCGACGTCGTCGGTGACGACGAGCCGGTCGACGTCGCCCTGGCCGATCGTGCCCTCGGCCAGTGCGGTGTCGCGCAGCCAGCCGACCATGCCGGACCAGTACGCCGAGCCGAGCAGCACGATCGGGAAGCTGGTGATCTTGCCGGTCTGCGCGAGCGTGGCGGCCTCGAACAGCTCGTCGAGGGTGCCGAGGCCGCCGGGCAGCACGACGAAGCCCTGGGAGTACTTCACGAACATCGTCTTGCGGGCGAAGAAGTAGCGGAAGTGCACGCCGACGTCGACCCAGTCGTTGAGGCCGGACTCCCACGGCAGCTCGATGCCGAGGCCGACGCTGACCCCGCCCGCCTCGCTGGCGCCCTTGTTCGCGCCCTCCATGGCGCCGGGCCCGCCGCCGGTGATGACCGCGAAGCCCTCCTCGACGAGTCGGCGCCCGAGCGTCTCCGCGACGGCGTACGACGGATGGTCGGCGCCGAGCCGCGCCGAGCCGAACACGGCGATCGCCGGGCCGAGCTCGGCCAGCGCGCCGAAGCCCTCGACCAGCTCGGCCTGCATCCGCAGCACTCGCCACGGATCGGTGTGCACCCAGTCGCTCGGGCCGCGGGAGTCCAGCAGCCGCTGGTCGGTGGTGCCGGGGTCGACCTGGTCGCGGCGCTGGACGATCGGGCCCTTGAACTTGGCTCTCATGCGCTCAGCCACCTCACGAGCTGCGCCTCGCAGCGCTCGATGTGCTCCACGGGCACGTGCTCCTCCTGCTTGTGGGCGAGCATCGGGTCGCCCGGGCCGAAGTTGACGGCCGGGACGCCGAGGCCGGTGAAGCGGGCCACGTCGGTCCAGCCGAACTTCGGGTTGACCTCGCCGCCGACGGCCTCGACGAACGCCTTGGCCGCGGGCACGTCCAGCCCGGGCAGCGCGCCCGGTGCCGAGTCGGTGAGCGTCACCTCGAACCCGTCGAAGAGATCGCGCACGAACGCCTCCGCCTCGGCCTCCGACCGGTCGGGCGCGAACCGGAAGTTCACCTCTACCACGCACTCGTCGGGCAGCACGTTGCCGGCCACTCCCCCGCGGATGGCGACCGCGTTCAGCCCCTCGTGGTACTCCAGCCCGTCGATGACGGGCCGCCGGGCGTCGTACTCGGTGAGCCGGCGGAGCACCTCGGCGGCGCCGTGGATCGCGTTCACCCCGCGCCAGCTGCGCGCGGAGTGGGCCCGCTCCCCCGTCGTACGCACTTCGGCGCGCAGCGTGCCCTGGCAGCCGGCCTCGACGACGGCGTTCGACGGCTCCATGAGGATCGCGAAGTCGGCCGCCATCAGCTCCGGTCGACTCTGCGAGAGGAGGTGGAGGCCGTTGTACCGCGCCTCGACCTCCTCGGCCTCGTAGAGGATGTAGGTGACGTCGCGGTTGGGCTCGGGCAGTGTCGCGGCGAGCCGCAGGATCACCGCGTCGCCGCCCTTCATGTCGCAGGCGCCCAGGCCGTGCAGCAATCCCCCCTCCGCCGTCTCTTGGCGGCGCGCGGGGAGGTTGTCGTTGACCGGCACGGTGTCGAGGTGGCCGGCGATCACGACCCGCTCGCCGCGGCCGAGGTCGGTGCGCGCGACCACGGTGTGGCCGTGCCGGCTCACCGTGAGGTGGGGGTACGCCGCCAGCGCGGCCTCGACGGCATCCGCGATCGCCTGCTCGTGGCGGCTGACCGACTCGATGTTCACCAGCTGCTCGGTGAGCGTGACGGCATCGGCGGTCAGGTCCAACTGCATGGCCCCATCCAACCAGCCGGGCTGGTGGGCCCGGCTGGCGCCGGTCCCGGGTTCCCGAGAATTAGAACTTGTTCTAGTATTGGAAGATGCACCATGGTCTCGTCCTGTTCACCTCCGACCGCGGGATCACGCCGGCCGCCCTCGGCAAGGCCGCCGAGGAGCGGGGCTTCGACACGTTCTACGTGCCCGAGCACACCCACATCCCGGTCAAGCGGACCGCCGCCCACCCGGGCACCGGCGACGAGACCCTCCCCGACGACCGCTACCTGCGCACCCTCGACCCCTGGGTCTCGCTCGCGACCGTCGCCGCGGTCACCTCGCGGATCAAGCTGTCGACCGCCGTCGCGCTGCCGGTGGAGTCCGACCCGATCACGCTCGCCAAGCAGATCGCGACTCTCGACCACCTCTCGGGCGGTCGAGTCGAGATCGGCGCGGGCTTCGGCTGGAACACCGACGAGCTCGCCGACCACCACGTCCCCGCGGGCAAGCGCCGTACCGTGCTACGGGAGTACGTCGAGGCGATGCGCGCCCTCTGGACACAGGAGGAGGCGGCGTACGACGGGGAGTTCGTGTCGTTCGGGCCGTCCTGGGCCTACCCGAAGCCGGCCGCGCACATCCCGCTCATCATCGGCGCGGGCGGCGGGCCCCAGACGTTCCGCTGGATCGCCGAGAACGCCGACGGCTGGATGACCACCCCGACCCAGGCCGACATCTCCGCGAACATCGAGGCGCTGAAGAAGGCATGGGCCGACGCCGGCCGCGACGGCGCGCCGGAGATCCGGATCCTGATCGCCTTCAAGCCGAACCCCGAGGACCTGATGGCCTGGGCCGAGCAGGGCGCCACCGAGCTCATCTGGGGCGTGCCCGACAAGTCCCCCGACGAGGTGCTCGCCTCCCTCGACCGACTCGCCACCCGTCTCGGCCTCGCCCCCACCTGAGGGGATGCCGAGTCGGCGCATCTTGCCCAGCCCAGTGCGCCGAGTCGGCGTATCTTGCTCACCTGCCGGGCAAGACGCGCCGAGTCGACCCCTCACAGCGGGCAAGTTGCGCCGAGTCGGCATCACACCTTGGTGACGGTGACGGTCGGCTCGGCATCCTCCGCACCGTCGGCGAGGACGACGTCGTACGACGTCGCGAGGGTCTCGGCGGTGATCAGGTCGCGGTGGGTCGTGGCCGCCGCGACGACCTCCGCCGAGCCGCCGATCCTCAGGGCGATCCGGTCGGAGACGTCCAGGCCGGCGGCGCGGCGGGCCTGCTGGACCTGGCGGACCAGGTCGCGGGCCAGGCCCTCCGCGGCGAGCTCAGGCGTGACCTCGATGTCGAGCACGACGAAGCCGCCGCCGCGCAGCATCCCGACGGCCACGGAGTCGTCGGCCGCGCCGGCGACGGTCTCGAGCGCGTACTCACCCTCCTCGAGGAGGAACCCACCCGAGACGACGTCGCCGTTGCGGCGTACCTCCCAGTCGCCCACCTTCGCGGCGACGATCGCCTTCTGCACGTCACGGCCCAGGCGCGGGCCGGCGACGCGCGCGTTCACGGTGAGGCGCTGCGAGACGCCGTACGACCCCGCCTCCGGTGAGTCCGCGGGCAGCAGCCGCACCTCCTTGACGTTGACCTCGTCCGCGACCAGGTCCTCGAAGCCGCCGAGGTCCGCGCCGACGACGGTCAACCGAGCGAGCGGGAGCCGGTTGCGCAGGTGCCGGGCCTTGCGCAGCGCGGAGGTCGCCGAGCAGACCTCACGCACCTTGTCCATCCGGCGCACCAGCGCCTGGTCCAGCGGCAGGTCCTCCTCGCGGGGGTAGTCGGCGAGGTGGACCGAACGGCCACCGGTCAGCCCGCGCCAGACCTCCTCGGTGACGAGCGGAAGCAGCGGCGCGGTGGCGCGGCAGACGACCTCGAGCACCGTGTAGAGCGTGTCGAAGGCGGCCGGGTTGTCGCCCCAGAAGCGGTCGCGCGAGCGGCGGATGTACCAGTTGGTCAGCACGTCGAGGAAGGAGCGCGTGGCGTCGCACGCGTCCGCGACGGCGTACCCGTCCAGCGCCTCGGTCATCTCGGCGACGAAGTCGTGGCACTTGGCCAGCAGGTAGCGGTCCAGCGGGTCCGTGGACGCCGTCGAGGACCGAGCGTCGTACCCCTGCCCGTCCTCGGCGGCGTTGGCGTAGAGCTGGAAGAAGTACCAGCTGTTCCAGAGCGGGATCAGCACCTGCCGCACCGAGTCGCGGATGCCCTGCTCGGTGACGATCAGGTTGCCGCCGCGCAGGATCGGCGAGGACATGAGGAACCAGCGCATCGCGTCGGCGCCGTCGCGGTCGAAGACCTCGCGCACGTCGGGGTAGTTGCGCAGCGACTTCGACATCTTGTTGCCGTCGGAGCCGAGCACGATCCCGTGGCTGATGCAGTTCTCGAACGCCGGCTTGTCGAAGATGCCGCTGGCCAGGATGTGCAGCGTGTAGAACCAGCCGCGGGTCTGGCCGATGTACTCGACGATGAAGTCGGCCGGGAAGTGATGCTGGAACCAGTCGGAGTTCTCGAAGGGCACATGGACCTGCGCGAACGACATCGAGCCGGAGTCGAACCACACGTCCAGTACGTCGGGCACGCGGCGCATCGTCGATCGACCGGTCGGGTCGTCGGGATTGGGGCGCACCAGGTCGTCGACGTAGGGCCGGTGCAGGTCGGGCTCGCCGTCCCTGTTGCGCGGCAGCCGGCCGAAGTCGCGCTCGAGCTCCGCGAAGGAGCCGTAGACGTCCAGGCGCGGGTACGCCGGGTCGTCGCTCTTCCACACCGGGACCGGGCTGCCCCAGAACCGGTTGCGGGTGATCGACCAGTCGCGGGCGTTCTCCAGCCAGCGGCCGAACTGGCCGTCGCGGATGTGGTCGGGCACCCAGTTGATCTGCTGGTTGAGCTCGAGCATCCGCTGCTTGAACGCGGTCACCTCGACGAACCACGACGAGACGCCCTTGTAGATCAGCGGCTCGCGGCAGCGCCAGCAGTGCGGGTAGCTGTGGTCGTAGGTCTCGCGCCGCAGCAGCACCGTCCCGGGGGTCACCGAGCCGGTCGTGGCCTTGAGGTCGTCGATGATGTGCAGGTTCGCGTCGAAGACCTGCATCCCCTCGTAGTCGACGACCGGGTGGGTGAACCGGCCGTCCTTGCCCACCGGCATCACCGCCTCGATGCCCGCGCGGTCGGTGACGACCTTGTCGTCCTCGCCGAACGCCCCGGCGGTGTGCACCAGGCCGGTGCCGTCCGTGGTCGTCACGAACTCCGCGGCCACGACGACGAACGCCCGCTCGTGGCCGAGGTAGTAGGAGAACGGCGGGGTGTAGGTCAGCCCGACCAGATCCCTGCCCGGCCCGCGCCAGGTGACCTCGAACTCGGTGGTCGAGCCCGTCGAGACCCCGAGCTCGCGGGCGTACGCCGCCAGCCGGGCCGCCGCGAGGACGTACCGCGCGCCCGCCCCGGAGTCGGACGGAGCCGCCACCACGACGTACTCGATGTCCTCGCCGACCATCACCGCCAGGTTGCTCGGCAGCGTCCACGGCGTGGTCGTCCAGACGAGCAGCTTCGCGCCCTGGAGTGGGCCAGGCGTGGTGATGTCGAAGCCGACGGTGACCGCGGGGTCCTGCCGGCTCTGGTAGACGTCGTCGTCCATCCGCAGCTCGTGGTTGGACAGCGGGGTCTCGTCGTTCCAGCAGTAGGGCAGCACCCGGAAGCCCTCGTAGATCCAGCCCTTCTCGTGGAGCTGCTTGAAGGCCCAGATCACCGACTCCATGTAGTCGGGGTTCATCGTCTTGTAGTCGTGGTCGAAGTCGACCCAGCGCGCCTGGCGGGTGACGTACTCGCGCCACTCGTCGGTGTACATCAGCACCGAGGACCGGCAGGCGTCGTTGAACGTCTCGATGCCGAGCTCGAGGATCTCGTCGGTGGTCTTGATGCCCTTCTGCCGCATCGCCTCCAGCTCGGCCGGCAGCCCGTGGGTGTCCCAGCCGAAGCGGCGCTCGACCCGCCGGCCACGCATGGTCTGGTAGCGCGGGATCAGGTCCTTGACGTAGCCGGTGAGCAGGTGGCCGTAGTGCGGCAGGCCGTTGGCGAACGGCGGGCCGTCGTAGAAGACGAACTCGTTCTCGCCGTTCTCCCCCGCGTCGCGTTGGTCGATGCTGGCCTGGAAGGTGCCGTCGGCCTCCCAGAACTCGAGGACGCGCTCCTCGATCTCCGGGAAGCTTGGATTCTGGGTGAGGCTCGAGGGCGCGCTGCCGGAGTCGTTCTTCGGGTAGGTCATCGTCGGCCCTCCTGCGGTGTCGGTCTGCTTCACCGCAGGGACGACATCTCTGCCGCGGTACCACCCTGCTTGCGGCCCCGCTGGTCGAGCTTGTCGAGACCGCCACTCGTTGCCGGCTGTGACGGGCCTACCCGTCCGGTTCTAGTAGGTCTCGCCAGTCGAGCTGGTCGAGACCGTTCTTCCGGAGGCTCGCCGCTGATGACGGCTCAGACGCCTGTGCACAGAGCGTACGGCGTGGGCTCGGCGACCCGCCAATCGGATTCGACTCGGCTCAGGCGCGCAGGATCTGGCGCAGGTCGATCGGGACCGTGACCCCCGCGAGCTCGACCTCGGCCGCCGGGTGATCGTCGTCGACCCGGGCGAGCAGCTCCCACTCACCCTCGACGTTGTGCCACAGGTCGATGGCCCTCAGCTCGGGGTCGACCACCCAGTACTGCCCGACGCCGCCCGCGGCGTACTCCATCGACTTGCGGACGGTGTCCTCCGAGCGCGTCGACGACGAGAGCACCTCGGCCACCAGCGCAGGTGTTGCCGTCACCCAATCGCCGTCCGGCCGGTCGGCCACCATCATGAGATCGGGTGCGCGAAGCCGGTTGCGGGGAAGCCGGAGGCCGACCTCGGTGACGAGGAAGTGGTCCGGGAACAGCGGGGCGAGCAGGACGAGGAGTCGGCCCACGGCATCGCCGTGGGAGAAGACGACGGGCGCCATGTCGATCACGACCTCCCCGTTGACCCACTCCGCCTTGGGCGGGTGCGGCAGCTCGAGGAACTCCTCCCACGACATGCGCACCCGGCGCAGCGGCTCCTCATGCCTGACGGACAAGATGTCTCCTCGGTTCGCACGCACATTCGCGCTCCTTCCATTCTGGACCCGAGAGCGGGATGGCGCCATCGTGCCCACGACCACCGACAATGGCGCCATGACCGATGAGATGCTGCGCGGCGAGGAGGCCGTCCTGCGCGACTACCTGGGCCACTTCCGCCGTACCCCGCCCACTAGGGTGTACTGCCGTGACGGAACAGGCATGGGGATTCGGGCTCGCGAGCATCGACGGCAACGGCACCGTGCTCGACGTGTGGTTCCCCGAGCCCGCGCTGGGTGAGAGGCCGTCGGACGCCGTACCGCCGTCGGAGCTGAGCGCGCTCCAGGGCACCGACACCGACCGCGGCGTGACCCGCGACGTGCTGCTGGTCGAGGTCGCGGACCTCCAGGCGGCCCCCGCCACCACCGAGGACGTCTGGCTGCGCCTGCACCTGCTCTCCTCGCGGCTGGTCACCCCCCACTCGGTCAGCATGGACGGCGTCTTCGGGCTGCTCACCAACGTCGTGTGGACCAGCGCCGGGCCGTGCGCGGTCGAAGGCTTCGAGACGGTCCGCGCGAGGCTGCGCGCGAACGGCCGGCACGTCACGGTCTTCGGCGTCGACAAGTTCCCGCGGATGGTCGACTACGTGCTGCCGTCGGGCGTCCGGATCGCCGACGGCGACCGGGTCCGCCTCGGCGCGCACCTCGCCGAGGGCACCACCGTCATGCACGAGGGCTTCGTCAACTACAACGCCGGCACGCTCGGCGCCTCGATGGTGGAGGGCCGGATCTCCGCCGGCGTCGTGGTCGGCGACGGCTCGGACGTCGGCGGCGGCGCGTCGATCATGGGCACGCTCTCCGGCGGCGGCAAGGAGGTGGTCTCGATCGGGCGGCGCTGCCTGCTCGGCGCGAACGCCGGCATCGGCATCTCCCTCGGCGACGACTGCGTCGTCGAGGCCGGCTGCTATGTCACCGCCGGCACCAAGGTCACCGTCTCGGACATGGACGGCAAGCCGAAGGTCGTCAAGGCGCTCGAGCTCTCCGGTGCGAGCAACGTGCTGTTCCGCCGCAACTCGGTCACCGGCGCGATCGAGGCGGTCCCGTGGCGGAGCGACGGCGTCGCGCTGAACGCCGCCCTGCACGCCAACTGACACTCGAGGCCAAGGACGGTCGTCGTCCCGCCTACCTCAGCCCGCGAGACGACCGACCGCCGCGTCGACCCGCTCGTCGGTGGCGGTGAAGGCGACCCGGACATGCCGGTTGCCGGCGCGGCCGTAGAACGAGCCGGGGGCGACCAGGATGCCGCGGCCGGCGAGCCGGGAGACGGTGTCCCAGCAGTCCTCGCCATCCGTGGCCCAGAGGTAGAGCGACGCCTCCGAGTGGTCGATGCGGAACCCCGCAGCCACCAGGGCATCGCGCAGGCGAGCGCGGCGGACGGCGTACCGGGCGTGCTGCTCGACCGCGTGGGCGTCGTCGGCGAGCGCGGCCGCCATCGCGACCTGCTGCGGGCCGGGCATCTGCAGGCCGAGGTTCTTGCGGACGGCGAGCAGCTCGCCGACGAGGGAGGGGTCTCCGGCGACGAAGGCGCAGCGGTAGCCCGCCAGGTTGGAGCGCTTCGACAGCGAGTGCACCGCGAGGATGCCGTCGTGCGAGGACCCGCAGACCGAGGGGTGCAGCACCGAGAGCGGCTCGGCCTCCCACGCGCACTCGAGGTAGCACTCGTCGGAGACCAGGATCGTGCCGCGCTCACGGCACCAGTCCACGACCTTGCGCAGGTGCTCGACGGGCAGCACGCGGCCGGTGGGGTTCGACGGCGAGTTCAGCCAGAGCAGCGCCGGGACCTCGGGGCCGAGGGAGGTCAGCGAGTCGGTGGCGACCGCGCGGGCCCCGGCGAGCACCGCGCCGACCTCGTACGTCGGGTAGGCGAGCTCGGGACAGGCGACCAGGTCGCCCGGGCCGACTCCCAGATGGCCCGGCAGCGAGGCGATCAGCTCCTTGGAGCCGATCACCGGCAGCACCGCGCCGAGGGACAGGCCGGTGACCCCGTGGCGGCGCTCCAGCCAGTCGATCGCGGCCTGCCGGGTCTCCGCCCGGCCGATCGTCAGCGGGTAGCCGGGCGAGTCCGCGGCACCCCGCAGCGCCTCCTGCACGAGCGGAGGGGTGGGGTCGACCGGGGTGCCGACCGAGAGGTCGACGATGCCGTCGGGGTGCGACCGGGCCCGCTCGGCGTACTCGAGCAGGTGGTCCCAGGGGAAGTCCGGGAGTCGCCCGGAGACGGGGGTCTTCAGTGGTCCTGGTTCTGCGGCGGCAGCTCGGCGATCATCGCGTGATCGTGGTCGATCTCGCCCATCTTGGCGGCCCCGCCCGGCGAGCCGAGGTCGTCGAAGAAGTGGACGTTGGCGTCGTAGTAGTCCTTCCACTGCTCCGGCACGTCGTCCTCGTAGAAGATCGCCTCGACCGGGCAGACCGGCTCGCACGCACCGCAGTCGACGCACTCGTCGGGGTGGATATAGAGCATCCGCTTGCCCTCGTAGATGCAGTCGACGGGACACTCGTCCACGCAGGCCCGGTCCTTGAGGTCGACGCACGGCTGGGAGATGACGTAGGTCACCGAATCCTCCTGGTACTCACGAGAGCAGGTGCTCGGCCACAGCCTAGTATCCCGGGGGTGTCCGAGTCGGCAGACCCCCAGTATGTGAACCAGGCAGTCCACCAGCACATGCTCGGCCCCCACGTCGTGGGCCGGCGGATCGTGGTGCGCCGCGTCCTGCGCGGCGAGACCGGCCCGAGCGGCGGGCCGGCCATGACCGACGCCCTCGGCGTGTGCCTGTCGTGGGCCGACGGCACCTGCGTGCTGCAGGCGGAGGACGGCACGACGCTGGCGATCGCGACCGCCGACATCGTCTCCGGCAAGCCCGTGCCACCGCGCCCGCCGACCCGGCACCGCGTCACCCCCGGCGAGGCCCAGCGCCGCGCCCTCGCGCTCTGGCCGGACCTGGAGACCGAGCCGCTCGGCGGCTGGACGCTGCGCCACTCCCCCACCTCGACCGCGCGCCGCGCCAACTCCGTGCTCGCGATGGGCCCGTCCGGGGTCGCCGGCGACTACGACCGGGTGGTCGCGTTCTACGCCGGCCGCGGCGGCCGGCCGATCGCGGCGGTGCTGCGCGGCTCCGATGAGGACGCGCTGTTCCGCGCCCACGGGTGGGTCCCCGAGAGCGGCGACGCGGACACGCTGTTCCAGATCGGCGGGGTTGCGGCCGCGCGTCGGGGACTGGGGTCTCGACAAGCTCGACCACCGGCGGAGCAGGCTCGACCACCCGAGGAGTACGACGAGCGGGGCGACGTCGTCACGGTCCGGATCGGCGACCGGGCGAGCGGCGTGGCGGCGTACGCCGACGACTGGATCGGCTTCCGGAGCATCGAGGTCGCCCCGGCGTACCGCCGCCGGGGTCTCGGGCTCGCCGTGATGGCGGCGCTGCTGGAGTGGGGCGCGGAGCGCGGAGCGACCACGGCGTACCTCCAGGTGCTCGGCGACAACGCCCCCGCGATTGCGCTGTATGAGCAGCTCGGCTTCACCACGCACCACGCCTACCGCTACCTGGCCCGGCCGTCGGGCCCGCCCTAGGCTGGCGCCGTGGACCTGGAGGCGGAGGGCGAGCGGCTGCTGCGGTTCGCCCGGGCGTCGGTGCACCCCGACGGCGGCTTCGCCTGGCTCTCCGAGGACGGCCGGCCCGAGCTGGACCGGCCGGTGGAGCTGTGGATCTCCTGCCGGATGACGCACGTCTTCGCGCTGGCGCACCTGATGGGCCGGCCGTACGCCGCCGCGCTCGTCGACCACGGCATCGCCTCGCTGGGCGGCCGGCTGCGCGACCACGAGCACGGTGGTTGGTGGGTGGCGGTCGGCCCGGACGGGCCGGTGACGCGGGCGAAGACGGCCTACGAGCACGCGTTCGTGGTGCTCGCCGCCTCCTCGGCTGCGGTCGCCGGCCGCCCGGGCGCCGAGGAGCTGCTGGCGGACGCGCTGGACGTGCTGGACCGGCGGTTCTGGGACGAGGACGCCGGCATGGTCGTCGAGGAGTGGGACCGGGCGTGGACCAGGCTCGACGGCTACCGCGGCGTGAACGCCAACATGCACACCGTCGAGGCGCTGCTCGCGGTCGGCGACCTGGAGCGGGCCGAGCGGATCCTCACCCGGGTCGTGCACGGCTTCGCGCGCTCGCACAGGTGGCGGATCCCCGAGCACTTCGACGACGAGTGGCGCCCGATCCCCTCCTACAACCACGACGACCCGGCCCACCCCTTCCGGCCCTACGGCGCGACGATCGGCCACTGGTTCGAGTGGAGCCGGCTGACGCTGTCGCTGCGCGCGGCGCTCGGCGCGGACGCCCCGGCGTGGATGCTGGACGACGCGCGGGCGCTCTTCGACGCCGGCGTCCGCGAGGGCTGGGCCGTCGACGGCGCGGCGGGCTTCGTCTACACCGTCGACTGGGACGGGACGCCCGTCGTACGCCAGCGGATGCACTGGGTGGTCGCCGAGGCGCTCGCCGCCGCGGCCACCCTGCTCCGGGCGACCGGCGACCCGATGTACGCCGTCTGCCACGAGCACTGGTGGGCGTACGCCGAGCGCCACCTCGTCGACCGCGAGCTCGGGTCCTGGCGCCACGAGCTGGGGCCGGACAACCGCCCCGCCGGGGACACCTGGGCCGGGAAGCCGGACGTCTACCACGCCTTCCAAGCGACGCTGGCCCCCCGCCTGCCGGCCTGGCCGCCGTTCGCGCGGGCGCTCAGGGAGCGCAGGTGGGCATGAACGCCGGATCGGCCGCGCCGGGGCGGCCGAGGGCGTTCAGGACCCACTGGATCGCGGTCGGGCTCATCGGGATGAACACGTGCTCGGCCGGGTCGGCCGGGCAGGAGTCCTGGACGACGACGTTGGTGGTCCGCGGCCCCTCGTCGAGGAACGCGGAGGTGTAGGGCACCACGACCTCGTCGTACCGCGTGGTGATCTGGGTGTAGCTCACCTTGCCGGGCGTCTCGTCGCCGGCGTTGAGCCGGGTGAGGAACGGCGAGCCCGCGGCCTGCTGGCCGCACGAGGTGCACAGGAGGCCGATGCCGGAGCCGTCGCCCGCAATCGTGGTGCCGTGGTTGGACGGCGAGAGCCCGATCAGGTCGTCGACGTAGGCCGCGCCGCCGAGGAACCTGATGTAGTAGCGCGGCATCATGCCGCCCTGCGAGTGGCCGACCATCGAGACCCGCTCGGCGCCGGTGGCGTCCAGCACGCGGCCGACGAACCGCTTCAGCTCACGGGCCGAGGCGCGGATGTCGCCGGTGCCGCGGTTGCCGTAGTCGAGCGAGTAGACGCAGTACCCCTCGCCCACCAGCGCGGCCGAGAGGTTGTCGAGCAGGCTCTTCCGGTCGCCGAAGGTGCCGTGCACGATCACCACCGGCGTGGGGCGCTCGGCGCTCGGCTGGCACGACCAGTCGTTGGCCCCGGTCGGCTCGCCGAACGGGTTCGTCGGCAGCGGGACGGGTACGGCGACGGCGGGGGCCGCGAGCCCCACGACCGCCAGAAGCGACACGACCAGGGCTCCGAGGATCCGACGCATGCCCCGACAACGAGCCGCTGCGGCCCCGGTCACGCGGCGTCGGTCAGCCCCCCTTGGGCTTCTTGCAGATCACCGTGTCGGAGGGGGTGTAGGAGGTGTGCATCTTCTCGGTCTTCACGACCGCGTCCGACCCCGGCTTGCGGAAGATGCGGGTGACGTCGACGTCGAAGCCGGCGTACCCCTCGTTCGGGTAGCAGTCCGGGGTCGTCAGGGTCCGGGTCGCGGGCGGCCGGAAGTTGTAGCGGTCCGAGGTCGTCGACGAGATGTCCCAGTACTTCGTGGAGTACATCGAGACCGTCACCACGCCCTGCGAGGACGGTGTGCTCGGCTGCACGGTCGCGTGGATGAGGACGCCGTACGGCGTGTCGTTCTTGAACCGCAGGTCGATCGCGCCCCAGGCGACCGTCGCCTCGCGGCCGACCGGGTAGCGGTCGATGTAGAACGAGTGCGGCTTGTGCTCGATGTCCTTGAGCCCGGCGAAGAACGCCGCGTTGAACGTCGTCGTCGCCATCTGCGAGACCCCGCCGCCGAGGTCCTCCTTGAAGATGCCGTCGCTGATGACGAACCCCTCGGTGAAGCCGTTCTCCCGGGTCCGCTCGCCGACGGTGTCGTTGAGCGAGAACACCTCGCCCGGCTTGAGCACGGTGTCGTCGATCAGCTCGGCGGCTCGGCCGATGTTGATGTTTCGGTACTCCGCGTAGGGGAAGTACGTCGTGAACGTCGACACCTGCTCCTTGATCTTCAGGGCCCGCGCGTCGGCGGTGGTGAACTCCGGCTCCGCGACGGTCGACTCCACCTTCATCCTCCGGTCCTCGCCGGAGCGGGTGACCAGCTCGAGGAACGCGTCGCTGACGTCCGCGGGGTCGTAGGTCACCCCGGGCCTGGCGGGCACCACCTTCGGCTTGCCGTCCACCAGCTCCACGGTGGCGTCGACCGGCTGGTCCTCGTCGCTGACGCCGGCGTCGACCAGCCTCACCAGGGCCTTCTCGTCGAGGTCCGGCACGAGCTTGCCGTCCTGGGCCCTCATCCCGAGCGCCTTCGAGAAGTCCTGCGGCCGCAGCCGCACCGGGGAGTCGCCGAAGACCAGCGTCACCGGCGCCGACATGGCCGGGTTCGCGAACGTCTCGAGGGCCCGCTGCACGTCGGCCTGGTCGATCTCGGGCGCGGCGGTGCGCAGCGGCACCTGGGCGTCGGCGCCGTCGGCGGAGAGGTACGCCGCCGTGATGCTCTCGCTGGCTGCGGCCGGGTCGACCTCCTGCCCGTCGGCGGGGTCGGTCACCACGATGTCGGACCCGCGGAACGCGATCGCGCCGTCGGTCGGCGGCGTACCGACCTGCTCGGCCATGCTCTCGAGGGCGGCCTCGAACGCCGCGGCGTCGACCTCGACGACCGCGTCCAGGTCGTCGCCGCCGGTCCAGTAGTCCCACAGCCGCCCGGGGCTCCAGCTCCGCCCGCCGCCGGCGGCCGCGACCGAGGCGGCGTAGTCGACCGACAGGCCGGCGTCGTCCGGAGCGACCGGGATGCTCTGGCCGTCGACGACGACGGTGATCGACCGGTCCTCCCGGTCGGCCAGGCCCGCGCGCAGCGCCTTCTCGGCCTCCGCGGCGGAGCGGCCGCCGACCTCGACCCCTGCGATGGTGCTGCCGCGCGGCACCTTGTCGCCGGCAGCGAGGTACGCCGCCACGTAGAGCCCGCCGCAGAGCACGGCCAGACCCAGCAGCATGAGCAGGACGACCTTGCCGCCCGCGCCCTCGCGAGCAGGCTTCGACGGCTTCTGCAGACCGGTCACACGGGCAATCCTAGGAAACGGCCCGAGACGGCCGTCCCGAGCGGTCGCCGGAGCGTGGGACGCTACAGATACGGCGCCACGAGCCGCAGGTAGCGTTCAGCCATCGTGGCCACGGTCTCGTCGCCGGGGGCGGCCCAGACGTCGGCGTTGAAGATCTCGACCTCGACGTCGCCTGCGTACCCGGTGGCGGCGACCGCGGCGGTGAGGCCGGCGAAGTCGACGTGACCGTCGCCGACCATCCCGCGCGACAGGAGAGCGTCGGGCGGCAGCGGCGTGATCCAGTCGCCGATCTGGTACGCCGCCACGCGGGCGCCGGCCCGCGCGATCGTCTCGTGGATGCCGGGCTCCCACCACAGGTGGAAGGTGTCGACGACGACACCGACCCGGTCGACCGGGTGCCGCTCGGCGATGTCGAGGGCCTGGGCGAGCGTGGAGACCACGCCGCGGTCGGCGGCGAAGATCGGGTGCATCGGCTCGATGCCGAGGCGTACGCCGCGCGCCGCGGCCTCCGGGGCGAGGGCCGCGATCGCCTCGGCCGCGCGCTCCCGGGCGGCGCGCAGGTCGCGGTCGCCCTCGGGCAGCCCGCCCGGCACGAGCACCAGCACCGGCGCCCCGAGAGTGGCGCACTCGTCGAGCGCACGGAGGTTGTCCTCGTGGGCGCCCGCGCGCCCGGCGTCGTCGCGGCCGGTGAAGAACCCGCCGCGGCACAGCGAGGACACCCGCAGCCCCGCGTCGCGCACCATCGCGGCCGCTGTCTCGAGGCCGACCTCGGCGACCGGCTCGCGCCAGAGGCCGATCGCGGGCAGCCCGGCGCGCACGCACCCCTCGACGGCATCGCGCAGCGACCACTCCGCCGTCGTGCGCTGGTTGAGGGAGAGCCGGTCGAGGCCGCTCACCGGCCGAGCCCCGCGACGGAGAGCCACTGCGTCATCCGGGCGGCGGCCAGGTCGGGGTCGCGGAGCAGGCCGGCGGCGTCGGCGAGCTCCACGAGTCGGGCGAGGTGCAGCGCCGACCGCGCCGACTGCAGCCCGGCGACCATGGTGAACCCGGGCTGGTGGCCGTTGAGCCAGGCGAGGAAGGCGATCCCGGTCTTGTAGTGGAAGGTCGGCGCCTCGAACACCGCACGCGACAGCGGCAACGTCGGCGCCATCGCCGCGTCGTACGACGCCAGGTCGCCCTCGTCGAGCATGGCCAGCGCGCGGGAGGCGGCGGGTGCGATGGCCGCGAGCGCGCCGAGGAGCGCGTCGGAGTGATGGGTGCCGTCGCCGCGGATCAGCTCCGGGTAGTTGAAGTCGTCGCCGGTGTAGAGGCGCACCCCCTCGGGCAGCGCGGCCCGCAGCCCGACCTCGTGCTCGGCCGACAGCAGCGAGACCTTGACCCCGTCGACCCGGTCCGCGTGGGCCCGGACCAGATCGAGGAAGGTGTCGGTGGCCGCGAGCACGTCAGTGCTGCCCCAGTAGCCCGCCAACGCGGGGTCGAACACCGTGCCCAGCCAGTGCAGGATCACCGGCTCGCGCACCTGCTCGAGGACGCGACCGTAGACCTCGAGGTAGTCATCGGGGCCGCCGGCCACCGCGGCCAGCTGCCGCGAGGCCATCACGATCACCTGCGAGCCGGTGGACTCCACGAAGGCCACCTGCTCGACGTACGCCTCGAGCACGTCGTCGAGCGTGGCCGCCTCCGGCCGGTGGTCGGTGCCGGCGCCCGACGCGATCCGCGCGCCCAGCGCGGCGGCCTGCTCGGCGCTGCGGCGGATAAGCTCCTGGGTGGCGGCCCAGTCCAGGCCCATATTGCGCTGCGCAGTGTCCATCGCCTCGGCGACGCCGAACCCGTAGCGGAACAGCTCGCGGCGGAAGGCGAGCGTGGCGTCCCAGTCGAGGACCGCCGGTGCGCCCGGCACGTTCTCGCCGCGCGGGTCGGCGACCACATGGGCCGCCGCGAACGCGGTACGCGTGCGGTAGGGCTGCGGGTGGTCGGCCCACTCGCCCGGCGGGCCGAGCACGAGGGTGCGCCACCCGCCGGCGGGCGTCGGCAGGCCGACGGTGGGCGCGCTCACCACGTGCGGGTCTCCAGGGCGACGCGCCGCCCCTCGGCCGAGGATCGCAGCCCGGCCTCGGCCAGCTCCAGGCCGCGGACCGCCGACATGAAGTCGAACGGGTGCGGCCGGCCGGCGTGCAGGTCACGCAGGTATGCCTCCCACTGGCCGCGGAATCCGTTGACGAACTCCTGGTTGTCGGGCACCTCGTCCCACTGCGCCCGGAAGTCCTGGTCGGTCGGGATGTCGGGATCCCACACCGGCTTGGGCGTGCGCACCCGCGGCTGCACGCGGCAGCCGAACAGGCCCGCGACGGCCGACCCGTGCGTTCCGTCGACCTGGAACTCCACCAGCTCCTTGCGGTCGACGCGCACCGCCCACGAGGAGTTCATCTGCACGACCGTGTCGCCGATCTCGAAGATGGCGTACGCCGCGTCGTCGGCCGTGGCGTCGTACCGGCGGCCCTGCTCGTCCCACCGGTCGGGGATGTGCGTGACCGCCCGGGCGATCACCGAGTCGACCCGGCCGAAGAGGTGCTCGAAGACGTAGTTCCAGTGGCAGAACATGTCGAGGACCATGCCGCCGCCGTCAGCCGCGCGGTAGTTCCAGCTCGGCCGCTGCGAGGGCTGGAGGTCGCCCTCGAACACCCAGTAGCCGAACTCGCCGCGCACCGACAGGATCCGGCCGAAGAAGCCGCTGTCGACCAGCCGCTTGAGCTTGACCAGGCCGGGCAGGAAGATCTTGTCGTGCACCACGCCGTTGGTGGTGCCGGCCGCCGCGCCGGTCTCGGCGATCTCGAGGCCCTCCTCGACCGATTCGGCCAGCGGCTTCTCGGTGTACACCGGCAGCCCGGCAGCGAGCGCCTCGAGGATGGCCTTCTTGCGCTCGGAGGTCACCTGTGCGTCGAAGTAGACCGCCGGCAGGTCGCCGTTCGCGCCGTCGGCGATCGCGCCGCCGAGGTCGGTGGTGAACTCCGCGACGTCATGGCGCCGGGCCAGCTCGGCCAGCTTGTCGTGGTTGCGGCCCACGAGCACCGGCTCGACCTGTAAGCGGGTGCCGTCCTCGAGCTCGAGCCCGCCCTCGTCGCGCAGGGCGAGGATCGACCGCACCAGATGCTGGCGGTACCCCATGCGTCCGGTGACGCCGTTCATGATGATGCGCTGGGTGCGCGTGGCCATCGGTGCTGTCTCCCGTGTCGTTGCTGTGATGGATCGGTACGTCGGTCAGGCAGGTACGCCGGGGGGCGAGCCGCCCAGGTAGAGCTCGGCCAGCTGCGGGTCGTCGAGCAGCGCGGGCGCCGGGCCGGTGAGATGCACGCGGCCGAGGTCGAGCACACAGCCGATGTCGGCGGTCTCGAGCGCGCGGCGCGCGTTCTGCTCCACCAGCAGCACGGCGATGCCGGCCTCGCGCATCCGCACGATCTGCTCGAAGACCTTGCTGGTGGTCTTCGGGTCCAGACCCATCGACGGCTCGTCGAGCAGCACAACGCTCGGGCTCACCATGAGCGACCGGGCGAACTCGACCTGCTTCTGCTGGCCGCCGGAGAGCGCCCCCGCCAGGTCGCGCCAGCGCTCGGCGACCACCGGGAAGAGGGACCGCACGAAGTCGACGTGCTCGGCGATCGCCGCCTTGTCACGGATCGTGTAGGCGCCGAGCCGGACGTTCTCCTCGACCGACATCTCCTTGAAGACCGAGTGGCCCTGGAGCACGTGGGAGAGCCCGTTCGCGAGCATGTCGTGCGGACCGTCGCGGGTCACGTCACGGCCGTTGACCGTGATCGTTCCCGACCGCGGGGTCAGCATCCCGCTGGCGACCTTGAGCACGGTCGACTTGCCGGCGCCGTTCGGACCGACCAGGCAGACGATGCTGCCGGCCGGCACCTTGACGGTCAGGCCGCGGAGCACGAGCGCCGCCCGCCCGTAGCCGGCCTCGATGTCGGTGAGCTCGAGCAGATACTCGGGGGGATGGGTGTCAGACGCCAAGGTAGGCCTCCAGGACTCGCCGGTCCTGCTGGACCTCGGACGGCGGGCCCTCCGCGATCGGACGGCCCCGGTCGAAGACCACGACGTGGTCGGACAGGCTCATCACCAGGTCCATGTTGTGCTCCACGATGACGAAGGTGCGGCCCTCGGCGTTGAGCTCGCGGACCAGCGTGGCGATCCGCCCGATCAGCGCGGGGTTCACGCCGCCGGCGGGCTCGTCGAGCATGATCGTCTCGGGGTCGGTCATCAGCACCCCCGCGAGCTCGAGCAGCTTCTGCTGGCCATAGGAGATGTCCCGCGCCTCGGACCGCTCCAGATGGTCGATGCCGACCCGGCGCAGCAGCTCCCGCGCCCGGGCGATGTCGTCGGCGTTGTGCGCCCCGCGGAGCCCGTGCACCAGGCCCGACGGGCGGACGCCGACGAGCATGTTGTCGAGGACGGTCATCCGCGGGAAGACCCGGCACAGCTGGAAGCTGCGGCCGACCCCCGCGCCCGCGATGCGGTGCGGGGCCTTGCCGGTGATGTCGCGACCCCGGTAGGAGACCGTGCCCGCATCGGCCCGGACCATCCCGGTCACGCAGTTGAAGAACGTCGTCTTGCCCGACCCGTTCGGCCCGATCAGCGCGTTGATCCGACCGTGGTGGAAGGTCACGTCGGCGCCGTCGACGGCGCGCACGCCGCCGAAGCTCTTGGTCAGACCACGCGTCTCCAGCGAGGCGGTGGTGGTCGACGTACTCATCGCGCGACCTCCTCGACCCGTGCAGCGCCGTCGGGGGGATCGGCCGGCCCGTCCCCACGGCCCTGGTCGATGCGGCGGTTGCGCTCGAGCAGGTCGGACGCGGACTCCTCGCGGATCGAGGTGCGCGACCCGGGCCGCAGCCGCTCGACCAGCGCGCCGAGCGCCGGCAGCACCCCGTCGGGCATGAACAGCACGACCAGGGCGAGCATCAGGCCGAGCGCGACCAGGTGGATCTGGGTGTCGCCGAAGTTGGCCTTGAAGTACTCCAGCGCGTAGCCGACGATCACCGCGCCGACCACCGGGCCGAAGAGGCTGCGGATCCCGCCGAGCAGCGACATCAGCACCAGGTAGGCGCCGAGCAGGATCGAGAACTGGAAGATCGGGTCGAGGAAGCCGAACCACAGGGCGTAGAGGCCGCCCGCCAGCGCCGTGTAGAACGCGGAGATGACGAACACCGCGAGCTTGTAGGCGAAGGTCGGCACGCCGAGCGCCTGGGCCTTGTCCTCGTCCTCGCGGATCGCCTTGAGCCCGGTGCCGAACCGCGAGCGGTCGATCGCCCACCAGGTCAGCAGCATGACCGCGACCAGCACGCAGGTGATGTAGAAGAAGCGCTCGTGCTGCTCGGGCCGCAGCACGTCAGGACCGAAGGGGCGCGGCACGCGCAGGCCGTTGGAGCCACCGGTGACCTGCGACCAGCTCTGCGAGACCAACAGCAGGATCAGCACCACCGCGATCGAGACGATCACGAACGACGCCCCGCGCACGCGCAGCGACGCGACACCGATGGGGACGGCGATCACGGCCACGGCCAGGGCCGCCACCACCCAGGCGACCCACGGGTTGAGGTCCGCCTTCATGACGAGTAGCGCGGTGCCGTAGCCGCCGAGACCGGTGTAGGCCGCGTGCCCCAGCGAGATGTAGCCGGTGAAGCCGCCGACGAAGTTCCAGCCGACCGAGAAGGCGGCGTACATCGCGATAGTGACGCCGACCGAGAGGATGAACGCGTCGGGCGCCAACGAGGGGAAGGCGACCACGAGCAGCACCACGGCGGTGAGGAGCACCGCGCGGACGCCGCGCAGGGCCCGGTCGAATCCGCTGGAGCCCGCGACCGCGGGAGCCGACGGCAGGGGCGGGCTAGAAACGCTGGGCAAGACGACCTCCGAAGAACCCCTGCGGGCGGACCATCAAGGTGGCGAACAGGGCGACGTAGAAGACCGTCTGGGCCCAGGTGGTGCCCATCGGGATCTGCAGCAGGGCCTGGGAGACGCCCAGGAGCATCGCCGCGATCGCCGCGCCTGGGATGCTGCCGAGGCCGCCGATGACGATGATCGCCATCAGCGGGCCGATCCAGTTCCAGTGCAGCGAGGGGTAGATCGTGGCGTCGAGCGAGAGCGCCGTGCCGCCGACGGCCGCGGTGGCCAGGCCGAGCCCGAACCCGAACCCGGCGATCCGGTCGGTGCGGATGCCCAGCAGCCGGGCCGCCTCCGGATGCTGGATCGTCGCACGCAGGGCCTGGCCGAAGCGGGTGCGCGTCATGATCAGGAACAGCGCGAGCAGCGAGGCGGCCGCGAGCCCGAAGGCGATCAGCTTGACCACCGCGACCTGGGCACCGAGGAAGTCGAAGCTGGCAGCGGAGTAGCCGAGCTGGATGCGACGCTGCGCGCCGGTGAAGAGGAAGCCGAGCAGGCCCTCGATGGTGAGCGCGATCGCGAAGGTCAGCAGCACCGACATCATCGTCAGCGTGGCGGGGCGCAGCCGCGAGAGCAGGAACCGCTGCATCACCACGCCGATGCCGAAGAACAGCGGCACCGTCAAGAACAGCGTCAGCAGCGGGTCGATCCCGGTCTGCTGGTTGAACCACCACGCCAGGTAGGCAGCCAGGATGAGGAACGCCGAGTGGGCGATCATCACCACGCGCATGACCCCGAAGTAGAGCGTCAGGCCCGCGGCGAGCAGGGCGTACAGGCCGCCCAGCAGGATGCCGAGGATCAGGCTCTGCAGGAGGAGGGAGCCGGACATCAACCGGTCACCACTTCGGCTTGACCGGCATGAACGGCGCCTCGGCCTGGTCCTCCGGCAGCACGATGCGGATCTTGCCGTCGACGTACTGCTGGATCAGGTGGGCGCTCTGCGGCCGACCCTGCGCGTCCCAGCTCAGGGGTCCGACGACGGTGTCGACCGTGGCCTTGCGCAGGTAGTCGATCAGCTGCTGCTGGCACTCCTGGCTCGGGTCGGCGCAGTTGGCGTTCTCGACGGCGTCGGCGACGACCTCACCCGTGGTCCAGGCGTTGGCGGCGTCCTCGTTGGGCGCCTCGCCGTACTTGTCGGTGAAGTACTTCACGAAGGCGACGTTCTCGGGGTACTTCGCGGCTGGCGTGTAGCCGGTGGGCGAGAGGATGCCCTCGGTCTTGGCGCCGATCGCCTTGGAGAACTCGGGGTTGGTCGGCGCCGTCGAGAAGGCCGCCATGGCGGGCTGGTAGTCGAGCTGCTGCAGCGCCACGATCAGGTTGACCGCGTCCTGGTACTGCGTGCCGCCGACGACCAGGTCGGCCTTGGAGGCAGCGATCTTGGCGGCGATGCTGCTGAAGTCGGTGGTGTTGGGCGGGTAGACCTCGTCGGCGACGGTCTTCACGCCGCCCGCCTCGAGCTTGTCCTTGAGGCCGTAGGCCGTGCCTTGGGCGAACGGGTCGTCCATCGAGGCGTACGCCGCGGTCTTCGGCCGCTGGTCCGGCGGCAGCGACAGGATCTTCTCGGCGAGCCGGTTGTAGTGGTCGTTGGCGACCGCCGGCGCGGCGTAGAAGAGGTTGTCGAAACCCTGCTGGAAGACCTCCTCGGCGGCACCCGCCGGCTCGACGAACAAGAAGCCGTAGTCCTTGGCCACCTGGGCCGCGGGGATCACCAGGCGGGTCGAGAACGGGCCGAAGACGAGATCGACCTTGTCCTGGTTGATGAGCTTCTCGTAGTCGGCGGAGACGCGGTCGGCGCTGGACTGGTCGTCGAGGACGATCAGCCGCACCTGCTTGCCGAGCAGGCCGCCGTTGTCGTTGACGTAGCCGGCCCAGGCCTCGTAGCCGCGCTGCACGGCCTTGCCCGGCTCACTGAAGTCGCCGGTCAGCGGCAGCGAGATCCCGATGACGATCTCGTCGCCGCCACCGCCGCCACCACCGGAGGAGTCGCCACCCGAGCCGAGCCCGCAGGCGCTCAGGGTCGCGACGAGAGCGAGGCCGGAGGCGGCCGCGAGCGAACGACGGGTCCGGGCACCGGGCCGGGTCAGGCGCATGAGTGTCATCGGGGAATTTCCTTGTCTCGAGCTCGGGCGAGTCGCCGGAGAGCCAATGCGGGAAGCCCGTGTAAGCGATTGCGTAAGCGCTTACGTTAGGGGCTACACTGACGGTACACATGCCTCACCCCCGGTGGCAAGGGTCACACTCGACCAGATCCGCGGCACCAGGCAGGGCGACGAGAAGACGGAGGTCCACCGGTGTCACCCGTGATGCGGCCGCGCCTGCTCGACGTCGCCGAGGCGGCGAGCGTCTCGATCGCCACCGCCTCGCGGGCGCTCGCGGGCACCAACGGCGTGAGCCCGGCAGTGGCGGAGAGGGTCCGGGCCACCGCCCGCGAGCTCGGCTACGTCACCAACATGCACGCCCGGTCGCTGGCCGGCGGCAGCTCGGACAGCATCGGCCTCCTAGTGCACGAGATCGGCGACCCGTACTTCTCCGAGATCGCCAGCGGCGTGCTCGGCGTCGCCACCGAACGGGGCCTCACCGTCCAGATCTGCCACACCGGCCGCGACCCCGACACCGAGCTCACTCAGGTGCGCGCGCTCGTTGCCAACCGGGTCGGCGCGATCCTGGTCGCCGGCTCGGGGTTCGTGGACCCCGAGATCGAGACGCCCGCGCGGCTCGAGTTCGAGAGCTACGCCGCCTCCGGCGGCCGGGTGGCCGTGATCGGCCGCCACCACCTGCGCGCCGACGCCGTGCTGCCCGACAACGTCGACGGGGGGCGGCAGATCGCCGAGCACGTGCTCGACCTGGGCCACCGGCGCGTCGCCGTGGTCGCCGGATCCCGCGCTCTGACCACCGTGGCTGATCGGCTGGCCGGCATCCACCTGGCCTGCGACGCCGCCGGCGTGCCGCGAGAGGACATCCCGGTACTGGAGGAGGCCTTCGCCCGCGACGGCGGCCGCACAGGCATGCGCCGCATCCTCGAGGATCACCCCGACACCACCGCGGTGATCGCGCTCAACGACGACATGGCGATCGGGGTGCTCGCCGAGGCCCGCCGCGCGAGGGT
Organism: Nocardioides hungaricus; assembly: GCF_054782915.1. NCBI lineage: Bacteria > Bacillati > Actinomycetota > Actinomycetes > Propionibacteriales > Nocardioidaceae > Nocardioides > Nocardioides hungaricus. The sequence continues at coordinate 145,344 of NZ_BAAGRO010000033.1, read as the reverse complement.
GTCCGTGCCGGGCGAGATGTCGGTGACCGGGTTCGACGACGTCGCCGTCGCCGAGGACCTCGCGCCCGCACTCACCACGATCCGGCTGCCCATGGCCGAGATGGGGGCCAAGGCACTCGGGCTGGCGCTCAAGGAGCCGGGCCGACGGACGCGGCGCGCCAAGATGCCTGCCACACTCGTCGTCCGCGAGTCGACCGCGCAGGCGAGCGGCTGACGGCGCGAGCGCGGACCGCGCGGGTCAGGAGCGAGCCGACGGCCGGGGAGCGGCACCCATCGCGACCACCAGCCCGCGGGCAGCGCCACGACCGCGACCGCCAGCAGGAGGCCCCCCTTCCGGTCCCGCCCCGCGTGGTGTCGGTCGGCGCCGAGGCCACAGGTCGGAAGAAGCCGCTCTTGGTGGTGGTTGACGGTCGGGACAAGCCGTTCCGCACCACCCTGAGCTACGCCGACTATGCAGCGGTGCGCTCGATGGGCGATGAGTATCTGAGCCGCAACCCGCGCTCCGTCGGCTGAGGGCCTACGCGGGAGCCTTCGTGCGGGTTCGCAGACCGTGAAGGTGGCGAGCAAGGCCCGCCGGGTCGGCGCTGCGCCCAGCCAGGAGAGGCTCGGTGACCTGACTCCGTTCTTCGTCGGCGAGCGGCTCGAGGGTGATCCTCATGCCGAGCGCGGCGGCCACCTCCGCCAGCGTGCCGAGCGTCGGGTTGGACTTCTCGGAGGCAAAGAGGCGTCGGATCGTCGCCGGCTCGACCTGGATGGCGCGAGCGAGCTCGGCCTTGGAGAGCCCGGCTGCCTCGCGGGCGTCGTCGAGGGCATTGACCACCTCGTCGATGGTGGCGATGCGCATGGACTCGACGACGAACTCCCGAAGGAACTTCGGGTCTTCGAGGTCACGCGCAAGGTCGTCCCAGAAGGCACTCGTGCTGGCCATGGCGGTCGCTCCTCTCTCTCCAGAGCGTATCATAGATGTTACGTTCCAAGGAGGGCGCAGAGACTCGTCGAGAGATGTCCGGAAGCGTCTCGGGTCGTGGTCAGGAGCGAGCCGACGGCCGGGGCAGCGTGCCCAGCGCACCGACCAGCAGGACGAGGCCGAGGATCAAGACGGCGTACCCCTGGACGTCCCGGCTGATCAGGTAGTCGCCCTCGGCCCGCGGCATCGTCAGCCAGCCGACCACCAGGTCGAGGCCGACCACGAACGCCAGCCGCGACCACCAGCCCGCGGGCAGCGCCACGACCGCGGCCACGACGGCGACGGTCGCGAGGGCCAGGCCCCACCAGAGCTGGTGCAGCGCGACGGTCGCCACACCGGTGACCGCGCCGGCCAGCAGGAGGCCGGCGGCCGCGAGGAGGCGCATCTAGATCCCGGCGAAGAGGTCGGTCTCGAGGCCGTCCGCGCCGACCGGGCCGCGCTCCCCCTTGGCGATCCGGAAGAACTCCACCCCCCACGCGACGTCGCCGAGGTTGTTGGAGAGCGCGAAGAAGGGGCCGTCGGTGGTGATCTGGGTGGCGTGCGCGCGCATCGCGGCGAGCTTGCGGTCGACGTACGCCGTCGCGTCGACGCCCGCCGCAAGGTCCTCGTCGGCGGTGACGAAGGGCGGCAGCGGCCCGTCGGGGTCCATGCCCTCGAAGGTGGTGGTGTCGCCGGCTTCGCGCAGCGCCCGCAGGCCGGCCCGCAGCCGGCTCTCCGACATCGCGCCCCAGTAGATCTTGGCGACCTCCCAGGGATCGCCGAGGTCCTTGCGGTACGACGGCACCGCGGCCAGCTGCGCGGCGTACATCGCGACCCGGTGGGCCTGGATGTGGTCGGGGTGGCCGTAGCCGCCGAACTGGTCGTAGGCGACGAGCACCTGCGGCCGGACCTCGCGGACGATTGCGACGAGGTGGTCAGCCGCTTCGGTGAGGTCGGCGCGCCAGAACGCGTTGTCATGGCCCTGTCCATCTTCTGGCAGGTCACCCGCGATCGCGTAGCCCTCGTCGTGCCACTTCATCCCGGAGTCGCGGTAGGTGCCGAACCCGCCGAGCCACCGGTGGTCGGTCACGCCGAGCTCCTCCATCGCCGCCGCCAGCTCCTCCTTGCGGTGCTCGCCGAGGCGGTCGTCGCGGTCGGCGGCGAGGTGCTCGAGACCGGGGACCAGGATCTCGCCCATCTCGCCGGCGGTGCAGGTCACCAGCGTCACGCCGCGGCCCTCGGCGACGTACCTCGCCATCGTGGCGCCCTGCCCGATCGACTCGTCGTCGGGGTGGGCATGCACGAGCAGCAGGCGCTGGTCAGCGGTCATTCGTCGATCCTAGGTACGTCGGTGGTCGAGCCTGTCGGTGGTCGAGCCTGTCGAGACCCACAACCCACGCGAGGCGCTGGATCTTCCGCGCGGCGACGCCGTCACCAGACCGTGATCACTCGCGGCTGCGGATGGGACCGCATCCGCCGGTCCTTGGTGACCAGCTGCGCTCCCGTCACGATCGCGGTGGCGAAGATCAGCCGGTCCGCCGGATCGCCCGGGAAGGTCGCGGGCAGCGCGACGGCGGTCTCGGCGATCTGCGGCGTCACCGCCATCGTGGCGATCTCGCGGGAGAGGCCGGAGAGCCAGCCGGCGCTTGGTGCCATGATGGCACCATGAAGCGGATGAACCTGCGCGACGTGCCCGACGACGTCTACGCCGCGCTTGCCGAGGCTGCGGCCGACAACCGGCAGTCGCTGTCGGCCTTCGTCGTCGACAGACTCAGCGAGATCGCCCGGATGACGCACCTGAGCGACTACCTCGACTCCTACCCGCCCCCGAGGGAGACCGGCGTCAGTCTCGAGGACGCCGTGGCAGCGGTGCGGGAGGCACGGGAGGCGTCGTGAGCCCGACGGTGATCGACGCCTCGGTGCTGACCGCCTTCTACGCCGCCGACGACCCTCGGCGCGACGCAGTGGTCGCCAGGCTCCGGGCTGGCGACGAGCTGTTCGCACCCGCGCACCTCGACGCCGAGGTGGTCTCCGCCCTGCGCGGGATCGCGCGCAGCACTCCGGCCGTCGAGGCGTCCGTTCCGTCCGCCCTGCGACACCTCGCGAGCATCCCGATCCGCCGGATGCACCTGGGGCCGTTGCTGCCGCGCATGTGGGAGCTCCGGGAGAACATCACGCCGTACGACGCCGCCTACGTCGCCCTCGCCGAGCGGCTCGACGGCACCCTGGTCACAGCGGATCGCCGGCTGGCATCGGCCAGCGGTCCCCGGTGCCCGATCGACGTCGTCGGCTGACCCCGCGTACTGACCCCGCGTGCTGACCCCGCGTGCTGACCGGCCGTGCCGGTCACGGCTCCGTGAGCCGCCGCGGCTGCGTGGGCAGTTCCAGGGGCGGCCGGGCGGCCGGCCCGTCGTCGGCGTCCAGCCAGCCGTCGTACTGCTCGACCAGCAGCTCGAGCTCGAGGTCCGGGGCGTCGGTCAGCACCGCCCACGGGTGGCCCTCGTCGTCGTCCTCGCCGGCCAGCCGTTCGCGCTCGACCCGGGCGTCGTAGCCGAGGCCGATCAGCCGGGCGACCGCCGCCCGCGCGTCGTCCTCGTCGAAGAAGATGCCTCTCATGGCATCACCACGATGCCGCGCCGCTCGGCGGCGCCACGGAGTCGGCGGTCGAAGCTCGCGACCGCAGCACCTGCGGACTCGGCGGTGAGCAGGACGCAACAGTCGGGCAGTTTCAGGCCAGTGCTGGCCCGCAGCTCGGCAAGTCGCGGCGCGGCATCGCCCGGCAGCGGCCGCTCCTCGACACCGATCGTGGCAAGCGCCGCCGCGCCTTGGTCGAGACGACCGCCGCGCGCGTAGCCGACCAGCACCTCCGCGACATTGACCGTGCTCATCCAGATCTGCTCGCCAGCCAGGTCCGCCAAGAGAGCCGTCGCCTCGTCGTGGCGGGGCTCCTGGGCTCCGAGGTGGGCGATGACGAGGCTGGCGTCTAGGGCGATCACTCGGGCCAGTCCTCGCGCAGCCTCTCGAGGTAGCCGGGCTCGAAGATGTCAGACGCACTCCCCGCGGTGCGTTCGACGGCCGCGCGTCGCTCGGCGATCCGGGCCGCATCGGACGCCCGCACGGCCTCCATGCCTTCGGCGATGAGGTGCAGGAGGAGGATCCGCGGCTTGTCGCGGTCTTCGGGCCAGCGGCTCGCCGCGACCTCGAGCGCCTCGGCGACCTCTTGGGTCTCCGTGATCGGATAGCGCGGTCGTGTCGTCGGCACACGCGTGAGTGTAACACCAAGTCTGCAAGTGATACACCGCCGTCAGCTGAGCAGTCGGCCAAGGGCACGCACGAACGGGCGGTCGGGCTCCAGCCAGTCGACCTCGCCGAGCTCATCGGCGCCGAGCCAGCGGACCCGGTCGTGCTCGCGCGGCCGCGGCTCCCCCGCGACGAGCGAGGCGGTCGCGACGGTGAGCACATGGCGCTCCCCGATCGCGACCTCGCCGGGCAGCCAGCCGGTCACCTCGATCGCGCAGCCGAGCTCCTCGGCGACCTCGCGCACGAGCGCGGCCTCGGGTGTCTCCCCCGGCTCCACCTTGCCGCCCAGGAACTCCCACCGACCGGCCGCCTCCGGCGGGCGGGTACGCCGGGCGGCGAGGACGCGCCCGTCCCGGAGGATCGCCGCTCCCACCACTGGGCTCACCACGCTGGGCTCACCACGCTGGGCTCACCACGCTGGGCTCACCACGCTGGGCTCACCACGCTGGGCTCATCCGAGGCCGAGGACCGTACGCAGCCCGGCGTCGACCTCGTCCATCTCGGCACGGGAGAGATGCCCGACGATGTCGCCCAACCGCTCAGGGTCGACGGCCGCCGTCTGCTCCACCAGCACTTTCGTGGTGTCGCCCTCGATCTCGATCTCCGGCCGGAAGCTCGCCGATCGCGCGCTGCGCGAGGTCGGCGCGACGAGCCAGGTCGAGAGCGGCAGCAGGTCGGATTGGACGACGACGGCGTACCGGCGTCCGTGCTGCTCGTGCCCCGTGGCCCCCCGGGGAGCACGGAGCTTGTGCACGTCACCACGCACGCAGATCCTCCATCTCCTCCAGAACCGCCCTCGCCTCGGCCCGGTCGTCATGGTCGGAGGCGATGCTCTCCGCCTCGGCACGGAGCCGCGCGGCACGCTCCCGGCGGGCGGCCTCCACGATGGCGTCCCTGATCGCCCGCGAACGGTCGCGGCCCTCGCCGACGAGGGCCGCCAGCGCGGCGTCGACCTCGGGGTCCGTGCGGAAGGTGATGGTGGCCATGCACCGAAGGTAACACCAAGTGTCATACCCTGTGTGTCACGGTCCGACTCCGAACTAGGCTCTCAAGTCGTGCACCTGACCCCGGCCTCGGACCTCGCAGACGAGGTCGACGCCCTCGCGGCGCGGTACGGCGGCCGGGTCGGCCTCTCGGCGGTCCTCGTGGACCTCGACCGGCGGCTGCGGCGTACCCTCGCGCCCTGCCGGACGCCGCACCGGGCCTGGACGTGGGACCGGGCGGACCGCCGCGACCGGCGCTGGTGGCCGCAGGGCATCTCGGTCGCGCCGGGCGGCCGCTACGTGGTCACCACCTGGTACGCGAAGGGCGGCGGCGTCCGGCTCTCGTTCCTCGACACCCGCCGGCGCCGCTACCGCCACGTCGAGCTGGTCGCCCCGACCGTCGACGGGCACGAGGCGCTGCGCGCGCACGCCGGCGGGGTCGCGTGGCTCGGCACGCGGCTCTACGTCGCCGCGACCCGCGAGGGCCTCTGGGTCTGCGACACCGACGACATCGTGCGCGGGCCGGACGGCTACCTGCTGCCCGTGCGCCAGCTGCTCGAGCCGTCGGAGCCGTTCCGGTGCTCATTCGTCGGCTCCGCCGGGGACGGCCTGGTCGTGGGCGAGTACGACGCCGCCGGCGGTCGCCTGGGTCGCGGTCCCGTCGGCGGTCCGCTGGTCACGCACGACGCCGGCGTCCGGCGCGCCCAGGGCGCCGTACACACGGGCGGCCGCTGGTACCTCACCGCCTCGCACGGCCCGTGGCGGCCCGGCTCGGTCTGGAGCGGCCCGGTCGGCGCGCTGCGCGAGCGGCGGCACGCCGTGCCGATGGGCCCGGAGGACCTCGCCCACGACCCGGCCGCCGACCGGCTCTGGACGCTCACCGAGCACCCCGGACGCCGCTGGGTGCTCTCGATGAGGCGTTCAGCTCTCGGTGGTTGAGGAGGTTGCGCTGGGCGCGTGGAACGAGGGACAGGTGACCGCGGTCGCTAGACTGATGGTCATGTCCGAGGCGCGCGAGGAGCTCATCCACCTCATCGAGGAGCTTCCCGAGGCAGAGGTGAGCACACTTCTGTCGACTGCCCGCGCGCTCGACTCACGGAGGACACGAGGCGACCGTCCTTGGCCCCCGGCGTTCTTCGGCAGCATCAAGCACGCGGCCAACGACCGCACCGACAACGCCAGCCGGGTCGATGAGTTGCTTGCCGAGGCAGGGTTCGGCCAGGACTTCCGCGGATGATCTTGGTGGACTCGGGTCCGCTGATTGCCGCCGCGATCTCGGATGATCGTGATCACCGTCGATGCGTCGACATGTTCGCCGCTCTGCACCTCAACTCAGAGAAGCTGCTGGTGCCGCAGACCGTCGTCGCGGAGGTCGCATACGCCATCCAGAAGCAGGGCGGAACGGATCAGGAGCTGATGTTCCTGCAGGCGTTCGCCGATGGAGACCTGGCGCTGGTCGACCTCGTCACCCAGGACGTCACCCGCGTTATCGAGCTCGTCGACACCTACCGAGACTTCCCGCTCGGGACGACCGACGCGTCGGTGATCGCGATCGCCGAGCGGCTCAATGTCACCGACATCGCGACGCTGGATCACCGGCACTTCCCGAACGTTCGGCCGCGTCACACCGACTACCTGACTCTCCTGCCATAGTCGCGAGCAACCTGGCACGCAGGCCTTGAGGCGGGTAGATCTCCTCCATCCGCTCCCGGAGCTCTGTACCGAGTCGGGCCTGCTCAGCCAGGTAGCTCTCGACCTCGGCGCGGTGCCGCAGATAGTAGGAGAAGATCGCATAGACGTCCGCGAGCGCCACCGTCTCGTAGTCCTCGTGGATCGCGTCGGGCGACTCGCCCCTCTTGAAGGCGGCCACGAGGATGTCGAGGGAGATGCGAGTGCCGGGCACCATGAGCCGACCGGCCCGGTCTCGGACCAACGGAACAGGCTCGGGCTCGATCGTTTCAGCGGTCACCGCCATACCTCCGTTCTGCCCTGCCGAGGATACCGCCAGTCGCGCTCCGGGTCGGCATGGTTCCGGCGCCCACGCCTAGCTCGCCGTCCAGTCCCGGCCGCCGGTCTAGGCGGAGGGGTCCAGAACCTGCGACAAGCGCCACCGAGACGGTGGCGCCTGCTTGCGGGGCGTACGGGACCGCATGCCCTAGGGTGAGACAGGCGGTCCGGACCATTCTCGCGCAGCGGCAAACAGAGAATGGCCCGGACCGCGTCTGTGTGTCCCGACTTCTTGCTTCAGTTGTGTTGCTCGGGGGTTGCGGGAGCGGCGCCCCCGGGGGAGCCGGCTCCGGGACAGTCACTCAGCTGTCCCGGAGCCCGCCCGTCAGACGTTCAGGACGTCACCTGATCCGCTTGCTGGCCTGGTCAGCCGTGGTCTTGGACGTCGACGTGATCTTCACGGTGTACTTGGTCGGCTTGTTGCCGTTCTTGTCCTTGACCGTGAAGATGGCGTTGCCCGAGCCGTTGAGGGTCCTGCTGGCGACCTTCTTGCCGCCGACCCACAGCGTGGCCTTGGCGCCGGCAGCCGCGCTGATGGCGTCAGCCTTCACCCTGTCCTTGCCCTTGCCCTTACCGGTGACCTTCAGGTTCGGGTCGTTGACCGTGCCGCGGAACTTGACCACGTCGGTCTGCTCGGCCTGCGGGACGAGCACCCAGTCGGTGCCGTTGTACATGTAAACGACAGCGGTGGTGGTGGCGGTGCCGGCCTTCGCGCCCTGGAAGACGTAGTACGTCTCGCCCTGCGCGTTGGTGGTCCCGCCGGAGTTGCCGTCGCCATCGCCCAGGTCGTCCGGACCGGTCCGGAAGAACTCGACGTCGAGACCAGAGATCGGCTCGCCGTTCTGGTCGACCGCCTTGTAGGTCTCGGTGACCGTCGTGCCGACCGGCTGCGTGTCCGCACCGGTGTGGGTCAGCGAGTAGACCGAGTTCGCGAAGTCGATGGCGTACCAGTCGACAGCCGCGCTGGTCGCGGTCGCCGTCTTCGGCTTGGTCACCACGGACGGCTGGAAGCCGGGCGTGCTCGTGTCGCCGTCGGTGTAGGTGTTCGTGACCGTGTCCCACTCACCGGAGACCTTCTGCGAACCGGCCGTGCCCGAGGACAGTACGATCGACGGGCTCTCGCTCGCCAACTGCGAGTTGACCGTGGTCGGGCTGTCCGAGCCGTTCACCAGGGCGCCCGCGAGGTCGTCGGTGAGGTCGACCGACTCATTGTCGACGAGGTTGCCGAACTGGTCGGTGGTGAAGACGTTGTAGCCCACCGCCTCGGTGGTCGGCGCCTTCGGCAGCACCGAGACGGACTGCTGGTCGTCCAACTCGATGCTCAGGTTGCCGCCGTTGAGCGGGTCCTGCGAGGTGAAGTCGATGACCTGGGTGGTGGTGACGTTGCCGGCCTTGATGGTGACCGTGACCGGCACCGTGGACTGGGTCCGGAACAGGTCGTCCTTCTCGATGCCGACGATCGTGCCGGTCTCGCCACCGTCGTCGGTGGTGAGCTCCTGCGAGGTGCCGTTGAACTTCCACTCGCCATAAGCGCCGCCCTCGGCCGCGGCCGGGTCCGGCACCAGGTCCGATTCGGACTCAGCGTCCGCGCCCACGAGACCCCGGTCGACCGAAACGGTGACGGGGTAATCGGTAAGCTCGGTACCGTCGGAGTTGCTGACCGTGACGTCGAGGTCCATCGGACGGCCCGGCGTGGCCATGCCGTTGATCAGGTCGTCGAGGTGGATGTCGATGTCGGCCGGCGTGCTCGGGGCGGTGTTCTTCAAGAAGTCCACCTGGAGCGACGATGCGTCATTGGCGTTGCCGATGTTGGTCGTGTTGGTGGTCTGCGCCGTCAGGTCGCCGGCGAGCTCGTCGACCTGCGGGCCCGGAGCCGGGACGGCCGGGTCGGAGACCGCGACGCCGAAGCCGCCGTCGGCGCCGGTCGTCGTGGTCGCCGCGGTGTCCGAGACCCGGGTGGTGCCCGCCGGCTGAGCGGCCTGGGCGCCGAGGACGGCGTTGCCGGACGCGTTCTTGGTCCAGGCGATCGCGAGGTTGCGACCCGGCAGGCCGGTGACGCCGTCCTCGAGCTTCAGGGAGCCCTCGAACGTCGCGGTGGTGCCGGCCGGAGCCTGCGCGACCGCGTCGTCGGCCCAGACCACGTTGGCGTTGCCGGCCTTGACCACGAGGTCGGTGCCGGACAGGTCGCCCGAGCCCTCGCCCGGTGTGCCGTCGCGGTTGATCCAGTAGTTCAGCGTGTAGGTGCCCGCCGGCTGGCCGGTCGGGAACGCCACGTCGACGGTGCCGTTGGCAGCCGTCGCGCCGCCGCCGTTGATCGGGCTCGGGGCGGTGACGGTGTTGTCGAACGGAGCGATGACCCACTGCCAGCTGACCTGGGTGCCGGCCGGGACCGGAGCGTTGCTCTGGTCGCGGACGGTGATCTGGATGTCGTTGCTGTCGTTCTCGTCGAAGTCGAACGCGGCGCCGTCGGCAGAAGCGGCCGACAGGCTGGACGCGGACGGGTCGTAGGCGGTGACGGTGACGCTCCGCTGGAAGTCGACCGCGGACTGGTAGCCCGCGTCGTCCGTCGTGTTGACGAGGAAGCCGTAGGTGGTGCCCGCCGAGGTGCCGTTCGTGTCGTCGGCGCCCTCGAAGACCGCCTTGCCCCGCGAGTTGGTGTACTCGGTGGTGGTGCCGGACACCGCGCCGGTGACACCGGCGTCGTCGCTCACGACCTGGGCACCCACCACCGGGTTGCCGTTCTGGTCGACGACCGTCACGGTGATGTCGGTGGTGTTCGTCCCCTGGACGGTCGGCGTCGCCGCCTCGGCCGTCACGTTGGTGATCGTCTGCTTGTACAGGGTCACCGACTCGACGTCCTCGCCACCGGCCTGGGCCTGGACCAGCGCCTGGTCCAGCTTCGGGTCGGTGCTGTCGATCGGGTAGCCGTCGAGGTTGATCGGCGCAGAGAAGGTCCGGCTGGTCGCGCCGTCGGCGACGGCTCCCGCCACGTCCTCCGTGGTCGCGGCCGCGGAGTTGTTGAGCACGTCGAAGGTCAGGGCCGGGTTGGACGAGACGTCCGAGGTGGTGCCGGAGATGCCAGCCAGCCGCGAGGTGGCAGACTCGCCGGCGTAGGGCTGGTCGAAGTAGCCGAGTTGCGAGCCCGCGGCGTTGCCGATGTTGACCGATTCCTGGTTGGCCGTGACCAGCACGTTGTTGACGTCGGTGTCGATCTCGGTGCCGACGCTGCCCAGGGCCTGCGCGCGGACGTCGACGGAGGTGTTGTAGATCGAGGCCGGCGGGGACCAATCGGCCGAGAATACGCCGTTGGCGCGGGACACCGGCGAGCCGATGTTCACCCAGGCGGTGCCGTTGTGGTACTGGAACTGGACCTGCTGGACGTCCGAGCCGCCGGTGGCGACGAGTCGAGCGGTGCTGTCGACGCCGTCGTTCTTGAACGACGCGACCGACGCCGGGGTCTGGAGGGTGACGTTGCCAGCGGCCTCCTGCTCAACGAGCGGGGTAGCCGAGGCAGACGTGGCGAGGAACGGGAGACCCGTCACCGCCAGGGCGGCGACGGCCGTACCGGCCAGCCCCCGCTTGATGCCGCTGCTGTTCATGCTGTGTTTCCTTCCGGAGTGAGTGAGCGGGGAGAGTGTCCCCCGGCTCCTTACATGAGGCCCGAGCCTCGTGTGTGCAGCACCCGTACACGGATCCACGAGTGCCGGACCGAACGTTAGGGGCGATGCCCGGGTTGCGGCGTTGTTGTTGCAGCGTGTCGCCAAACCTGCAATAAATGGGTCCGGGCGCTCACGACTCAGGTGGGAGGGCGCCCAGGGATCGGGGGATCATGTCAGTGGAGAGCGCGTCTCCGCCAGGACGGCGGCGGGGTCGGCCGCAGCGCCTGCCCGACGACCCACATCCCGTTGCGAGCGGCGTGGTCGGCTGCGACCAACGGGTCGCCTGGCTGCTCACCGTCGCCCGGGTGCTCGGCCCCGACCCCGATCTCGCCCGGCGCGACGGCTTCATCGCGGCGCTGCGCGAGCGCGGCGTGACCGTGGACGCCTCGCGCGTCTCGCGCTGGGAGTCCGGGCTCCAGCCGCTGCCCACCCGGGTCGCGGCCACCTACGAGGAGGCGCTCGGGCTGACCGAGGGTTCCCTGGTATCGGTGGCCGGCGGCCTGCGCCGCTCCTTCGGCACCGGCCCGACGCCGCGCGACAACGTGCTGCGCGACGCCGAGCTGTCCGAGTCCGAGCTCAACCGGCTGATCGACCGCACCGAGGCCGGCGGCGCCACCGGCGCCCAGTGGCTCCAGCTCGCCGACCACTTCAACCGCTTCGAGCGGGTGTTCCTCCGCGAGTCCGACTGGACCGCGCTCTGCCGCGCGCTGGTCGACGAGCTCGGCGTGGCCGCGGGCTCGAGCTACGTACGCCGCTACGAGGCCGCGGCGGCGTTCATCCGGCACCCCAACGCCCGGCGCCACCTGATCCTCGCGGTCGGCCAGTTCGTGACCGACCCCGACACCCAGGTGGTGGCGCCAGTGCTCAACCTGCTCAGCGAGGTGCCCGACCCCGCGGCCGCCGCCCTGACGCTGCGGATGCTCTCGGCCGACGGCGAGAACAGGCATCTGCGGCGGGCGGCGTCGTCGGTCGCCGCGACCAAGCTCGCGCGCGGCCACTTCGACGAGGCGGCCCTCCCCCGGCTGGAATCCCACGTCGTCGGGGCGCTGCGCCGCGGCGAGTCGCTCGACGGCCGGCTCGACTCCTTCGACCTCGCGGTCCGGCTGCCGGAGGACTCGTGGGAGCGGGTGAACCGCGCGCTGCGCACCCGCCGCGCCCACCAGCTCGTCTCGCAGGCGCGCGACGGGGACGAGATGATCCTGTCCGCTCGGGCCGCCTCGGTCGTCGCCGAGCTCGCCCCCGCCGTCCAGGCGGACACGCCCAGCCACCACCCGCAGGAGCCGGACCTGATGCTGCGCCGGCTGCTCCGCGAGGCGCTCTTCCACTCCCACAAGCCCCGGCGCCACCACGCGGCCCTACTGGTCGCTGCGTCGCCGTACGCCCCGGCGGCGGCACGACACTGCCTGCGACTCGCCGCCGACCCCAACGACCTCATCGCCGCGCGCGCGTGGACCGTGCTGATGCGCGTCGGCGACGGCGGGCAGCGCGACGAGGTCGTGCGCCTCGCGCGCGAGGACAAGCGGCCGTCGGTCCGGGCGCGGGCGCTGGTCAACGCCGGCCTCGGCGGGGCACTCTCGGCCGACGACGCCGAGAGGATCGCGGCTGCCTACGACGACGCGCGGGCCCTGGAACGGCACGCGACCCTCTTCGCGCTCGGCATGGCGCAAGCACCGCAGCTGAGGACGCTGGCGGAGTCCGAGGAAACAGAGACCCGGCGCGCCGCACGCTGGTGGCTCGCGCGGGGAGGCGCGATCCGGGACTCGGACCATCCGACGGCCTGAAGCGCGCCGACGGTGACATCCGGATGGCGCAGGCCCCCCTCGCGAGGGCTTCACTGCTGGATCCATGCGTCGCATCCACGACCTGCCGACGCTGGCACGAACGCCGACGACGGCAACTCGGCGGGCGGGGCGCGTCCGAGTTCGCACGTAGGCGCGAGCTGGCGGGCGGGGCCAGCGCGTCGCGTCGAGCATCGGCCAGGAGCGTCACCGATGTCCTGAGACATGGCAGGACCAGGGGCGTGAGACCCCTTGTCTTTCGAACACATGTTCGATATCTTGGAGCCGTGGACAAGTTCGACGACCTCGACGCGGCCGCCACCCTGGCGGCCGCCGAGTCCGCGCTGGCCCGACGCCGCGCGGCCGAGGTCGACGACCTGCTCCTCCTCTGCCAGTGGGCCGACCTCCACGCCACCGACCCGCGGAAGGCTCCGGGCGGCGACCGGGCGTGGTGCGGCGAGGACCGCCTGGTGGAGGTCGGCGGCGACGGCACCCCGCTGGTGCAGGAGCTCTGCCTGCCCGAGCTGGCGATCGCGCGACAGGTGCACACCCTGAGCGCGCGGGCGGCGATGGCCGACGCGCTCGACCTACGGCACCGGCTCCCGCGCACCTGGACCGTCGTCCTGGGTGGCGAGTGCGAGCCCTGGCTGGCGCGCAAGGTCGCCTCGCTCAGCCGCGGTCTCGACCGGTTCAAGGTGCCGCTGGTCGACGATGCCGTCGCCGACGCGATCGCCGGCGAGTCGCCGGCCCGCGTGCTGGAGCTGGCCCGGGCGAAGGTGATCGAGGCCGACCCCGCGGCGTACGCCGCCCGGCTCGACGCCGAGCTGAGGAAGCGCTTCGTGTCGCTCACGCGCACCGACGAGCACGGCCTGCGCCATGTGATCGGCCGGGTCGAGGCCGGCGCGGCCGTGTGGATCGACGCCCTGGTGCAGCGGGTCGCCGACGTGCTCGCGCGGCGGCGCGACCTGGTCCCCCACCTCCCGGCCGACGTAGGCCGCGACGAGCTGCGCGCCGAGGCGTTCGGCTGGCTGGCCCACCCCGAGCGGGTGCTCGAGCTGTTCGATGGGGCCCAGCCCAGCGAAGCCCGGCCCGCCGGGCGCACCCGCGCGCATGCGATCGTCCACGTCCACCTGCACGAGGCCGCCCTCCACGACCGGGGCGTCGCGCGCGTCGAGGAGCTGGGGCCGCTCCTGGTCGAGCAGGTGCGGCGCCTCCTCGGCCATGCCCACGTCGACCTCAAGCCGGTCGTCGACCTCGCCGACACCTTTCGGGTCAACGCCTACGAGCACCCCGAGTCGGTGAAGGAGCGCGTCCATCTGCGGACCGTGGGCGAGGTGTTCCCGCACGCGAGCCGGGTCAGCCGCAAGGTCGACATGGACCACCCCGTCGAGTGGCGTGCGGACGGCTCCGCGGGCCAGACCGGTGACGACAACGCCGCTCCGCTCGGGCGCACCCACCACCGTGTCAAGACGCACCTCGGCTACCGGCTCCGACAACTCGGGCCGGACGACTACGTCTGGCGAACACCCCACGGGCTCTACCGTCGCGTCGGATCGACCGGCACTCACCCCGTCGATCCGGAGGAAGCCGAGGAGCTGATGCGCTCGGCCGATCTCCAACGCGCCCTCGACCAGATCGAGCGCGAGCTCGGCCGGACCGCCTGATCGACGGGCGTGCGGTCACCTCACCTTGACGCGAGGCACAGTTGCGCCGCGTCGAGGAACTCTCGCGCCTTCGCCAGGTGGCCTCTGGCCTCGGACAGGACGCTCACCGCGTCACCTGGGTGCGCACCAGTGCCCGTACGTCGCGGCCCGCGAGCGTGATCGCGTCACGCCGGAGGTCGAGGATCAGACGATCTTCGCGCTCGGCTGCCTCCCGGAGCTCGTCGAGGCCGAGTTCAAGCACTTCGCAGGTGTTGCCCGACCATGCCCGGACTCGCTCAGCGAGCCGGTCGACCTGCTCGTGCCAGCGGCCGTCTTCGTCACCCGGGGGGCCACCGCGTACGTCGTCTCGGAGCAGCAGGATGTCGATGTCACTACCCGTTCCAGCTTCCCCTCGAGCAGCCGACCCGAACAGACAGGCCGCCGTCGCCGGAAGCTCCCAGGAAGCCAAGTCGTCCCGGATGCGCTGGACGAGCGTGGTCCACATCTCGGAGAGCGAGATGATCCCCTGCGCAGCGACGTGCTCCCGGTTCAGGCGATACAGGTTCGCCGGGGGCCGACGCTCCCGGAGCACGATCCCGGCCTCGGCCAACTCGACCAGGACATCGTTCACCCGCCGGCGGCCGAACCTGGCGGCGGCCAGTTCGGCCACCTTGCGACCGCTGAGGGGCTCGGTCGTGCGCGCCAGCACCTGCAACACAGCACCGTGAGCACTCGGCACGACAGAGCCGATGGGATGTCCGAGGTCCATGGCCAACCTCCTCCTCAGTGGGCACTATACCGCCCGATCGAGCGGCATAGTGCCCACTCGCTCGAGGTCGACGCGCTGCCCCCGGCCGCTCACGCAACCGGTCGCGGCTGGAGCGCGAGCTGCCGGCTCTGGGCGACCAGGCGGCCTGCGGAGTCCCAGACCTCGCAGTCCTCCTCGAACATGCCGCCCGCCAGGTTGCGGGTCGCGTGCCGCACCTTGAGCCAGCCCGGCGCCGGCTTCGCGCGCACATGCGCGGTCAGCTCCAGCGTCGGCGCCCAGCCGGGCAGGCCGAGGTCGAAGGTCACCGGCGGCAGCGCATCCACGACCGTCAGCAGCGAGATCGGGTCGGGCTCGCGGCCGTCGACGAACCGGAACCACGCGCTCAGCACGCCCCGGCCGCTGGGCTCCCCGACGGCCCAGCCGATCTGGTCGGGGTGGAAGCGCAGGTCGAAGCGGTCCATCAACGGCGCCATCGCGCGGACCTCCTCCGGCGCCATCGTGCTCGGGACGCACTCCTCCAGCGGCGGGAGGTGCGGCTCCTCCGCCGTGGTGCGGACGTCGTCCCCGAGGCGGTCGAGGTCGCCGTACGTCGCCAGCGCGGTGATCCGGGTGTCCTCGCCCTGGCGCAGGTCGAGGGCCGCCGTGGCGACCCGCCCGCCGTCGCGGCGTACGTCCACGGCCACGGCCGCGGGGCCGGGCGTCGCGGCGGACAGGTAGTAGGCGGAGATCGCGACCGGGTCCGGCTTGTCCGGCAGGGCCGCGCGCAGCGCGTTGCCCGCGACGGCGAGCAGGTAGCCGCCGTTGACCCCGCCGCCGACCACCCAGCCCGCCGAGAGGTCGGCCTCCCACGTGCTCTCGTCCTGCTGGCGGACCGCGATGTGCCGATCGAACTCGTGGGTCACTGGCATGACTCTAGGGTGAGGGCCATGACGGATCGGCACCCGCGGTGGGTGTATCAAGTGGGAGACGAGCCGGACCCGCGCTTCACGCTCGCCAACGAGCGCACCTTCCTGGCCTGGGTGCGTACGGCGCTCGCGATGCTCGCCGGCGGCGTGGCGCTGCACGCGCTCGGACTGCCCAGGACCGAGTGGGTCCGCGGCGTGCTGGCGGTGCTGCTCGTGCTGTTCGGCGCCCTGCTCACCGTGTTGGCGCTGATCCGCTGGGCCCGGGTGGAGCGGGCGATGCGGACCGGCGGGCCGCTGCCGGCGTTCAGCCTCGGCTACCTGCTCACCGGGGCGGTCGTCGTGGGGGCGGTCCTGCTCGCCGCGGCGTTCTGGTGATCAGCCCTTGGCCTTCTTGCCACAGGTGAACGTCGCCATCACGCGTGGGCCGTCCCCGTCGGTTCCCGTGGTCGCGGCGTCCACGGTGGCGCTCGTGCCGTCTGCGGCGATGTCCAGGCCGTCCGGGGAGGTCGTGGTGTAGGTCGCGCCGCCGATCGTGACGTTCGCGTTGGTGGCGAGATCGTCCGTGGCGGCGTACGCGATGATCCGGTCCTTGCCATCGGCCGAGGTGTAGCTGGTCGGGCCGGCCTCGTTCGACGACCGCCCGGCGCCACTCCACGACACCTCCACGGCACCGGTGACCTCGACCGACACCTCGCACTTCCGCTCGAAGACCTTGGCGCCCTCGGTTGGCTCCGCGGTCGGGCTGGGGTCGGCGTTGCCCGTGGGCTCGTCGTCACCGCTGCACGCCGACAGGGCGAGCACTGTGGCGAGGGCGGTCACGGCCAGGGTCAGTCGTGTCGAACGCATGACGGGCAGTCAAACACGCCCGTTCAAACGTCTCCGGTGCGGGGTCTGAGTCGAGTTCAGCATCACGACGGGATCGCCGCGAGGTGCGGCGCGCCGCCTCGCGTCAGGCCGTCGCCACCAACTCGACGAGGCGGAGGCCGTTGAACCGCCTGAAGTCGGAGTCGAACGACACCACGCTCGCGCCGTACGCCATCGCGAGCGCCGCGATGTAGGCGTCGGTCACCAGGCCGCCGGTCGCATTGACGTCCAGGGCGGCGCGCTCGAAGTGAGAGAGCACGTCGGGCGGGGTCACGAAGGCGAGATGGTGCGGCTGCTCGCCCAGGGCCCGGAGATAGTCGAACGCCTGCGACGCGGTCAGCGGAGGGGTGATCGCGCTCCGATTCGTGGAGATCCGCACGAACCCGAGTGCGACCACGTCGGGGACGGCGACGGGCAGGCCGGTCGTGGCCGCATCGTCGTGCCAGGCGGTCGCCGCGGCGTGCGCCGGGTGGTGGGCGAACGCCAGTGCGAGCACCACGTTGGTGTCGAGGAGGAACATCAGACCCGCTCGACGTCCTCGACCTCGTCGACCGCCTGGTAGATCGAGGAGTTGCTGGCCCAGTCGATCCCTCTGGCCAGTCGGCTGTCGAACACCGGCAGCGCCCGCCTCACCGTGGACCGCTCGGATCGGGACAGCTCGGCCTGGAGTGACAGCTCGACGAGCTGGCCCAGGGTGATCTTGAGGGCGTGGGCGCGGTCCTTCGCCAGCTTCAGGAGCCGGTCGTCGATGGTGACCGTGGTGCGCATCTGATGATGCTAGCATCACTCTCGCGCATCACGGTCATCACCCCGCCGTCGCCGTCACCCCGCGAGCGCCTGGGCCGCGCGGGCGAGGTCGTCGACGCCGCGGGCCAGTTCCTCGGGGCGGTCGGTGGCGCGGTCGAGGTGGAAGCCGTAGAGCGCGGAGTCGATCAGGTTGACGATCCGGGCCACCCGGCGCCGGGGCGCGCCGCTGCGGACCAGGTAGTCGCGCAGCGCGGCCGACCAGCGCTCGTTGCTCGCGCGCGCCTCGCTGAGGTACGGCTCCCGGCCGAACAGCCCGGTCGCGGCGGCCTGCACGTAGACGTCGAGGCAGCCGTCGACCGGCTGCGCGCCGTACGCCGCCCAGAGCCGGTTGACCGCGGCGCGGACCGTCGGCGCGGGCGGCATGGCGGCGACGTACGCCGCCGCGCGCTCGCCGGTGCGGCCGACGACCGCGGAGACCAGCCCGTCGCGGTTGCCGAAGTGGTAGATCAGCATCCGGTCGCTGGTGCCGATCGCGGCCGCGACGGGGCGCAGCGTCAGGCCGATCAGCCCGTGCTCGAGGACGTGGTCGGTGACCTGGTCCAGCAGCTCCTCGCGTCGGCTCATGAGCCAAGCGTAGCGAGTGCTACAGTGTAGCGACTGCTACATGAAAGGACGTGCGTCGTGGCCGGCGCCATGCTGCTGCTGATCGTCGCGATCGCGATCGAGGTCGTCGCGACCTCGCTGCTGCCGAAGGCGGACGGGTTCCGCGATCCCGGCTGGACCATCGCGGTGATGGCTGGCTACACGCTGAGCATCTGGCTGCTGACCGTCGTCGTGCGGACCCTGCCGGTGTCGGTGTCCTACGCGATCTGGTCCGGCCTCGGGACGGCGGCGGTCGCCGTCGTCGGCTACCTCTGGCTCGGCGAGTCCATGGGCGCGCTCAAGGCCGTGTCGCTCGCGCTGATCGTCGTCGGCGTCGTCGGGCTCAACATCGGCGGCGCGCACTGAGCCGACTCGAGGGGGCTTCTCCGGCTGTGCGCTCAGCGGAGCGCGGCTCGCATCGACGCGACGATCGCGTCCATCGCGGGCCGGGCGCCCTTGCTGAAGTAGGGGAAGCTCAAGAACCCGTGCGGCATCTGGTGGAAGTCCTCGACGCTCACCTGGTTGCCGGCGTCGGCCAGGGCCTGCGCGTAGCGGACGCCGCTGTCGTGCAGCGGGTCGAGGCCGGCGACCACGACGATCGCCGGCGGCAGGCCGGCGAGGTCCGCGGCGTACAGCGGCGAGAGGCGGTAGTCCTCGCGATCGACGTCGATGTCGAGGTAGTGGCCGCGGAAGATCTCCATGTCGTCGTTCGAGAGCACGATGCCGCGGGTGTTGGCGAGCACGGAGTGGTCCAGCTGGAGCGCCTCGGTCATGTCGGTCACCGGGTAGATCAGCGCCTGGTGGGAGATCGTCGGGCCGGCCTCGTCGCGGGCCATGATCGTGACGACGGCGGCGAGGTTGCCGCCGGCGCTGTCACCCATGACGCCCAGCCGGTCGGCGTCGCCGCCCAGGTCGACGGCGTGCTCGGCGGTCCAGAGCAGGGCGTCGTAGCAGTCCTCGACGCCCACCGGGAAGCGGTACGTCGGCGCCAGCCGGTAGTCCACCGACACCACGACCGCGTCCAGCTCGGCGGACACGATGCTGCAGCTCCAGTCGCACTGCCGGGCGCTGCCGAGCACGAAGCCGCCACCGTGGAAGTTCAGCACCACCGGTCGCGGGGCGCGGCTCCACGACTCCGGCGTGTAGATCCGCAGCGGCAGGTCGCCGTGGCGGGCCGGGAACGTCGTCGTGCGTACGTCGACGCCCTTGGCCATCCGGCCGAGGAACAGCCCCGCCGGACCGCCGTCCGGGATCACCGTGGTCTGTGCCTTCTCCAGCTGGGCAGGGGTCATCCGGGCCACGGAGAACCCGGAGTTCGCCTTCATCAGCCGGTCCAGGGCGCGCACCCCGGGCCGCAGCTTCGACTCCACGGAGCCGATTGTAGGAGCCCGCGATCGCGCTCCAGCGAGATCGCCTGCTGCCGATCTCGCGGGGCGGCCGCGGCACGCTGACGAACGCCGTCGACCGAGGTCGGACTCGCGGTCGAGTGAGCGTCAGGACCGGCGTGCCGCGCGGCGTGGCGGCTGCGCGCTGCGCGGCGCGTCGGTCTCGACGACCACGTTTGTCGACTTGACCACCGCGGTCGCGGAGACGCCGGGCTCGAGACCGAGCTCGTCCGCGGCCTCGCGGCTCATCAGGGACACGACGCGGTAGTCGCCACAGGCCAGCTCCACCTTGGCCATCACGCCGTCGCGCTCGACGGACGTGACCACGCCGGCGAACCGGTTGCGGGCGCTCGAGGACCGATCGGGACCGGCGAGCGAGGCCATCAACGGTGCGAGTCCTCCGGCCAGCAGCACGCGTTGGTTGCCGCGGCGCTCGAAGGTGATCCGTCCGTCGGCCTCCCATCTGCGCAACGTGTCGACGCTGACGCCGACGGCTTGGGCGACCTCCCCGATGCGCAGATACTCAGCCACGGCGCCAGCATAGGGTCAGGTGCGGAACCGGACGCCACCCAGGACGCGCACCCGCACGGCGTCGCCGACCACGACGGTGGCGTTGGGATGGAGGGCCTGCACCGTGCCCCGATCGGTGCGCACCTCGACGCGCGCGCCGTCCTCGGTGCGCACCACACGAGTGATCGTGCCGCCGAGGTCGCCCTCCGGGTCGAGTCGTACGTCGGGCGGGCGGGTCAGCGTCGTCCACTCTCCTGTCACGACGCTGCCGTCGTACCCGAGGAAGCGAGCGACCTCGACGCTCGGCGGGTTGGCGAGCAGGCACTCCGGTGGGGCGACAGCGGCGATCTCGCCGTCGAGCATGACCACGACCCGGTCGGCCATCGCCCAGGCGTCCGCCCGGTCGTGCAGCACGACGATCACCGCGCCCTCGGCCGTGCGGAGCGCCGACGCCGTGTCCTCTGCGAGTGCCGCATGGGCTGTGGGGTCCAGGCCCGCGAAGGGCTCGTCGAGGAGCAGCACGTCGGGACGCAGCGCGACCCCACGGGCGAGGTGGACACGGCGGCGCTCGCCGCCGGAGAGCGAGCCGGCGTAGCGCTTGGCCAGGTGGTCCGCCCGCATCCGGCACAGCGCCTCACCCGCCCGGTCACGACGGTCGCGGCGGGGCACGCCCCACCACGCAAGCGCGAGCTCGACGTTCGCACGCACGGAGCGGCGAGCCAGCCCGGGCATCTGCATCACGGTGGCGACCCGGCCGTCGACGGCGACGGCGCCGTCGTGCGGCAGCACGCCGCCGATCGCCTCGATCAGCGTGCTCTTGCCGGCCCCGTTCGGGCCCAGCACCGCGACGATCTCACCGCGCTCGACGTCGAGGGACACTCCCCGGACGACCTCGCTCCTCCCGCGGCGGACCCACACGTCGCTGACACGGAGGAGTGGTCCACTCACGAGGACGCCCCCACTCGCCGGGCGCTGCCGGCCATCTGGAGCACGGTGAGCAGCGCGACGACGACGAGGATCAGGCCGAGCAGGAGGATGCCGATCGCCAGTCCCTGCGCGAAGTGGCCGGCCTCGACCTGCTGGAGCGCGGCACTCGCGAGCGTCTGGTCGACGCCTTGGATGTTGCCGCCGACCAGCACGACCGCGCCGACCTCGGACAGTCCCGACCCGACGGCGGCGATGGTGGCGGCGAGGATGCCGACCCGGGCTTCGCGCAGCGCGAGCACGGACACCTGGATCCGTCCGGCTCCGAAGGCGCGGGCCTGGATGATGAGTCCCGGTGAGATCTCCCGGATCGAGGCACAGCTCAGCGCCACGATGATCGGCAGGGCGAGCAGGGTCTGCGCGATCAGCACGCCCTCGAGCGTGAACAGCAGGTGGAAGCGTCCGAGCGGTGCCGCGGGGAACATCAGGAGTGCCAGCACCAGGCCGACGACGACGGGCGGCAGTCCGAGGCCGGCGTTCGCGAAGGTCACCATCACCCCGCGCCCGCGGAACCGGCCGAGGCCCAGGAGGAGCCCGAACGGCAGTCCGATCGCGAGGGCGATGGCCGTGGAGACCAGCGCCACCCAGAGCGTCACCTCCACCAGGTGCACCAGGTAGGGGTCGCGCGCGGCGATCATGTCCCAGGCCTGCTGGAGGCCCTCGAGGAAGAAGTCCATCTGGGGCAGACCTACCTCGGGACCACGTAGACGAGCCGGCCGTCCTCGAGCCGGTAGACCGTGCCGACCTTCTCGCCGCGGCCGACGACCTTCTCGCCGGCCGGTGGTACGTCGTCGACCTCGGCGTCCTGGGGCGCCGTGATCTGGTCCTCGGGCGGCGCGAGCCCACGGTCGGTGATGGCCTGCTCCAGGTTCAGCGACGACAGCGCGGCCAGCAGGAACCCGACCGCGAGCACGATCCCGAGGTCGAAGAGGTTGACCAGACCGTCCAGCGGGTCGCAGGCGCGATCCTCGTGTCGATGGGCGCGGGGGTTCACCCTGATCACGAGGGCACCTGCTCGTCCGCTGTGCCGCCTGCTGGGTCGTCCGCTGTGTCCTCGGCAGGAGCGGTGAGCACGGCGGCGACGTACTCGAGATCGGAGTAGTCCTGGCCGTAGACCCGGTCGCGCCCCAGCGACAGTGCGAACGCGATCGCGCCGACCAGCAGCCCGAGCACGGTGATGCTGAACGCGACGCGGAGGTTCTCGGTCAGGGCCTCGACGTCGCCCGCGGCCAGCCCCTCGAGTGCCGGCGACAGCGGGATCAGCGTGCCCATCAGGCCGAGCCCCGGTCCGGCGCGGACGAGCAGCCGGGTGCGGCCGAGGCGGCGCTGCCGGCCGAAGTCGAAGTCCGCGAGGTGCTTGGCGACCAGGTTCTCGTCGCCGGCCGCGTCGACGAAGGCGTCCAGCGTCTCGGCCATCGACGAGCTCCACGCCACCCGTCGCAGCACTGCCTTCGCGGACCCGCGGTCGCCGGCGACCACCAGCAGGCGCGCCTGCGCCGCCGCGGTCTCGATCCGCGCCAGCCGGCGCGGGCGCCGGTTCACGGCCTCGGCGACGTAGGCACCGGCTTCGAACAGCACGAACGCGAGCGCCACCAGCGACAGGATCACGACCGGCAGCTCGAGGACCTCGGCGACCCGGAAGATCACCTGGTAGACGTCGTCGTTCACGAGCGCACCCTGCCGCGAACGGTCCGCGCCTCGCTCAGGACGCCCAGCCCGAGGATCGCCTGGACGGCGACCCCGAGCAGCAGCCAGCCTGGCAGGCGCAGCGGCCTGTTGCTGGTGGTGGCGCGTGCCGACGGCGCCGTCACGGGTTCTCCGGCCTCGGCCTCTGTGATCGCCCCGGTCAGCAGGATCCCCGTGATCGTCTCGCCACCGGTCACCGCGGGCGGCGTCGCGCCTCGCTGGGACGGGGCCTCGGTGGTGCCACGAGCACCACCCGGGGCAGGTGCGGTCGACGGTTCGGCCACTCCGCCGGCGTTGCCGCCGTCGCCCCGATCAGGGCCGGCGGTCGGGTGGTCCGTGGGCCCGCCGCCGCCGGGAGCGTCGGTGGGCTCAGGGTCCTCCGTCGGCTCCGGCTCCTCGGACTCGGGATCGTCGACGATGACACGCAGCGAGTTCGACTGGCCGGCTGACGAGTCCGCGCCGGTCACGGTCAGGCTGACCAGGTAGCCCGCCTGCGAACCCGTCTCCCAGGTCACGACGGGCTGCTCCTCGCTGCTCGCCGGCGCACCCTGGATGCTCCAGTCGTAGCTCAGCGGAGTGTCCGCGCTGACGTCGGCGGTGAAGGTCACCGGCTCGCCGACCTCCACCCGGAGGCTCGACGCCGTGATCTCCGGGCGCAGGATCGAGCCCGACGTATGCAGCGTCAGGTAGAGCGGGGACGGCGGCGACGACTCGGACTGGAAGTAGTCGAGGATGTTCTCGTCCGCGGACCCGCGCAACGGCCGGATGTAGCCGACCGACGTGCTGCGCCCGACGACGTACACCGCCGGCATCAGGCCGTCGGCGAAGCCGTTCTCTCCCGCCCGCCCGAGGTTGTTGTCGCTCTCCTGGTCGAGGGTGGCCTCGTCGTCGCGACGAGGGCGCGGGACCGACACGTAGGTGACGTTCTCCACCGAGAGCCCGTCGAGCTCGGGCGACAGCATCTCGACGAGGCGCCGGACCGACAGTGCGCCCGCCGGGATGTCCGCCTGCGTGCCGGACGGCTCGAGCGTGTAGGACCGCGCCTGGTCGGCGGTGATGTCACCCCACTCCTCGATCTCGGCGGCGGTGACCATCCGGCTGGCGGTCATGGCCCCGACGACGTCGACGACCAGGCAGGCCTCGTTCGCGGGGCACGGCCCCGCGGCGAGCGCCGCGGGCGCGCTCGCGACGAGCGCGGACGCCCCCAGCCCGAGGGCCAGGAGCGCCCGCGCGAGTCGTGCGGCGCGGGGACCGGTCAGGGCAGCGACACCTGCTTGGTCGCCGACTTGCCGGCCAGGATGACTCCGTCGTTGACGTAGCGGAGCTGGTAGTTCCAGGTTCCGGAGCCGAGCTTGAAGGTCGCGGAGTAGGACGTCGCGCCGTCCGCGAGCCTCTTGCTCCCCCTCTGCTTGAGCTTCCGGCCCGGATGCCCGGCATACAGGACCACCCTGGCCTTGGCGCCGATCACCGCCGGCCTCAGCTTCCCGGACACGGCGAGTCCGTCCGCGGTGGCACGGCGCTTCGCGATCGAGACGGTGCCGACCACCCTGGTCCGCCCGGCGTCCACCGACGTGCCCTGGAGGATGTCCCCGAAGATCGGGTCGAGGGAGTCGTCGACCACCTGGCTGAAGCCCTCGACCTCGATCGAGAGGATCTGGCTCGCCCTCGGCGCGTAGCGGATCCTGAACGCACCGTTCTCGTCCGTGCGGCCCGCGGCCACCGGGGTCGGCGTCGCGCCGGGGGCGGCGGCCGGTCGGGCCATCAGCTTCACCGGTACGTCGGAGAGCGCCGGGGTGCCCGGCACCGCGTTCGTGAGCGTGCCGCTCACGGTGATCTTCTTGCCGCCGTCGACCTTGTCCGGCAGGTCCGAGGTGATCGTCACCTCGGGTGCGGCCGACGGCAGGAACGGCGGGTCGCCGGCGGTCTCGGCGTAGAGGAAGCTCCCGATCTTCTGCTGGGTCTCCGGCGAGGTGATCCAGTCGAGGAACGCCGTGGCCGCCGCGGTGTTGATGTTGACGTCCGGGTCGTCGAACGCCGCCGGGTTGAGTCCGTAGGCGTGGAACGAGTTCACCAGCAGGTTCGACAACGCCGTGTCGCCCTGGGCATCCGGACGCGTGACGATCTCCAGGTTGGACACCGCGCCGGTCGACTCCAGGTACTGGAACGTGCCGCGGTCGGTGAAGACGTAGCAGCCGCCCCCGTCGTAGTTGCAGGCGTCTCCGTTGATGATGTTCGGCCCCTGCGTCAGGCCGGTCGCCTGGTACCAGTCCGGCAGCGCGATCGGCGTCGAGCAGGCACCGGTCGACGTGCTCGGCGAGGTGCCGCCACCGTTCGCCGCGCTCACGTCGCAGGTCTGCACGCCGGTGGTCTGCGCCCAGATGGCGTGCTCCTGCACGGTCGTGCCCGGCGTACCTCCGCGGGAGATGAAGTTCGCCTTGCCCGCCTCGCCCGCAGCCGCGACCTTCTCGAAGGCCTCCCGGATGTCGAACGTCGAGTCGCCGTCCATCACGCCCGCCGGGTCGTCCTCGGGACCGAGCAGCACATAGTCGCCCCAGAAGATCGCCCGGCCGAACGGCTCGAGCGAGTAGCCGTCCGCGACGAACTGGTTCTCCAGCGCCGCGGCGTGCACGATCAGCGCACTCGCCGTACCCGCCTTCGCATAGGCGATCGCCGCACCGGTGCCGCGGCTGACGTACTGGAGGTCGTACTGCGGAAACGCCGCCTCGAACCCCGGCTCGATGATCGTCTGCACCAGGTTGGAGTCGAAGACGTCGCTGGTGCCGACCACGGTCAGCGTCCCTTCGTCGTCGGCCTGCGAGGGCGGGGCCAGCAGCGCGCCATCGAGCGCGGCGGTCATGGCGACAGTGACGGTAAGAGCGGCGGCGCGGCGCCATGATCTGATATGCACGGCTCGTTCTATCATAAATACCTAGATTCTTCCTAGGTATTCACAGGAAAGCTCTCGCGACGCCGCGCGGCATCGCCTCGGTCGACGGCGGGCCCTCGATCAGGTGGATCAGCTCGTCGGCGGATTCAGCAAGTCGTCGGCCGACAGACCGCCCGCGACCGCTCGATGATGTCGTCCGGGTCATCCGGGTCGTCGGGACCGGAGCCCCAGTGCCAGGCCCAGGTCAGCACGTCACCGCTGAACTCGACGACGATCCTCATCCCCTCGTCGCTCTCGAAGACGCCGGTCGAGATACGCCGGAAGACGGTGACGCCGGCTGCCTCGCCGAAGGCAACGTGGAGTGAGTCCGGACCGACGAGTGCATGCTCGACGTGCTGCAGTCCGAACTCGTCCGAGACCGCCTCGTAGTCGACGGCCACACAGCCACCGGGAGCGGAGCGCACCTCGATCCGAGCGGTGCAATGGCCGCTCTCGATGCCGTCGACCGTCCCCCGATAGATGCCCGGCGGAATGACGACGTGCGCGTCCATGGGGTCATCATGGCCATCTCCGCCGCTCCTCGACCAGACCCGAGAGTCCAGGGCCTGGCTACACGTTGAAGCGGAACGATCACGCGGGGTTTCGGTAGTTGTTGGTCATCGCCGGTTGAAGCCGGAGAACACGAGCTGATGACCTGCGGAAACACGCTTGCGCAATCGTGGGACGTTGTCGGCGGTCATCGAGCTCGGCTGGACTTCTTGCGGACTATTTGCGGACCGCTGGGTCACCGCGAGAGCCCTCGGGCGAGGGCGGCGTCCAACAGCGTGCGGGCGACCTGCTCGGCCTTCGCGGTCGCCGCAACCCCCACCGGCTTCGCCTCGTAGCGGTCCTGGTTGCGGGCGCGTCGCAGGCGGTCGAACTCGCGTGCCGCCTTGTCCGCAGGCGGCTTGTCGAAGACCGCCCGGAGGTAGCGGCCGAGCGCCTCGTGCTGGCCCGGCCCGTTGGTCGTCCGAAAGCCGTACGCCGCCAGCAGCGCCTCGCCCGTGTCGTGACAGGCGTCGTAGGCGATGCCGTATCTGACGACGACGCTGGTGAGCAGGGGCAATTGGTTCAGGCGCTCCTCGGCCTGGCGCAGGAACGAGGTCGCACGCGCGAGGTCGGCGGGCACGACATCGAGACGTCGCGCCTCGACCAGCGCGAGGACTGTCGCCTGCTGGACGCGGGTGAGCGGAGTTAGCGCCACGGCAGCTCCCCGCTCACGACGACCGCCGGGCCGCTGCGCACGTTGTCCAGGAACCCGGAGGGCGCCGCGAACTCCTCAGGAGTGAGGATCGTCGGGTTCACGGGACGGTGCACCGCGGCCTCGACCCGGGTGCACGCCTCGTAGACCGCGTCCACGTCGGGCTCCCCGAGCACCATGACGTCGATGTCGTGCGGCGCCGGACCGGCATCCCCGAGCATCCGCGCGGCAAAGGAGCCGTAGAGGAACGCCGACTCGATCCCGTCGATGCGGCCAAGCTCCTCGGCCAGGACCACCACTGGGCCTGTCGCGACCGTGAGGATCTGGCGCAAGGGGTCCACCAGCGGGCTCTCGTCGTTGGCCCGGATCAGCCTCGTGCGGCCGACCTGTCGCTCGCGCAAGATGCCGGCTTCCACCAGGCGCGCGACCTCGCGGTGCACGGTGGGGTAGGCCAGGCCGGCCCGCTTGGCCAGATCGGTGACGCTCAGCTCGTCGCCGGTGAGCAACAATGTGGAGAGCAGACGCGCCTGACCGTCCGACCTGAAGATCGGAGCGAGGAGCGGGGCCTCAGTTCTCATATAACTGAGGTTATCACCCACTATATCGACAGCCAATGAGCCGCTCGCTTGGACGTTCCTGGTCGGGGGCTTGCGCTTGTACTCGTGGAACTTGAGGTTGCGATCGCGCCAGTAGATCGCCCATTGGCCGGTCGACTTCGTGTAGCGCAGCCGCGCGATCGGGAACCGGGTGTGCTCACCGACGCCGTCCCACGGTGGCCGCACCTCGACGATGTCGACGTGCCGGTCCGAGACGCCAGCCTCGACCTGGCCCCATCGGGGAGCACCTGCGACTCCCGAGCTTCCCGGATGCGGGTCAAGATTCACGACCACCGGTGTAACGGCCGAGGGTTCGCCGGCCTCGCCGTGCCACAGGTCGGCAACACGGTGGCCGCGCCTACTTCTTGCTTCCGGCGGTTGGTCCGTGGCGGAACTCCACCACGTCGCCGTCGGCCATCACGTAGTCCTTGCCCTCCATGCGGACCCTGCCGGCCTCCCTGGCCTTGAGCATGGAGCCGGCCTCGACGAGGTCGTCGAAGGAGACGACCTCGGCCTTGATGAAGCCGCGCTGGAAGTCGGTGTGGATCACGCCGGCCGCCTCGGGTGCGGTCGCGCCCTGGGGGATCGTCCAGGCGCGGGTCTCCTTGGGACCGGCGGTCAGGTAGGTCTGCAGGCCGAGGGTGTCGAAGCCGACGCGGGCCAGCACCTCGAGGCCGGGCTCCTCGACGCCCATCTCCCGCAGCATCTCGCGGGCCTCCTCGTCGTCGTCGAGCTCGACCAGCTCGGCCTCGAGCTTCGCGTCGAGGAAGATCGCCTCGGACGGCGCCACGATCTCCTGCATCCGCGCCTTGAGCGCGTCGTCGGCGAGCTCGTCGGCGTCGCAGTTGAAGACGTAGATGAACGGCTTGGCGGTGAGCAGCGACAGCTCCCGGATCAGGGCCCGGTCGATCGCCCCCGACTGGACGAGCGCGATGATCGGCGTACCGGCATCGAGGGCCTCGAGCGCCTGCCTCGCGGCGTCGAGGTTGGCGCCGAGCGCCTTGTTGCCGCGGGCCTCCTTCTCCAGCCGCGGGATCGCCTTCTCGACCGTCTGGAGGTCGGCGAGGATCAGCTCGGTCTGGATCGTGGAGATGTCGTTGGCCGGGTCGACCTCGCCGTCGACGTGGGTGACGTCCTCGTCGCGGAAGACGCGCGTCACCTGGCAGATCGCCGCGGACTCGCGGATGTGCGCGAGGAACTTGTTGCCCAGGCCCTCGCCCTCGGACGCGCCCCGCACGATGCCGGCGATGTCCACGAACTCCACGGTCGCGGGCAGGATCCGCGCCGACCCGAACAGCTCCGCGAGCTTCGGCAGCCGGTCGTCCGGCACCCCGACGACACCGACGTTGGGCTCGATCGTCGCGAACGGGTAGTTCGCCGCGAGGACGTCGTTCTTGGTCAGGGCGTTGAAGAGGGTCGACTTGCCCGCGTTGGGGAGACCGACGATGCCGATGGTGAGAGCCACGGGCCGCGAGTCTACGGCGCGGGACGGATCGGACCCGAACCGGGAGCGACCGCCTCGAGCACCTCGAGATCGTCACCGACCCGGATCGTCAGGCCGTAGGTGTCGGGCACCAGGTTGATCCCGAACCAGGTCGCGCCGTCCCAGCGGCGGATCCGGGCAAGCGAGGCGATCGGCTCCTTCTCGCGTACGGCGGTGTCGGGGTCGATCGTCGTCAGCACGCAGCGGGCGCAGCCCCCGACCGCGCGGAAGGCCGCGTCCCCGATGCGGATCCGGCGCCAGTCGTCCTCGGCCCAGGCCTCGGTGCCGGAGACGACGACGTTCGGGCGGAACCGCGCCATCGGCAGCGGCCCGCGATCGAAGGGCGACGACGCGAGCACCTCGTCGTTCAACGCGGCCAGCGACTCCTCGCTCGCCAGCAGGAGCGGGTAGCCGTCGGCGAACGAGACCCGGTCGCCGGGCTCGCTGAACTCGATATTGGTCGGCCGCCGCATCGGGTCGTCGAGATGCACGAGCCGGGCCACCCGGCCGAGCGCCTTGCCGAACCACGCATCCGCCTCGGGACCGGCGGCCGCGGCGGTGAGCCGCGAGGACCAGATCTCCACCGGGACCTGCGCCGCGGGGTCGGGCTCGGCGACCTCGAGCGGCGGCAGGTCGGGCGCGGTCAGCCGGAGGCCGGACGCCGTGATCTCGGGGTGGACCAGCACCAGCTCGTTGACCTCGCGGGCGGTGATCACGCGGCCGGTCTGGTCGACCACCATCCAACGCCGGTCCCCGGCCAGGCCCCAGAGGTCGACGACCGCCGAGTCGACCGCGTGACCGCGACAGGACTTCACCGGGAAGCGGTGGATCGAGGTCAGGCGTGCCGGCACGAGGCCGAGCGTAGGTCTTTAGGGTTGCTGTCGTGCGCATCGCCACGTGGAACGTCAACTCCCTCCGCTCCCGCATCGACCGCGTCGAGGCGTTCCTCGACCGCCATGAGGTCGACGTGCTGGCGCTCCAGGAGACCAAGGCCCGCGAGGACCAGCTCCCGCTCATGGGCATCGAGGCGCGCGGCTACGACGTCGCCGTCTCCGGCGTGAACCAGTGGAACGGCGTCGCGATCCTCAGCCGGGTCGGGCTCGAGAATGTCGAGGCCGGGTTCCCCGGCCAGCCCGGGTGGGCCAAGGACGGGCAGGGCCCGGCCGAGCCGGAGTCGCGGGCCGTCGGCGCCACGTGCGGCGGCGTACGCCTGTGGTCGTTGTACGTGCCCAACGGCCGCAAGCCCGACGACCCGCACTACGTCTACAAGCTGGACTGGCTGACCCGGCTCCGCGAGGCCGCGCGGGAGTGGACCGGTGGCGACACCGCGCTCGTCGGCGACTGGAACATCGCGCCCACCGACGAGGACGTCTTCGACGTCGCGCAGTTCGCGAAGTCCACGCACGTCACGCCGCCCGAGCGCGCCGCCTTCCAGGCGCTGCTCGACGACGGGTACGTCGAGGTCACCCGCGCCCACGCGCCGGGCTACACCTACTGGGACTACTACCGCCAGCGCTTCGAGCGCGACCGCGGCCTCAAGATCGACTTCGTGCTCGGCTCCCCCTCACTCGCCGCCCGGGTCAGCGGCGCGTTCATCGACCGCGAGGAGCGCGCCGGCCAGGGCGCGTCCGACCACGCGCCGGTGGTCGTGGACTTGGCCGACTGATCCGAGCCGCTATCGCCGGTCGCCGAGCAGGACTCGGATCGTCTCCGTCGCCTTCTCGTCGGCGTACGCCTCGGCCTCGGCGTCGAGCACGCCGCCGGTCGAGGCCATGAACGCGAGAAGTGAGCCACGGACGACCGAGCGAACGTCGCCTGCGCCGACATCGACGCCGCCGTCGCGCAGCGTCTTCAACTCCTTGTGCGCGGTCGCGAGGGCTTCTTCGATCGAGCGGTTCGGGTTCGTCGCACCATCGGCGCGGCCGCGGCACACGACCACGGAATCGAGGTTGGACGGCTCCCGCGCCCCCGACTTCACGATGCTCGTGGACATCTCACCCTTGACGGGCTGGACGGCGGTTACGACCCAGCCAGCGCGCCGGAGCGACTCGACCAGTTGCACCCACCCGCTGATTCGGGCTTGATGGAAGGTGAAGGCCAGCAGCCCGCCCGGCTTCACCACACGAGCGCACTCGGTCCACACCGCCTCGATCGCCCTGCCGAACTCCGCCGGGTCGGCGTGTTGCACCTCCCCCTCGCTACGCGTCGTCGCGAGGGCTGAGTAGCCCGCGTGCGGCCTCATCTGGCCCAGCCACGCGTGGAAGAAGTCGGCCAACTCGGCGTAATGCACGTTGTCCATGTACGGCGGATCGGTGACCACGAGGTCTACCGATCCGGCGGGGAGGTCGCTCTTCGCGGCGTTCCGAGTAGCGACGTACGCCGCCTGTCCCTCGATCTTCGAGAACGTCTCCCACGAGTCTGCGAGCGTCGCGTCCAGCGGCTTCGAGAGGCCCGTCACGCGCTCCACGGACCCGTCGGTGACCACGAGGTCCGCCGGGTCGGTCTTGTATCCCTGTGCCCGTTGCAAGCGGCTCTTGTAGAGGGTCGAGAACGAGCCCGACGACTGAGGGGTTCCCCACGGGTGGGCTTCGAGCGGCGTCCGCTCAGGCTTCAAGATGTGGTGCGAGAACATGTGCCGCACCGCGCCGGTGCCCTCGCCCTTGAACGAGGTGAAGAGGTTGTTGAACTCCAAGGTGCCGGAGAAGAGCGCGCTCAGCGCCTCGCGTTCGACGCTCGGCTCCAAGTCGCGGATCGCCGTGCCCATCAGTGACAACGACACGAGTTGCCGCGCGTTGAAGAAGTCCCGCCACCGGCGGAAGTTCCACTTCACCGCCTGATCGGTATTGTTGCCCTCTGCCAGTTCCCCGACTGGCAACACGGCCTCGGCGGGCAGGGCTTCGAGTAGGGCCTCGCACTCGGCGTAGAGCGCCCGGTCGAAGTCGGTGATCGTCTCGTAGGTCTTCGAGCCGTCAGGGTTCGCGACCATCTTCGCGTACATCTGGAAGCCGGGCCGCTCCCCGTTGAAGGCCGAGAGGGTCTTGAATGTGTGGCCGCTCGGGCACGTCGTGTTCTGCCCCTTCACCGCGCCGTCAGGCGTCACAGCGTGGCCGTTCGTGCAGGCGGCCTCCGTGAAGTCGTAGCGGCCCTCGATCACGTCGAGGCAGACGGGGCAGACGATCTGCGCCTTCGGCACACGCTTCGCGTAGGCGTTCTTCGAGAAGACGTGGGAGTCGAAGAGGC
Source organism: Nocardioides hungaricus (assembly GCF_054782915.1). Lineage (NCBI taxonomy): Bacteria > Bacillati > Actinomycetota > Actinomycetes > Propionibacteriales > Nocardioidaceae > Nocardioides > Nocardioides hungaricus. The sequence goes on along the minus strand of NZ_BAAGRO010000033.1, from coordinate 113,090 downwards.
GCACCTCGTCGGCACAGGTCGGGCACGCGGCGGTCGCGACCCAGAAGTAGTAGAGGACCGTCCGCCCGTCTTCGGTTCTGTGGAGTCGGTCCACCTCCTCCCGGCACTTCGACTCGACCGTCGAGTAGGCGGCATGCAGGCGCTTCGAGTCCCACGACTGCATCGCCTGTCGCTCGACCAGCGTCGCCACGGGGTTGATGTCGAAGCAGACGGGCCTGCCACCGAGTTTCAGGACTTCGACGCCGGTCACGCCGGAGCCGGAGAAGGGGTCCAGCACAACCGCGCCGGAGAGGTCGAGCGCGGACCCGTACGCCGCCGATGGGTCGGAGCCGTCCGGCGTGACGGCAGAGGTGATGATGCCCCGGAAGACTGTGCCGAGCCGCTTCGCCCACCACTTGTGGGTGCTCGTCGCGGGTCGATGCACTTCCTTGCGCCACGACTCCTTCGTTCCCACCTCGCTCAGGAGCGTGGCGGGGAACGAGGCTTCGAGGCTGGTGCGCTCGGGGACGATCGAGGTCAACGGCGACCCTCCGCGAGTGAGACTTCCTTCAACGCGCCTGCACCACGAGAGCGCAACGCCTTGAACTTGTGAACCGTCCCCGCGTTCGGGTTGGGCCTCATGTGCGTGAGCATGTCGTTGGTCTGCAAGTTGAACTCGTAGGAGACAACCACCTCGTCAACCTCAACTCGATCGAGTTTGCCGACGACGACCAGATCAGGCGATTGCGGCTCGAAATCGCCAGGAACGATGAGGGTCGATAGCCCGGTCGTTCCGGTGGCGAGCGCGAAGGGTGTCGGAACGACGTACATCTTCCGGTCGCGTACGAGGATGTCGCCGTACGAGCCAAAGCCCCTGAACGACTTGTTCTTGTGGACGTACTCGGTGTCAGCGTTGAGGAAACTCCCGTGGCAGACAACGAGGTCGGTGACGGGGTACTCGTTCAAGCCTGCGACGGACTTCGGATAGCGCCCGAAGACGTAGTAAACCTCGCGCCCGTTGTGGTTGCCGGTCGGCACCTGCGAGTTCGAGTCGTAGTCGGCTTCCCGCCCCGGCCATTCGAGGCCCTTTACCTCGTAGCCCTCGGGGTGATGGACAAGTCGAAAGTCCGGGTAGGTGTTGCGGCCCGGCTCGTCATACGCAAGTCCGCACGCCGCGATCCGTGCTTGGACCCAGTTCTGGAAGTGGAACTCCTTGTCGCTGGCGGAGACACGCTGGATCAGTTCTCCATCGGCGCGAGCGCGCTCACATTCCAAGAACACCTGCTCGATCGCCGTCACGCTCGGACCTTCCGCTGGAGCATGGTGACGAGCCTATGAGACGGGGCCGACCACGGCGGGCTCCCCCGCCGAGCGTGCTGTCCATGTCCAACTGGACCGAGAGACTGCCCGGCAGCAGACGCCTGGCTCCGACCACGCCCCGGTGGTTGTGGATATCGCGCACTGACCGTCGGCGCACTCCGCCACGCTGGTCCCATCCCGTTCCGCGGGTCCAGAATGGAAGGAGCCTCGACGTGTCGATGCCCGCAGGAGCCCATGTGTCCACTGTCCAGCAGCCCCCTCTGCAGTACGTGCCGATGTCGTACGACGGGTAGCCGGGCATGTCGGTGGTCGCCGCGATGCTGGCCCCATGACCGCAGTGACGCTCCTCCTCACCCTGCTCGCCGGGCTCGCCCTGGGCTGCCTCCTGGGCGGACCGCTCGGCGTGCTGTGGTCGCGTTCGCGCAGCCCGTACGTCGCCGGCCTGGTCGACCAGGCCGAGGTGATGCAGGGGCTGGACCGGCTCAGCGACCAGATGCACCACCTCGACCGCTCCCGGGCGACCTGGCAGGGGCAGTTCGACGCGCAGGTCGACCTGCTCCAGCGCGAGACCCGCTCGCTGTCGACCGCGCTGCGCCGGCCCCAGGTGCGCGGCCGCTGGGGCGAGCTGCACCTGCGCCGGGCGGTCGAGCTCGCGGGGCTCGTGGACCGCTGCGACTTCGCCGAGCAGGTGCGCCTCGACGACGGCGCCCGGCGGCCCGACCTCGTCGTCCACCTGGTCGGCGGCCGGCAGGTCGTGGTCGACGCCAAGGTGCCGCTGGACGCCTACCTCGACGCGACCTCCACCGACGACGAGGTCGAGGCCGCTCACCACCTGCGCCGCCATGTCGCCCAGCTCCGCACCCATGTCGAGACGCTCGGCTCGAAGCGGTACTGGCGCTCGCTGTCCGAGAGCCCGGAGTTCGTCGTCCTCTTCGTGCCCGCCGAGTCGTTCCTCGCGGCCGCGCTCGAGACCGACGGCTCGCTGATCGAGTACGCCGCCGGGCGGCAGGTCGTGCTCGCGACGCCGACCACCCTGATCGCGCTGCTGCGCACGGTCGCGCACGGGTGGGGCCACGAGGCACTGGCCGACCAGGCCCGCGAGATCCACCGGCTCGGCCGGGAGCTGCACGAGCGGCTGGCGTCGATGAACGGCCACCTCGACCAGCTCGGCCGCTCGCTCAACGCCGCGGTCGGTCACTACAACCAGACGGTCGGCTCGCTGGAGTCGCGGGTGCTGGTCAGCGCCCGGCGCTTCGGCGACCTACCCGCGCCGCGCCAGGTGGACGCGGCCAGCCGGTCCATATCACCGGTGGACCTGCGGATCGTGGAGCGGCGCGCCGCCGACGGAGGGGAGGACGCGGAACCTACCGTGGCCCAGTGAGCATGGTGGTCCAGTGAGTCAGCGGACCCTCTGGGAGGAGGGGCGCGAGCCGAGCTATCAGGTCGTCGCGCTCGGACTGGCGCTCGCCCTCACCGCGATCGTGCTCGACCAGGCGGTCTCCGGGCGGGTCGGGATCCTCTTCGACGTCTGCTTCGTGCTCATCTGCGTCGCGACGGCGCTCGCCGTCCGGCCCAGCGACTTCTTCACCGTCGGCGTACTGCCGCCGCTGCTCATGGGCACGGCCTTCACCGTGCTCGGCGTCACCCGGCCCGACGTGATCGCCGACGCGACCGACGGCGTGGTCCAGGCCGTGGTCTCGGGCCTCGGCCGCCACGCGGGCGCGCTGGTCATCGGCTACCTGCTGTGCCTGGCGATCCTCGCCGTCCGGTACCGCGTGATCGGTCAGGCAGCCTCGAAGCGAGCGGGGTCGCCTGCGCCCACCCGCACGACCTCGGGGTAGCCCTCCGACCAGTCGATCACCGTGGTCGGCTCGGCCGCGGTCTCTCCCGCCTCGACGACCAGGTCGACCACATGGTCGAGCTCCTCCTTGATCTCCCAGCCCAGGCTGCGCGGCTCGTCCTCACCTGGCAGGATCAGCGTGCTGGTCAGCAGCGGCTCGCCGAGCACCTCCAGCAGCGCCTGCACGAACACGTGGTCGGGGATGCGTACGCCGACGGTGCGCTTCCTCGGGTGCATCAGCCGGCGCGGGACCTCCTGGGTCGCCGGCAGCACGAACGTGTACGGCCCGGGCGTCGCGGCCTTGATCGCGCGGAACGCCGAGTTGTCCAGCCTCACGAACTGGCCGAGCTGGGCGAAGTCCTTGCACATCAGCGTGAAGTGGTGCTTGTCGTCGAGGCCGCGGATCCGCAGGATCCGGTCGCGGCCGTCGCGATTGCCGAGTTGGCAGCCGAGCGCGTAGCCCGAGTCGGTCGGATAGGCCATCAACTGGTCCGCGCGCAGTGCGTCCGCGATCTGCCCGAGCAGCCGGGGCTGCGGGTTGTCCGGGTGGACGTCGACGTACCTGGCCATCAGACCCGTCCGGCCGCCTTGAGGTCGCGCCGCAGCTCCTTGGGCAGCGCGAAGATCAGCGACTCCTCGGCGCTGTGCACGGCCCGGGCGTCCGGGTAGCCGCGCTCGGCGAGGAAGGCCAGCACGCCCTCGACCAGCTCCTCCGGCACGCTCGCGCCCGACGTGACGCTGACCGCCGAGACGCCGTCCAGCCAGGCCTCGTCGATCTCGGTGGCGTCGTCGACGCGGTACGCCGCGCGCGCGCCGGCCTCGAGCGCGACCTCGACCAGCCGGACGCTGTTGGAGGAGTTGCCGGAGCCGACCACGATCACCAGGTCGGTGCCGGCGGAGATCTCCTTGACCGCGAGCTGGCGGTTCTGGGTGGCGTAGCAGATGTCGTCGCTGGGCGGGTCGAGCAGGTCCGGGAACCGCTCGCGGATCGCGGCGACGGTCTCCAGCGTCTCGTCCACGGACAGCGTGGTCTGCGAGAGCCAGACGACGCGGGACGGGTCGCGGACCACGATGCCGGGCACGTCGGCCGGGCCCTGCACGAGCTGGATGTGGTCGGGCGCCTCGCCGGCGGTGCCCTCGACCTCCTCATGGCCGGCATGCCCGATGAGCAGGATGTCGTAGTCCTCGTTCGCGAACCGCTTCGCCTCGTGGTGCACCTTGGTCACCAGCGGGCAGGTCGCGTCGACGGTCTTGAGCGCGCGCTTCTCGGCCTGCTCGTGCACCGCCGGGGAGACGCCGTGGGCGGAGAACACCACGGTCTGGCCCTCGGGCACCTCGTCGAGCTCCTCGACGAAGATCGCGCCACGCGACTCGAGGTTCGCGACGACGTGCTTGTTGTGCACGATCTGCTTGCGCACGTAGACGGGCGCGCCGTACAGGTCCAGCGCCTTCTCCACGGTGATCACCGCGCGGTCGACGCCGGCGCAGTAGCCCCGCGGCGCCGCCAGCAGGACCGCCCTCTCCGCGTCGGAGAGCGTGCGTGGCATGGCGAGGTCCGTCATGGCGTCGAGTCTACGGACCGCAGCCCTCGAATCGTCACTGTGGAGAACCTCCGCCGCCCGTCGGCGCCCTGCCGCATGCTGGTCACCTCCCGACCCCGGGGTCCATCATGGAAGGAGATCGCGTTGTGTCCGTCGGAAGAGGAGTGGCCGTGCCCCAGCTCGAGCGCGTGCGGATGTCGTACGACGAGTGGTGGGCGCTGCCCGAGTACCCCCGCACCGAGTGGGTCGACGGCGAGGTGGTCGTGATGGGCGACCCGCATCCCGACCACAGCATGGCCCAAGGCAATCTGATCGTCGCGCTCAAGCTGGGACTCTCCGATCTGAAGGTCTATCCGGTCGTGGCCGTCCGGCTGCCGCGCAACCGGGTCCGCGTCCCCGACATCAGCGTGCTGTCCGAGCGACCCACGACCAACCCGGTCGAGCTGACGCCGGTCCTCGTCGTCGAGGTGACCTCCCCGAGCACGCGCACCGAGGACACCGTCCGCAAGTCGCGGGAGTACGCCTGGGCCGGGATCGGGCAGTACTGGCTGGTCGACACCGACCGCCGCCACCTGGACGTGCTCGCGCTGGTCGAGGGCGAGTGGGAGGCCCTGCTCGCCCTCGACGACGACCACCCGACCGGCTCGGTCGCCGTGGGCGAGCACGGCACCGTCGAGCTCGACCTGGCCGCCGTCCTCGACGGCTGATCCCCCTGTCGGACCCGCTCGGTAGGGTCCCCCGCATGGCCCTGGAGACCTCGCTCGAGTCGCCGGCCCCGGTGCGCCAGATCGCGAACGCGATCGCGGGCTGGGTCGACCGGCTGGGCGCCGTGTGGGTCGAGGGCCAGGTCGCCCAGGTGAGCCGCCGTCCGGGCCTGAACACCGTCTTCCTGACGCTGCGCGACGCCGTGGCCGACATCTCCGTCCCGGTCACCTGCTCGCGGACGCTGTTCGACGGGCTCAACCCGCCCCTGGTGGAGGGGGCGAGCATCGTCGTGCACGCCAAGCCGTCCTACTACGCCAACCGCGGCACGCTCTCCCTCTACGCCCGCGACATCCGGATGGTCGGCCTCGGCGAGCTGCTCGCCCGGCTCGAGCGCCGGCGCCAGCTGCTCGCCGCCGAGGGCCTGTTCGCGGCCGAGCTCAAGCGCCCGCTCCCGTTCCTGCCCGGCACCGTCGGCCTGGTCACCGCGCCCGACAGCGCCGCCGAGCGCGACGTCCTCGAGAACGCCCGCCGCCGCTGGCCCGCGGTCCGCTTCGAGGTCGCGTACGCCGCCATGCAGGGTCCGCGCTCGGTCGGCGAGGTCGTCGAGGCGGTGGAGCGCCTCGACCGCAACGTCGAGGTCGAGGTGATCGTGGTCGCCCGCGGTGGCGGCTCGGTCGAGGACCTGCTGCCGTTCTCCGATGAGGCGCTCGTCCGGGCGGTCGCGAAGGTGCGCACGCCGGTGGTGTCCGCGATCGGCCACGAGCCGGACTCGCCGCTGCTCGACCTGGTCGCCGACGTCCGCGCCTCCACGCCGACCGACGCCGCGAAGCTCGTCGTCCCCGACGTCGCCGAGGAGGCCCGCAACGTCGCCCAGGCCCGGGAGCGGATCCGGGGCGCGGTCGCCGGCTGGATCGCCCGCGAGCAGGCCGGCCTCGACGCCCTGCGGTCCCGGCCGGCGCTCGCCGACCCGCGCTCGCTGCTGGACGTCCGGCTCGACGAGGTCCGCCTGCTGCGCGACCGCGCCCGTCGTACCCTCGGCCACGCCCTCGACCGGGCCGCCGACGACGTCGGCCACCAGCGCGCCCGCGCCCGGGCGCTCTCCCCGCTGGCGACCCTGCGGCGCGGCTACGCCGTGCTCCAGGGCGCCGACGGCCAGGTGCTCACGTCCGTGGCCGACGTCGGCGCGAAGCAGCGGATCAGCGTGCGTGTCGCCGACGGCCGCATCCACGCCACCACCACGAAGACCGAGTCCCTCGAGGAGAGCCGTGCCGAGCAAGAAGGCTGAGCAGCAGGGCGAGACGCCGTCGTACGAAGCCGCCCGCGAGGAGCTGATCGAGGTGGTGCGCACGCTCGAGGCCGGCGGCACCACCCTCGAGGAGTCGCTCGCGCTCTGGGAGCGCGGCGAGCGGCTCGCGACGATCTGCCAGGAGTGGCTCGCCGGTGCCCGCAAGCGCCTCGACGCGGCGATCGAGAGGGGCGACGGGTGACGACCGTCACGCTCAGCTGATCGGGCCACTCACGGGAGCGGTGGTCAGCGACTCGACGAGGCCCCGCAGGGCCTCCGCGGGCGCCGACCCCCACACGAGCACGGTCTCGTCGCCGACCTCGGCCGCGAACGCGGTGTCGCCACCGGGGTCGGTGAAGGTCTGCCACTCCCGCGCGACCGCGCTGTCGAGTCGGACCGGCTCGCCCTCGGTGGCGTCGGCGCCGACGTAGGTGCGGACCAGCTCGCCGACGCTCTGGTCCTCCTGGCGCAGCCCGGCGAAGTCGCCCTCGTCGGTCGACATCGCGAGGTCGAGGGCCGGGCGGTCGCCGGGCGTGAAGCTCGCGTCCTTGACGATCCAGCCCCCGGGGAGCCGCGCCGGGTAGGCCGGCGACAGGTCGCCGCCGAGCTGGATGCTCGAGACGAGCGCCAGGTAGTCGACCGGCTCCGGCACGTACTCCGGGGTCTCGCGGAACAGGCCGCGGACGACCACGACGCCGAGGACGACCAGCACCAGCACGATCATCGAGCCGACCAGGCCTCCGAACGACCGGTTGTACCTGCCGGGTCGGCCGGTCTCTGACGCCTGACTCACGCCCCGATTCTCACAGGTCGTCTATCGTCGCCGGGTGCCGCCCCTCGACCTCGTCCCGGCGGCCGCCCTCGTCGTGCTGCTGGTCACGGCGTACCGCCATCCCCGCGCCCGCACCGAGCTGGCGACCGGCCTGGCGACCGCGGCGGCGACCCTCGCCACCGGGATCCTCGGCGTCGCCGAGGTCGGGTCCACGCTGCGCCACCTCGGCCCGGTGGTGCTGTTCCTCGTCACGATCCTCGTGGTCGCGGACGTCTGCGCCCGCGCCGGCCTGTTCGCCGCCGCGGCGGCCCGGATCCGCGCGGCGACGTCCGGCCGTCCGGGTCGGCTGTTCACCGGGGTCTTCCTGCTCGCGGCCCTGGTGACGACCGTGCTGAGCCTGGACGCGACCGTCGTGCTGCTCACCCCGGTCGTGGTCGCCGCCGCGACGGCCGCCGGCACCTCGGTGTGGCCGGGCGGCCACGCATGCCTGCGGATGGCCAACTCCGCCTCGCTGCTGCTGCCGGTCTCGAACCTCACCAACCTGCTCGCGATGCCGCGGCTCGACCTGACCTTCGGCGGGTTCGCCCGGGAGATGGCGCCGGCGCTGCTCGCCGTGCTCGCCGTGGAGTACGCCGCGCTGCGGCTGCTCTTCCGGCGCGAGCTCGCCGCGCCGGCCGAGCCCCGGGAGCACGGCGCGGACCAGGCGATCGAGCCGCTGCCGCTGGTCGTGGTCGGGCTGATGCTCGCGGGGTTCGCGGTCGGCTCGCCGCTCGGCGTGGACCCGGGCTGGACCTCGACGGCCGCCGCGGTCGCGCTCGTGCTCTGGGCCCGGCACCGGGGCCTGGTGACGTGGCGCGCGGCCACGGCCGCCGCGCACCCGGCGTTCGCCGTCTTCGTGCTCTGCCTCGGCGTGGTCGTGGCCGCGCTCTCGGAGGGCCTCCTCGGCGACCTCGTGGCGGACCTGCTCCCGGGCGGCACGTCCTGGCTCGACCTGCTGGCGATCGCGCTGCTCGCGACCGTGCTCGCCAACCTGCTCACGAACCTGTCGGCCACGCTCCTGCTGGTGCCGCTCCTCGCCCCGCTCGGGGACACCGCGATCCTCGCGGCGCTGCTCGGGCTCAACGTCGGGTCCGGCCTCACCTACACCGGCTCGCTGGCCAACCTGCTCTGGCGCCGCACGCTCGTCGGGGTCGGCACCGCACCCTCGCTCGCCGGCCTGCACCGGGTCTCGCTGCTGGCGACGCCGCTCAGTCTGTTCTCCGCAGTTTCGGTGCTTTCGCTGTTCAAATGACCGCATCTGCGGAATGATGCCTGCGTGAACACCTACCGGATCGCGGAAGCCGCCGAGCTGCTCGGCGTCAGCGACGACACCCTGCGCCGCTGGGTCGAGGCCGGCCGGGTGGCCAGCGCCAAGGAGGACGGGCGCACCGTCGTCCCCGGTGCCGACCTGGCGGCGCTCGCGGAGTCGCTCGCGGAGCATCCCGACCGCGAGGCGACCCGCGCGGCCGCGGTCAGCGCGCGCAACCGCCTCGCCGGCATCGTCACGAAGGTCAAGAAGGACACCGTCATGGCCCAGGTCGAGCTGGTCTGCGGCCCCTACCGGCTCGTCTCGCTGATGAGCACCGAGGCGGCCGAGGAGCTCGGCCTCGAGCCCGGCGTCCGCGCCATCGCCTCCGTCAAGTCAACCAACGTCGTCGTGGAGCGCCCGTGAAGAAGCTGATCGTCCCTGCCGTCCTCGCCCTGGCCCTGTCGCTGACGGCCTGCGGGGGTGACGACGGCGAGAGCGGCAGCGGGGGCGACACCACCCTCACCGTCTACGCCGCCGCCTCGCTCACCGCGTCGTTCGAGGAGATCGCGACCGCCTTCGAGAAGGAGAACGACGGCGTGAACGTCGAGTTCAACTTCGGCGGCTCCTCCGACCTGGTCACCCAGATCCAGGAGGGCGCCGGCGCCGACGTGTTCGCCTCGGCCGACACCGCGAACATGGACAAGCTGGTCGCCGCGGACCTCGCCGGCGCCGACCCGCAGGACTTCGCGACCAACACGCTGGAGATCGCCGTGCCCCCGGGCAACCCGGCCGGCGTGACGTCGTTCCAGGACCTGGCCAAGCCCGGCCTGGACCTGGTGGTGTGCGCGCCCGAGGTCCCCTGCGGCACCGCCTCGCTGCAGGTCGCCGACAACGCCGGCGTCACGCTGTCGCCGGTCAGCGAGGAGCAGTCGGTGACCGACGTACTCGCCAAGGTCGCCTCCGGCGAGGCCGACGCCGGCCTGGTCTACGTCACCGACGTGCTCGCCGCGGGCAAGGACGTGGAGGGCATCACCTTCCCCGAGTCCGACTCGGTCGTGAACACCTACCCGATCGCGCCGGTGGCCGACTCCGGCGAGGCCGACCTCGCGCAGCGGTTCGTCGACTTCGTGCTCGGCGACACGGGCCAGCAGGTGCTCGCCGACTACGGCTTCGGTGGGGCAGCCTGAGCGCGTGATCCCCCGCTGGCTCTACGCCCCGGCCGCGGTCGGGGCGGCCCTGGTCCTGCTCCCGCTGCTCGGGATGCTGGCGCGGGTCGACTGGGCGGACTTCGTCGAGCTGGTCACCTCCGACTCCGCGCTGACCGCCCTCGGCCTGAGCATCCGTACGTCGCTCGCCGCGACCATGCTCTGCGTGCTGTTCGGCGTGCCGATGGCGGTGGTGCTGGCGCGCACGGACTTCCCCGGACAGGGCGTGCTGCGTTCGCTGGTGCTGCTGCCGCTGGTGCTGCCGCCGGTGGTCGGCGGCATCGCGCTGCTCTACACGTTCGGCCGGCGCGGGCTGATCGGCGAGCAGCTGGACGCCCTCGGCGTCCAGGTCGCCTTCTCGACCACCGCCGTGGTGCTCGCGCAGACCTTCGTGTCGCTGCCGTTCCTGGTGGTCAGCCTCGAGGGCGCGCTGCGCAGTGCCGGGCAGCGCTACGAGGTGGTCGCCTCCTCGCTCGGGGCGGGGCCGACCACGGTCTTCCGCCGGGTGACGCTGCCGCTGGTGCTGCCCGGGCTGGTGTCCGGGGCGGTGCTCGCCTTCGCCCGCTCACTCGGCGAGTTCGGGGCCACGATCACCTTCGCCGGCAGCCTGGCCGGCACGACCCAGACGCTGCCGCTCTACATCTACAACCTGCGGGTCACCGATCCCGACGCCGCGGTCGCGATGTCGCTGGTGCTCGTCGTCCTGGCGATCGTGGTCATCACGTTCGCCCGCCCGGGGCGGAGCAGCGGGTGAGCCTGGATCTGGCGGCGACCGTCGCCGACCGCGACGTCGAGGTCACCCTCGAGGTCGCCGACGGCGAGACCCTGGCCGTGCTCGGCCCGAACGGCGCCGGCAAGTCGACCGTGCTCTCGGCGATCGCCGGGCTGCTCCGCCCCGACCGGGGCCACGTCCGGCTCGACGGCCGCGCGCTCACCGGCGACGGGGCGTTCGTGCCCCCGCACGACCGGCGGGTCGCGCTGCTCGCCCAGGACCCGCTGCTGTTCCCGCACCTCAGCGTGCTGGAGAACGTCGCGTTCGGCCCGCGGAGCAGGGGCGCCGGGCGGCGTACGGCCCGCGAGGCGGCGTACCGCTGGCTGGCCGAGGTCGGGTCCGAGGAGCTCGCCGACCGGAAGCCGGGCCAGGTCTCGGGCGGGCAGGGCCAGCGGATCGCGCTGGCCCGGGCGCTCGCCGCCGAGCCGCGGCTGCTGCTGCTCGACGAGCCGATGGCCGCGCTGGACGTCGCCGTGCTGCCCGCGCTGCGGCAGACCCTCAAGCGGGTGCTCGCCGGGCGCACCACCGTGCTCGTCACCCACGACGTCCTCGACGCCCTCCTGCTCGCGGACCGGGTGGTCGTGATGGAGGGCGGCCGGGTCGTCGAGTCCGGCCCGACCGCGGACGTGCTGGAGCGGCCGCGCAGCGCCTTCGCCGCCCGGATCGCCGGGCTCAACATGGTCTCCGGCGCGTGGCGCGACGGCGCGGTCGGCGGCATCCGCGGCATCGCGACCGAGCCGGCGCCCGCGGACGGCGACCCGGCCGTCGCGGTCTTCCGGCCGAGCGCGGTCTCGGTGTTCCGGGAGGCCCCCGGCGGCAGCCCCCGCAACAGCCTGCCGGTGACGATCACCGACGTGGAGCCGCGCGGCGACCAGGTGCGCGTGCGGGCCGGACACCTGGCCGCCGACGTCACCGTGCAGTCCGCGGCCGAGCTCGACCTCGCGCCCGGCACGCCGGTCGTGTTCGCGGTCAAGGCGAGCGAGGTCTCGGTCTACCGGAGCTGAGGGCCGATAGAGTCGGGGCCATGACCGAGTCCGACGCCCTCTCCGTCGCCCCCGAGTCGCCGGACCGCAACCTGGCCCTGGAGCTCGTCCGGGTCACCGAGGCGGCCGCCATGGCCGCCGGCCGCTGGGTCGGCCGGGGCGACAAGAACGGCGCGGACGGCGTGGCCGTCAACGCGATGCGCGTGATGATCTCGACGATCGGCATGAACGGCGTCGTCGTGATCGGCGAGGGCGAGAAGGACAACGCCCCGATGCTCTACAACGGCGAGCAGGTCGGCGACGGCACCGGTCCCGAGTGCGACGTCGCGGTCGACCCGATCGACGGCACCACGCTCACCGCCAAGGGCATGACCAACGCGGTGTCGGTGATGGCGGTCGCCCCCCGCGGCTCGATGTACGACCCGTCCGCCGTGTTCTACATGGAGAAGCTGGTCACCGGCCCGGAGGCCGCCGCCGCCGTCGACATCCGCTACCCCGTCGCCGAGAACATCGCGCAGGTCGCCAAGGCCAAGGGCAAGAACGCCTCCGACGTCACCGTCGTCCTGCTCGACCGGCCGCGGCACGCCGAGCTGGTCGAGGAGATCCGCGCGACCGGCGCGATGATCAAGTTCATCAGCGACGGCGACGTCGCCGGCGCGATCATGGCCGCCCGCCCGGAGACCGGCATCGACCTGCTCCTCGGCGTCGGCGGCACCCCGGAGGGCATCATCACCGCCTGCGCGATGAAGTCCCTCGGCGGCGTGATCCAGGGCCGGCTCTGGCCGCAGGACGACGACGAACGGCAGAAGGCGCTGGACGCCGGCCACAGCCTCGACCGGGACCACGTGCTCACCACCGACGACCTGGTCACCGGCGACGACTGCTTCTTCGTCGCCACCGGCATCACCGACGGCGAGCTGCTGCGCGGCGTCCGCTACCGCGCGGGCGGCGTCACCACGCACTCGCTGGTGATGCGCTCGCGCAGCGGCACGATCCGCTCGATCACCTCCGAGCACCAGCTCCAGAAGCTACGCGCTTTCGCTGCGATCGACTTCGACAGCTGAGCTGTCGGCGGTGCGCTGCAGCGCGCCGCTCACCAGGTCGATCACCCGCGGGTCGAACGCCATGCCCAGATGGGAGGCGGTCACCTCGACCGCCTCGGCCGACGGGTCCACGCAGGCGCGCCAGTCGACGATGCCGTCGCGCCTGGAGTAGATCGCGGTGAAGCCGGTGCCGTGGGGCAGCGGCTGCCGGCTCTCGGCGAAGCTCTGCCGGGCGCAGTCGCCGCGCACGCAGTCGGCCGACATCAGCCCCGGGAGGCCCGCGGCGCTGAGCCGGGTGAGCAGCTCCACGCTCGCCGAGAGGGACCGGTGGTGGGCGCCGGGCGCCAGCATCGGGCTGCCCAGCGTGACGATCCCGGACACCAGGTCGGGGCGGCGTACCGCGACGCCACGGGCCAGCATCCCGCCCAGCGAGTGCCCGACAAGCTGCACGCGGGCGCCGCGGCGCATCGCGACCGACTCCAGCCGCGCCTCGAGCTGCGCGGCCGCGTTCAGCGTGCAGCCGACGTTGGCGTGGATGTGGGAGCGGTAGGTGCGGAACCCGTGGGCTCGCAGGGTCCGCGCCATCAGCGCCCGGGTGCCGTCGCCGGCCAGGAAGCCGGGCACGAGGACGACCGGCTCGCCCCGGGGGGCGCCCGGCGCGGCGTACGGCGCGGAGCGGCGCGCCCTGCGGTCGACGGCCGCGCGCCAGGCGTAGCGCCCGAGCTCGGTCGCCGCGCTGCCCTCGCGGAGGACCGCCGCGACGCGCGGCGCCGCGAACCCCTCCGGGAGCAGGAACTCCGCGAGCGCCGAGGACGACATGTGAGCCACGTTACGTCGATACCCGCTCCTGCCGTGGGTGATTCGGGGATGTCGCGTCCCTTTCTCGCTCGACTGGTTGACTTGGCCCATGGCAGCCCCCTCCCAGGTCGTGGTCTCCGAGGAGCTCTTCGCCCCGGTCGGCCGCGGGATCGAGCTCTGCTACCAGACCTTCGGCGACCCCGGCGGCGACCCGCTGCTGCTGGTGATGGGGCTCGGCGGGCCGATGAACTGGTGGGACCCGGACCTCTGCGCGGCGCTCGCGCGCGCCGGGTTCTACGTGGTGCGCTACGACAACCGCGACACCGGCCGCTCGACCGTGCTGGAGGGGCGGGTCGCCCGCTCCGCGCTGGTGCGGGCGTTCGCCGGCACGAGGGTGCGCGCGCCGTACTCGATGGCGGACCTCGCCGACGACGCCTTCGGCCTGATGGACCACCTCGGCCTGGAGTCGGCGCACGTCGCCGGCGTCTCGATGGGCGGCATGATCGTGCAGACGATGGCGATCACGCGGCCGCAGCGGGTCCGCTCGCTGACCAGCGTCATGTCGACGACCGGCAAGCGGACGGTCGGCTGGCAGCACCCGAGCCTGCTGCCGTCGCTGCTCGCCGGCCGCAAGCCGGGCAAGGAGGCGTACGTCGCCACCAGCACCGCGTTCTGGCGGCTGATCGGGTCGCCGGACTACCCGCAGCCCGAGGCGAAGGTCCGCTCGCGCGCGGAGGAGACCTTCGACCGTGGCGTCAACCCCGCCGGCGTGATGCGCCAGATGCTCGCCGTCCTCACCCAGCCCAACCGGGCGGCCCGGCTGCGCGGCGTCCGCGTGCCGACGCTGGTCGTGCACGGCCTCGCGGACAAGATGGTGCACGTCTCCGGCGGTCGGGCCACCGCCGCCGCCGTACCCGGTGCCGAGCTGCTGCTCATCACCGGCATGGGCCACGACCTCCCGCCGGCCCTCTTCGACACGTTCGTCGCCGCGATCCGGCGCACCGCCGACCGGTCCTGAAACGCCGAGTCGGCGCAATCTCAGCTGAGACTGCGCCGGCTCGGCGTGAAATCAGTCGGAGAGGCGCTCCCCGGTGTCGGTGTCGAAGACGTGGACGTTCTGCGGGTCGGTGGTGACGTACATCGTCTCGCCCTTCTGGACGTGGTCGCGGCCGCTGACGCGGATGATCACGTTGGCCGGGGTGCCCTCGACGCCGCAGGTGCCGTAGACGTACGCGTCGGCGCCGAGGTCCTCGACGACGGTCACCTTCACCGGCAGGCCGGCCTCGCTGTTGCCGACCACGCGCCAGGCCTCGGGCCGGACGCCGACGGTGATGTCGCCCTGCATCCTCGCGGCCGCGGCGGGGTCGACCGGGACCAGGTAGTCGCCGATCTGGGCCTTGCCGTCCTGGGCGTGCGCCTGGATCAGGTTCATCTGCGGGGAGCCGATGAAGCCGGCGACGAACAGGTTGACCGGCCTGTCGTAGAGCGCCAGCGGGGTGTCGACCTGCTGGAGGTAGCCGTCCTTCATCACCGCGACCCGGTCGCCCATCGTCATCGCTTCGATCTGGTCGTGGGTGACGTAGACGGTGGTGACGCCGAGGTCGGACTGGAGCTTGGCGATGTCGGTGCGGGTGTGCACGCGCATCTTGGCGTCGAGGTTCGAGAGCGGCTCGTCCATGCAGAAGACCTGCGGCTGCCGGACGATCGCGCGGCCCATGGCGACGCGCTGGCGTTGGCCGCCGGAGAGCGCCTTGGGCTTGCGGTCGAGGTACTCGGTCAGGCCGAGGATCCGGGCCGCCTCCTGGACCCGCTTCTGCCGCTCCTCGGCCGGCACCTTCGCCATCTTCAGCGCGAACGCCATGTTGTCGGCGACCGACATGTGCGGGTAGAGCGCGTAGTTCTGGAACACCATCGCGATGTCCCGGTCCTTCGGCGGGGTGTGGGTGATGTCGCGGTCCCCGATGAAGACCCTCCCCTTGTTGACCTCCTCCAGCCCCGCGAGCATCCGCAGGGTGGTGGACTTGCCGCATCCGGAGGGGCCGACGAGGACCATGAACTCCCCGTCTCCGATCTCGAGCGAGATCCCCGGTACGGCGGGCTTGTCGGCGCCGGGATACCAGCGCTGCGCCTCCTCGAACCTGACTGTGGCCATGCTTCAACAACTCCTTCACCGGCAGGTACGTGCCGGACGATCCGTGGTAAAGGTGAGCGCGCTCACACTAGCGGTCACCGCCCACGACGGGAGCCCGCGGGGTTTACAACTCGGCCCGAGAGGGCTACATGTGAGGCAGACCACTCACGAGGAGGGAGGGGCGCATGGCTCGGGCACGCTCGACCTCTATCCGCGCTCTCGCCACATCCGCCGCCCTGGTGTCCGTCTCCGCCCTGCTCGCCGCCTGCTCGGCCAGCGCGAGTTCTGAGGACACGCTGATCTGGTACACCAACCCCGACTCCGGGGGGCAGGCGAAGGTGGCGGAGAACTGCTCCACCGACGACTACACGATCCAGACCCAGGTCCTCCCCCAGGACGCCAACCAGCAGCGCATCCAGCTCGCGCGGCGGCTGGCGGCCGAGGACCCCGCGATCGACATCATGAGCCTCGACCCGCCGTTCACGGCCGAGTTCGCCAACGCCGGCTACCTCGCCGAGCTCCCGCAGGAGCTCCAGGACAAGCTCAGCCAGCAGTCCTTCCAGGGCGCGACCGACGCCGCCACCTGGGAGGACCAGCTGGTCGTGGCGCCGTTCTGGTCGAACACACAGGTGCTGTGGTACCGCAAGTCGTTCGTCCAGAAGACCGGCCTCGACCTGAGCCAGCCGGTCACCTGGGACCAGATCATCCAGGCCGCCGCGGACAACGGCGGCAAGGTCGCCGTCCAGGCCAACAAGTACGAGGGGTACGTCGTCTGGATCAACGCCCTCATCTCCGGCGCCGGCGGCGAGATCGCCACCGACACCGAGAAGGGCGTCGACCTCACCCTCCAGATCGACTCCGACGCCGGCCAGGCCGCCGCCGGGGTGATCGAGAAGCTGGCCAAGTCGCCGGCCGCCCCGGCCGACCTCTCGGTCGCGCAGGAGGGCCAGGCGGGCGGCACCTTCGGCTCCGCGCAGGGCGCGTTCATGACGAACTGGACCTACATCTGGACCAACTACGACGCCACCCAGCCCGACGTGAAGGAGGACATCGGCTACGCCCGCTACCCGCAGACCGTCCAGGGCGAGGAGTCGCGACCGCCGTACGGCGGGATCGGCGTCGGCGTCAGCGCGTTCTCCGACAATGTCGACGAGGCGATGGCCGCGATCGAGTGCATCACCAGCCCGGAGAACCAGGGCGTCAACGCCGAGCTCACCGGCAACATGCCGGCCAGCGCGGCGGGCTACCAGTACCCGGCGCTCGCCAAGATCTACCCGCAGGATCTGCTCGATCTCTTCCAGCAGAGCCTCGACGCCGCGGCGCCGCGCACCGTCACGCCGTACTGGAGCGACATCTCCGGCGGCATCCAGAGCACCTGGCACCCGCCGTCGGGCGTGGACTCGAAGACGCCCGCGGAGTCCCAGCGGTTCATCGAGGACGTGCTGAACGGAAGGAGGCTGCTGTGAGCACCGTGGCGAAGCCGCACGTGAAGCCGGTGGCGAAGGTCCACGTGAGCGACCGCTCCCGCGCCGAGAACCGGCTCGGCCAGCGCCTGGTCCTGCCGGCGGTGATCGTGATGCTGGTCGTCACCGCGTGGCCGATGATCCAGGCGCTCTACCTCTCGCTCTACCGCTACCGGCTGACCACCCCCGACGACCGCGCGTTCGTCGGGCTCTCCAACTACGGCACGGTCCTCACCGACTCGCTGTTCTGGCGCGACACCTGGAACACCGTGCTGATCATGGTGGTCACCGTCGTGGTCGAGCTGGTGATCGGCTTCGCGTTCGCGATGGTGATGCACCGGGTGGTCTTCGCCCGCGGCGCCATCCGTACGGCGATCCTCATCCCCTACGGCATCATCACCGTCGTCTCGGCGTTCGCCTGGCAGTTCGCGTTCAGCCTCAACAACGGCTTCGTGAACGCCTGGTTCAGCTGGCTGCCGTGGATCGAGGCGGACACCAACTGGTTCGGCAGCCACTGGCCGGCGATGTTCGCGATCATGGTCTCGGAGATCTGGAAGACCACGCCGTTCATGGCGCTGCTGCTCCTGGCCGGTCTCTCGCAGGTCTCCGAGGACATGATCGAGGCCGCCAAGGTCGACGGCGCCACCTGGTGGCAGCGGCTCTGGAAGGTGATCCTCCCGAACATGCGGGCCGCGATCATGGTGGCGGTGCTGTTCCGGGCGCTCGACGCCTTCCGCATCTTCGACAACATCTTCGTGATGACGCGCGGCGCGCAGAACACCGAGTCGTCGTCGTTCCTGACCTACCGGCAGGTGATCGAGCAGATGCAGCTCGGCCTCGGCTCGGCGCTCTCGGTGCTGCTCTTCCTCACCGTGCTGCTGCTGGCCTGGCTGATCGTGAAGCTGTTCAAGGTCGACCTGGCGCAGGCGAGGGGTGAGGCGTGATGGCCGGTCCGTCCAACGAGACCCGCACCAAGGTCGGGACCTGGGTGGGCTTCGTGCTCGTCCTGGTCTGGTGCCTGCTGCCGGTCGTCTGGATCCTGTCGCTGTCGTTCAAGGGGCCCGACGAGACCGCGGCCGGCAGCCCGCAGTTCCTGCCGAAGGAGTGGACCCTCCAGAACTACCGGGACATCCTCGACAACCCCGACTTCCTGGACGCGCTGCGCAACTCCTTCGGCATCGCGCTCGTCTCGACGGTGCTCTCGGTCATCTTCGCCACGCTGGCGGCGTACGCGATCGCGCGCCTGGAGTTCAAGGGCAAGCGGCTGGTGCTCTCGCTGGCGCTGGCGATCGCGATGTTCCCGGTGGTGTCGCTGGTCGGCCCGCTGTTCGACATGTGGCGGACCTTCGGGCTGTTCAACACCTGGCCCGGCCTGATCATCCCGTACATGTCGTTCACGCTGCCGCTGGCGATCTGGACGCTGTCGGCGTTCTTCCGCGAGATCCCGTGGGAGATGGAGCAGGCCGCCCAGGTGGACGGCGCCACGTCGTGGCAGGCCTTCCGCAAGGTGATCGTGCCGCTCGCGGCGCCGGGCGTCTTCACCGCCGCGATCCTGACGTTCTTCTTCGCGTGGAACGAGTTCGTGCTCGCGATCTCGCTGACGTCGACGACGTCGTCGCGCACGGTCCCGGCGCAGATGTCCTACTTCGTCGGGCCCGATCCGTTCAACCCGCCGTACGGGCAGCTGGCCACCGCCTCCGTGGTGGTCACCGTCCCGATCATCATCATCGTCCTGCTGTTCCAGCGAAAGATCGTCGCCGGGCTCACGTCCGGCGCGGTGAAGGGGTGACCCGATGGCCTCCATCGACATGTTGAACATCGTCAAGAAGTACGGCGACGGGTTCCCGGCCGTGAACGACGTGAGCATCGACGTCCAGGACGGCGAGTTCATGATCCTCGTCGGCCCGTCGGGCTGCGGGAAGTCCACGCTGCTGCGGATGATCGTCGGCCTCGAGGACATCACCTCGGGCGACATGATGATCGGCGACAAGCGGGTCAACGACCTCGCGCCGCGCGAGCGGAACCTGGCCATGGTGTTCCAGAACTACGCGCTCTACCCGCACCTGACCGTCTACGAGAACATCGCGTTCCCCCTGCGGCTGGCCAAGGCGCCGGACAAGGAGGTGGACGAGAAGGTCCGCGCCGCGTCCAAGACCCTCGAGCTCGACGAGCACCTCGAGCGCAAGCCGGGCAACCTGTCGGGCGGCCAGCGGCAGCGGGTCGCGATGGGGCGCGCGATCGTGCGCGAGGCGGACGCGTTCCTCTTCGACGAGCCGCTGTCGAACCTCGACGCCAAGCTGCGCGGCCAGATGCGCACCGAGATCTCCCGGCTCCAGAAGCGGCTCGGCATCACGACCGTCTACGTCACCCACGACCAGACCGAGGCGATGACCCTGGGCGACCGGGTCGCCGTACTCAAGCGCGGCGTGCTCCAGCAGCTCGCGACGCCGCGCGAGCTCTACGAGAACCCCGGCAACCTGTTCGTGGCCGGCTTCATCGGCTCCCCGCCGATGAACTTCCTGCCCGCGACCGTCGAGGGCACCACGGTGAAGCTGCCGTTCGGCACCGTGGAGCTGCCGGCCGAGAAGGCGCGGAAGGCCGAGGGCAGGGGGCTGCTGATGGCCGGCATCCGGCCCGAGCACTTCGAGGACGCCTCGGTCGTCGCCGACCGGAGCGCCGGCTCGACGTTCCGGGCCCCGGTGGACGTCGTGGAGTGGCTGGGCAACGAGACCTACGCCTACATCCCGTTCGAGGCGCCGCCGGAGGTCGAGGAGCAGCTGCGGCAGCTCGAGCGCGACCTGGACGGCGAGTCGCTGCACACCCAGCTCGTGGTGTCGCTGGACGGCGCCAGCCGGATCACCGAGGGCGAGGAGGCCGAGATCTGGGTCGACGGCTCGAAGATCCACCTCTTCGACCCGAGCACCGGCGAGAACCTCACCGTCGACCACGAGCACGCCGGCCGGATCCCCTCGCACGCCATGGCGGACGCCGCGGAGCAGCCCAGCGGCGCCGGCTGAGCGGCGCCGGCGCCGTCAGTCGGCGACGACGAGCACCGGCACCGGCTCGACGCTCACGCGCACCCGGTCCCCCACCTGGAGGCGCGCGGCGGCGGGGCTCGGCAGCTGGGCGTCCACGAGCGTCGCGTCGGCCAGGGTGACGGTGACCCGCGAGACCGGGCCGAGGAACGCCACCGCCGTCACCGTCGCCTCGCCTGCCGCGTCGGGGTCCAGCCGCACCGCCTCGGGCCGCACCAGCGCCGTACCGGTGCCGGTCGCCGAGCCGGGGAGCGTCGGCAGGGAGGCGCCGAGCAGCTCGGCGCGGCCGTCGGCGCTCCGTGCGGGGATCCGGTTGCTGATCCCGACGAACTGGCCGACGAACGGGGTGGCCGGCGACACGTAGAGGTCGGCCGGCGCCGCGATCTGCTCGAGCCGGCCGGCGTTCATGACGCCGACCCGGTCGGCGACGGCCAGCGCCTCCTCCTGGTCGTGGGTGACGAAGAGCGTGGTGGTGCCGACGTCGAGCTGCACCCGCCGGATCTCGTCGCGCAGCTGGACCCGCACCTTCGCGTCGAGCGCCGAGAGCGGCTCATCGAGGAGCAGCACGCTCGGCTCGATGGCCAGCGCCCGGGCCAGGGCGACCCGCTGCTGCTGGCCGCCGGACAGCTGGTGCGCGTAGCGGTCCTGGTGGTGGTCGAGGCCGACCAGGTCGAGCATGTCGCCGGCCCGCCGCCGCTGCTCGGCCCGGGAGCGGCCGCGCAGTCTGAGCCCGAAGGCGACGTTGTCGAGGACGGTCAGGTGGGGGAACAGGCTGTAGGCCTGGAAGACCATGCCCATGTCACGCTTGTTCGGCGGCACCCGGGTCAGGTCGCGGCCGCCCACACGGACCGTGCCGGTGTCGGGATGCTCGAGCCCGGCGAGGATGCGCAGCGCCGTGGTCTTGCCGCACCCGGAGGGGCCGAGCAGGACGACCAGCTCCCCGGGCGCGAGCCGGAGGTCCAGGCCGGCCAGGGCGTGGACGTCGCCGTAGGAGCGGTGCAGGCCGGCGAGCTCGACGGCGGCGGTCATCGGGTCCTCCTGAGGGTGTGCCGACGGCGGTCCAGCAGCGACAGCGCGACCAGCAGCGCGAACGCGAACACGATCGAGCCGAGGGCCGCGGCCATCGACATCGGGGCGTTGCTCTTGCCGAGCAGCACGAGCGCCACCGGCAGCGAGTTGAAGTTGAGCAGCGAGGCGACGGTGAACTCGCCGAGCACGAGCGCCACGGAGACGAACGCCGCGCTCAGCACGCCGGACCAGATGTTCGGCACGATCACGCGCACGATCACGGTGCCCCAGCCGGCACCGAGCGAGCGGGCCGCCTCGGCGAGGGTGGCCGAGTCGATCCCCGACAGCGAGGCGTCGATCGCCCGGTAGGAGTAGGGCAGCACCAGCACGACGTACACGAAGGCCAGCGTCAGCGGCGAGTCGCCGATCAGGTAGTCGACCCAGGAGTAGACGTTGTCCAGCCCGACCACGAGCACCAGCGCGGGGATCGTCAGCGGCAGCAGGCACAGGAACTCCAGCAGCCGGGTCGCCCGCGGCACCCGTAGGCGGGTCCAGACCATCGTCGGCACCAGCAGCACGACCATGCCGAGGACCGTCAGCACGGCCAGCAGCAGCGACGTACGGATCGCCTCGCTCATCAGCGGATCGTCGAACAGCGAGGTCCAGGCCGCGGCGGTCCGGCCGCCGGTGGCGAGGTCGGTGGTGCTGAAGTCCAGCAGCGCGAGCAGCGGCACGAGGAAGAACACCGCGAAGGCGAGCAGGAGGACGACCCGGGTGGCCCGCCAGAGCGCGGCGCTCACGGCGCCCACCTCGAGGTCCGGCGCACCAGCCAGGAGTACGCCGCCATCACGATCGCGACGACGACCACCATCTCCAGGGCCAGCGCGAAGGCGAGGTTCGCCCGGCCCAGGACGATCTCGCTGGTGAGCGCCGAGCGGATCAGCAGCGGCGTGATCGGCGCCCCCTGGGTCACGAGAGCGGCCGCGGTGGCGTAGGCCGCGAAGGCGTTCGCGAAGAGCAGCAGCGCGGAGCCGAGGAACGCCGGGCGGAGCAGCGGGAAGCCGACGCGCAGCCAGTACTGGGTGGTGGTGGCGCCGAGGCCGACCGCCGCCTCGCGCCACTGCGGCCGCAGCCCCTCCAGCGCCGGGAGGAAGACGATCACCATGAGCGGGATCTGGAAGTAGGTGTAGACCAGGATCAGGCCCGGCATGCCGTAGAGCCAAGACGACCCGGTGTCGTCGGTGCCGAGGAGGTCGGCCATCAGGTTGGTGACCAGGCCGTTGAAGCCGAGGGTCGCCATCCAGGCGAAGGCCAGTGTGACGCCGCCGAACTGCGCGAGCACGCCGCACACGGCGACCACCGCGCGGCGCAGCAGGCTGCGCGGCGACGCGGTGGCGATCAGGTAGGCGAGCAGGGCGCCGAGGACCGCGCCGATCGCGGCCGAGGCCAGCGAGAGGATCAGGCTCCCCCGCAGGACGCGCAGGGGCGTCTCCTCGCCGAGCGCGCGGACCTGGTCGAGCGTGAAGCCGCCGTCGGCGTCCTGGAAGGCGCCCACGGCGACCGTGACGGTCGGGACGAGCAGGAAGATCGTGACGTAGCCGAGGAACGGCAGCAGGCCGACGGCCGGCCCGACGGAGAGCCGCCGGGCCGGCCGCGCCGGAGCATCGGTGCTCAGCCGACTGCCTTCGCCCAGTTGTCCGCGAGGTAGGCGGCCATCTGCTCGGTCTGGTCGTTGGTCGGGATCACCGGCGTGCCCGAGACCGTGGGCAGCGCGTCCCACAGCTTCTGGTCGATGGTGCCGGCCGCGGCCATCGCGTCGGCGCGCACCGGGCGGGCGCCGCCGGCCAGCCACAGGTTCTGGCCCTCGTCGCTGTAGAGGAACTCCTGCCACAGCCGCGCGGCGGCCGGGTTGGGGGCGTCCTTGTTGATCGCCTGGAAGTAGTAGCCCGCGATCGGCGCCTCCGACGGGACGACGACCTTCCAGCTGTCGAGCTTCTGGGACTCGACGGCGTTCAGGTAGTCCCAGTCGATGACGACCGGAGTCTGGCCGGACTCGATGGTCGCCGGGGTCGGGTCGACCGGCAGGAAGTTGCCGGCGTCCTTCAGCTTCTTGAAGAAGTCCACGCCCGGGGCGATGTCGTCCGCGGAGCCGCCGTTGGCCACCGCCGCCATCACCACGCCGCTGAACGCGGCGCCGGCCTGGGTCGGGTCGCCGTTCAGCGCGACCTTGCCCTTGAACTCGGGGCCGAGCAGGTCGTCGAGGGAGGTGACGTCGGGGACCTTGCTGGAGTCGTAGCCGATCGACATGTAGCCGCCGTAGTCGTTGACCCAGGCGCCGTTCGGATCCTTGAACTCGGCCGGGATCTCGTCGAACCTCTCGACCTGGTACGGCGCGAACATGTCGGTGTTCGCGAGCGCGACCGACTGGCCGAGGTCGAAGACGTCCGGGGCCCGGTCGGAGCCGGCGAGCTGGTTCGCCGCGTTGATCTCGTCCTGACTGGCGGCGTTCGGCTGGGCGGAGTTGACCGTGATGCCGTACTTGTCCTGGAACGCCGCGATGATGTTTCCGTAGTTGGCCCAGTCGGGCGGGAGCGCGATGACGTTCAGCTCGCCCTCCTCCTGGGCGGCCTTGACCAGTCCATCCATGCCGCCGAAGTCCTCCGCCGACGTCGCGGTCGCGGCGTCCGCGCCGCTGCTGGTCTTCGAGCCACTGCCGCTGTCGTCCTCGGGCGCCGCGCACGAGCTGAGCGCCGCGGCCGCCGCGATGGCGACCAGCGTGACGAGATACTGCCGAGCCTTCACAAGTCCTCCTGGGTCGTCGCGCACTGACGGTGCGCCTCGCGAACCTTCGCTGGCCATGTTGAAACGCACGTTACCCCCGGATGGCCCTGGCCGGCCGCAGGCGTGAACGCCCGGCTACGCTGGACGCTCGTGGCGACCGATCCCTCCCCTCCCTCCCTGCAGCCGGCGGCGTTCCTGTACAGCGACCTCCTCCCGACCGGAGCGGACGACACGCCGTACCGGCTGGTCACGACCGAGGGCGTCTCGACCTTCGAGGCCGACGGCGAGACCTTCCTGCGGGTGTCGCCGGAGGCGATCCGGCGGCTGACCGCCGAGGCGATGCACGACATCAGCCACTACCTGCGGCCGGCACACCTGGCGCAATTGCGCCGGATCATCGACGACCCCGAGGCGTCGGGGAACGACCGGTTCGTCGCGCTCGACCTGCTCAAGAACGTCAACATCTCCGCCGGCGGCGTGCTGCCGATGTGCCAGGACACCGGCACCGCGATCGTGATGGGCAAGAGGTCCGAGGGCGTGCTGACCGGGGCCGACGACGGCGAGGCGATCTCGCGCGGCGTGTACGACGCCTACACCAGGCTCAACCTGCGCTACTCCCAGTTGGCGCCGCTGACGACGTACGAGGAGAGGAACACCGGCACCAACCTGCCGGCGCAGATCGAGATCTACTCCACCCCCTCCCACGGCGCCCCCGAGTACAAGTTCCTGTTCATGGCCAAGGGCGGCGGGTCGGCCAACAAGTCGTTCCTCTTCCAGGAGACCAAGGCGGTCCTGAACCCGCAGCGGCTATTGCAGTTCCTCGACGAGAAGATCCGCTCGCTCGGCACGGCCGCCTGCCCGCCGTACCACCTGGCGGTGGTGATCGGCGGCACGTCGGCGGAGTTCGCGCTGAAGACCGCGAAGTACGCCTCGGCGCACTACCTCGACAACCTGCCGACGTCGGGGTCGATGTCGGCGCACGGCTTCCGCGACGTGGAGCTGGAGCAGCGGGTCTTCGAGCTGACCCAGTCCTTCGGCATCGGCGCGCAGTTCGGCGGCAAATACTTCTGCCACGACGTGCGGGTGGTGCGGCTGCCGCGGCACGGCGCCTCGTGCCCGGTCGCGATCGCGGTGTCGTGCTCGGCGGACCGGCAGGCGCTCGGCAAGATCACGCCCGAGGGCGTCTTCCTCGAGCAGCTCGAGACGGATCCGGCGCAGTACATGCCCTCCGCCGGGGTGGCGGACGACATCACCGGCGGCGAGGTGGTCTCGATCGACCTGAACCAGCCGATGCCGGCGATCCTGACCGAGCTGTCGAAGCACCCGGTCAAGACCCGGCTGTCGCTGACCGGGCCGCTGGTCGTCGCGCGCGACATCGCGCACGCCAAGATCCAGGAGCGGCTCGACGCGGGCGAGCCGATGCCGGCGTACCTGCGCGACCACCCGGTCTACTACGCCGGCCCGGCCAAGACACCGGCCGGGATGGCGTCGGGGTCCTTCGGGCCGACCACCGCCGGGCGGATGGACTCCTACGTGAAGTCCTTCCAGGCGGCCGGCGGCTCGATGGTGATGCTCGCCAAGGGCAACCGCTCCCCGCAGGTCACCGAGGCGTGCGAGGAGTACGGCGGCTTCTACCTCGGCTCGATCGGCGGCCCGGCCGCGCGGCTCGCGCAGGACTGCATCAGGAGCCAGGAGGTCAT
Source organism: Nocardioides hungaricus (assembly GCF_054782915.1). Lineage (NCBI taxonomy): Bacteria > Bacillati > Actinomycetota > Actinomycetes > Propionibacteriales > Nocardioidaceae > Nocardioides > Nocardioides hungaricus. Next base: position 87,441 of record NZ_BAAGRO010000033.1, on the reverse strand, counting down.
CGAGTACCCCGAGCTCGGCATGGAGGCGGTCTGGCGGATCGAGGTCGAGGACTTCTCCGCCTTCATCGTCGTCGACGACAAGGGCAACGACTTCTTCACCGACCCCTCCGGCGCCGTCACCGTCCCGCTGGGCTCGCTCGGCGCCGCCGGCATCCGGGTGCGCTCGGCGGAGTAGCGGGGTGCGCCGGGCGGGTCGTACGAGGCGGCTGGCCCGACGACCGGCGCCGGAACGGCAGGCGGAGGGCACCGCCATGACAGCGCAATTGCGCCGGAATGGCAGCCGGGCCAGGCCGAGCATTGCCACAACAGCGCAATTGCGCCGAAATGACGGTCGAGACAACCCGGTCACTGCCCCCACGACCAACCCGCATGACGTCCCGGCGGCACCGGAACCCGGCGGGTCGCTCATCCGTTTGACCAGGTGAACCGACCGAGAGGACTCGACCATGCAGTGCCCCACTGACGGAACAGCGCTCGTGATGAGCGAGCGCAACGGGATCGAGATCGACTACTGCCCGACCTGCCGCGGGGTCTGGCTCGACCGCGGCGAGCTGGACAAGATCATCGAGCGCTCGCTGGGCCAGCCCGCACCGCAGGCACCGGCGCCCGCCCCGCCGGCCTACGGCTACCAGAAGAGCGGCCACCACGGGGGCTACCAGCAGGGTGGCCACTACCAGAAGCGGCGCAAGGAGAGCTGGCTCGGCCAGATCTTCGACTGACCGTCTCGGGCCGGGCAACACGGATCCGTGGAGTACGTCGAGATCGCGCGTGCCGAGACCGAGCGCGGCGAGCTGGTGCTGCGTGAGCGCCGCGACGAGGGCGCGCCGTCGGCGCTGGAGTTGCGCGCGAACGGCCTCTTCGTGATGGACACACTAGAGGTCGGCAGCGAGCGCGCGCTGGCCTCCGCGGCTCTCGAGCTCGTCGACCACCCGTACGCCGTCGTGGTCGGCGGGCTCGGGCTCGGCTTCACCATGCACGAGGTGCTCGCCGACAGCCGCGTGGAGAGGTGCGCCGTCGTCGAGGTCGAGCAGCCGCTGGTCGACTGGATGCGCGACGGCACCATCCCGCATGGTCCGGCGCTGCTCGCCGACGAGCGGGTGGCGGTCGTCGTCGCGGACATCGCGGTCGCGCTGGCCGAGGCTGCGCCGGCGACGTACGACCTGGTCCTGCTCGACGTCGACAACGGACCCGGCCACCTGGTGCACGGCACCAACGAGGCCCTGTACCGCGCCCCGGCGCTGGAGTCCGCGCGGCAGGCGCTGCGCCCCGGCGGCGCACTCGCCATCTGGTCGGCGGCGGAGGCGCCGGAATTGGAGGAGCGGATGCGCGCGGTGTTCGGGAGCGCCGAGGCGAAGCCCTACGACGTGCTGCTCCAGGATCGCGACGAGCGGTACTGGCTCTACGTCGCGCGGGTAACGTCCGAGCCATGAGCTCCGGAGACGACTTCCGCGTCGAGCACGACAGCATGGGCGAGGTCCGCGTGCCCGCCGCCGCGCTGTGGCGGGCGCAGACCCAGCGGGCGGTCGAGAACTTCCCGATCAGCGGTACGCCGCTCGAGCCGGCCCTCATCCACGCGATCGGCCGGGTGAAGGCCGCGGCCGCGCGGGTCAACGGCGAGCTCGGCATCCTCGAGCCGGAGCAGGCCGCCGCGATCGAGTCCGCGGCGACCTCGGTGGCTGAGGGCGAGCACGACGACGCCTTCCCGATCGACGTCTTCCAGACCGGGTCGGGCACCAGCTCGAACATGAACGCCAACGAGGTCATCGCGACTCTCGCCCAGCGCGCCGGCACCGAGGTGCACCCCAACGACCACGTCAACGCCAGCCAGTCCAGCAACGACACCTTCCCGACCGCGATCCACGTCGCCGCGGCCCTCGCGGTCGTCGACGACCTGCTGCCGGCGCTCGATGTGCTGGCGACCTCGTTGGAGGCCAAGGCCGACGAGTTCGCCGGCCTGGTGAAGTCCGGGCGCACGCATCTGATGGACGCGACGCCGGTGATGCTCGGCCAGGAACTGGGCGGCTACGCCGCCACGGTGCGGTACGCCGCCGAGCGGCTCGAGTCCGTCCTGCCCCGCGTCCGCGAGCTGCCGCTGGGCGGCACCGCCGTCGGTACCGGGATCAACACGCCGCCGCGCTTCGCCGAGCGCGTCATCGGCGTACTCGCGGAGACGACCGGGCAGCCGTTCGCCGAGGCGCGCAACCACTTCGAGGCCCAGGGCACCCGCGACTCGCTGGTCGAGCTGAGCGGTGTGCTGCGCACCTACGCGGTCGGCCTGACCAAGGTCTGCAACGACCTGCGCTGGATGTCGTCCGGGCCGACGACCGGCCTCGCCGAGATCCACCTGCCCGACCTCCAGCCGGGGTCGAGCATCATGCCCGGCAAGGTCAACCCGGTGCTGCCGGAGGCCACGCTGATGGTCTGCTTCCAGGTGGTCGGCAACGACGCCGCCGTGGCCGCGGCCGGCGCGAGCGGCAGCTTCGAGCTCAACGTCGCGATGCCGGTGATGGCGCGCAACGTGCTCGAGTCGGTGCGGCTGCTGGCGGCATCCTCGCGGCTGCTGGCCGAGCGCTGCGTCGACGGGATCACCGCGAACGCCGAGCGGATGCGGCAGTACGCCGAGTCCTCGCCGTCCGTCGTGACGCCGCTCAACAAGCACCTCGGCTACGAGGCCGCGGCCAAGGTCGCCAAGCGGGCGCTCGCCGAGGGCGCGACGATCCGGGAGACCGTGATCGCGATGGGCTACGTCGAGCGCGGCGAGCTCACCGAGGCCCAGCTCGACGAGGCGCTCGACGTGGAGTCGATGACCCGCCCCTAATACCAGCCGACCGACTCGGACTGGGCCCAGGCGCCGCACGGGCTGCCGTAGCGATCGCGGATGTAGCCGAGGCCCCACTCGATCTGGGTGGCCGGGTTGGTCGCCCAGTCGGCGCCGGCACTGGCCATCTTGGAGCCGGGCAGCGACTGCGGGATGCCGTAGGCGCCGGACGAGGGGTTCTCCGCGGCCGGGTTCCAGCCGCTCTCGCGCGTCCAGAGCGAGTCGAGGCAGCCGAACTGGTCGGAGGAGAAGCCGAACCGCGGCATCAGCGCCCGGGCGATGTCGCGCGGGTCGCCCGCGGAGAGCTCGACGCTGCGAGCCATCGCCGGGCCGCTCGCGACCGACAGCGCGGCGGCCTTCACCGGATCGGCGACCCGCCGGTCCGAGGAGCGGGAGAGCACCGGCGCCCGCTCGGCGTCGGCGACCGAGCCGCCCTGGAGAGGCGCGCCCTGGAAGGGCGACCCGACCGTCGTACCGAGGTCGTCGGCGGCGGTGGAGACGCCCACCGTGCTCTTGAGGACGCCGCCGGACACGGCCACCCCGGTGACGGCGACCGCCACGGAGGACATCACGACCGTGCTCTTGAGGATCTTCCGCGGCGCCTCGGCGAGCGTCGGCTCGGGGACGTGCCGGTGCTTCGGGACGTACTTGGTGCGCTTCGACAAGGGCTCGTTCGCTCGGGGGTAGACGACTCGGGCAGTCCGCTCCTCCAACCGCCCGAGTGGCCTGGAGGTCACGAAAAGATCACGCGCCACCCTGCCCGACCAGGCAGGTGGTTGCAAACCGAACGGCGGGATCCGACCTCTCGATTCGCGCAAGCTGGCGCCACGACTGTCACAGGTGCCACAGGAGGTGACAGGTTTCCCCGGTCAGCCGGGGAAACCTGCAGCCTCCTCCTGGCTCAGAGCGCGACGTTCTCCAGCATCTCGGTGACCAGCGCGGCGATGGGGGACCGCTCGGACCGGGTCAGCGTGACGTGGGCGAACAGCGGGTGCCCCTTGAGCTTCTCGACGACCGCGACCACGCCGTCGTGGCGGCCCACCCGGAGGTTGTCGCGCTGGGCGACGTCGTGGGTGAGCACCACCTTGGAGTTCGCGCCGATGCGCGAGAGCACCGTGAGCAGCACGTTGCGCTCCAGCGACTGCGCCTCGTCCACGATGACGAACGCGTCGTGCAGCGAGCGGCCGCGGATGTGGGTCAGCGGGAGCACCTCGAGCATGCCGCGGTCGAGGACCTCGTCGATCACGTCGCGCGAGGTGATCGCGCCGAGGGTGTCGAAGACCGCCTGCGCCCAAGGTGACATCTTCTCCGACTCCGAGCCGGGCAGGTAGCCGAGCTCCTGGCCGCCGACCGCGAACAGCGGGCGGAACACCACGACCTTCTGGTGCTGGCGGCGCTCCATCACCGCCTCCAGGCCGGCGCACAGCGCGAGCGCGGACTTGCCGGTGCCGGCGCGGCCGCCGAGAGAGACGATGCCGACCTCGGGGTCGAGCAGCATCTCCAGCGCGACGCGCTGCTCGGCGGAGCGGCCGTGGATGCCGAACGCCTCGCGGTCGCCGCGCACCAGGTGCACCTGCTTGTCCGGGCCGACCCGGCCCAGCGCCGTACCCCGGTCGGAGAGCAGCACCAGGCCCTGGTGGCAGGGCAGGTCGCGGGCCACCGCGAGGTCGAGGGTGCCGACGTCGTACAGCTCGTCGAGGTCGCCGGCGGGCACCTCGAGCTCGGCCATGCCGGAGTAGCCGGTGTCGGAGTCGCTGATCGTCTCGGCGCGGTACTCCTCGGCGTCGAGGCCGACCGCCGAGGCCTTGATCCGCAGCGGCAGGTCCTTGGAGACCAGCGTGACGTCGGCGCCCTCGTTGGCGAGGTTGCAGGCGACGGCGAGGATGCGGGTGTCGTTGTCGCCGAGCCGGAAGCCGGACGGCAGCGCCTCGGGGTCGGTGTGGTTGAGCTCGACGCGGATCGTGCCGCCGTGGTCGCCGACCGGGATCGGCTCGTCGAGGCGGCCGTGCGTCACCCGCATCTCGTCGAGCGTGCGGAGCGCCGTTCTGGCGAAGAAGCCCAGCTCGGGGTGGTGCCGCTTGCCCTCCAGTTCGGTGATCACCACGACCGGCAGCACCACCTCGTGCTCCTCGAAGCGGCCCAGGGCGCCGGGGTCGGCGAGCAGGACGCTGGTGTCGAGGACGTAGGTGCGCACGGACGGCGCGGATCTCGCGCGGGTCCGGGCCTTCGCGGCGGTGGACGCGGAGCGCTGGGTCTTCGGAGCCTGGTTCGGCACGGTGACACCCCTTCGCAGGCCGGCGCGAGCACTCTGCGCCCCGGCCGTGGGTCAAGCAGACGGACCGGAACGAGCCCGAGCGCCGGAGTGCCGGCTCCCGGTCACGCGGCAGCCGGGCTGCCGTGCTGTGCAGTCGCGATCTCTCACGAACGGGCCTCCCGATACGGCGAGCTTCCCCACTCGCCGTTACCCGCGAAAGTACGCCGGTGGTCCGGCGGTTCCGGGACGACACGCCAGAACGCGGGGTGAACCCTGCGTGACGGCGATCAGGCCCCGAAGCGGCGCTCGCGATGGGCGTAGGCGCGGATCGCCCGGAGGAAGTCGACGCGGCGGAACTCCGGCCAGTAGGCCTCGCAGAAGTAGAACTCCGACTTCGCGCTCTGCCAGAGCAGGAACCCGCCCAGCCGCTGCTCCCCCGACGTGCGGATCACCAGGTCGGGGTCGGGCTGGCCCCTGGTGTAGAGGTGCTCGGCGATGTGCTCGACGTCGATGGTGGTGGCGAGCTCGTGGATCGAGATGCCCTGCGCCGACGCCTCCTGCAACAGCGACCGGACGGCGTCCGCGATCTCCCGGCGGCCGCCGTACCCGACCGCGACGTTGACGAGCATCCCGTCGACGTCCCGGGTGGCCTCCGCGGCGGCCTTGAGCCTCTCCGCCAGGGCCGCCGGCAGCAGGTCGAGCGCGCCCACCGGGTGGATCCGCCACCGCTGCTGGTCGGCCAGCGAGGCGACGGCCTCGCCGATGATGTCGAGCAACGGCGCGAGCTGTGCCTCGGGGCGGTTCAGGTTGTCGGTCGAGAGCAGCCACAGCGTGACCACCTCGATGCCGACCTCGTCGCACCAGCCCAGCAGCGGCTCGATGTTGGCGGCGCCGACCCGGTGACCGTGCGCGGTGTCGCGGCCGACGGCCTTGGCCCACCGACGGTTGCCGTCGAGCATCACGCCGACGTGCTTGGGGATGGCCTCGGGCATCCGGCGCAGCATCCGAGCCTCGTACGCCGGGTAGAGCACCCTCCGGAGCCCCCGCTTCCAGTCCGCCACCCTGCCAGGCTACCGGCGGGACGTGGCTCACGCGTTGATCCGCCGTTCACCGGGCGTGGAGTTTCCGTCACCGGGCGCCGGGTAGGTTCGCGGCATGAACCAGGCGATGCGGGCGGGGCTGGACCAGCTCCACGACGCCGTCGCGGACCTCAAGGCCGAGATCAAGCCCCGGCTCCGCGGCTGGCTGCACCTCGCGACCGCCCCGCTCACGCTCGCCGCCGGCATCGTGCTCATCGCGCTCTCGCCGACGAACGCGACCCGGATCGGGTCGGCGCTGTTCACCGGCTCCGCACTGATCCTCTTCACCGTCTCGGCGATCTACCACACCGGCACCTGGTCGCCGCGGGTCTGGGCGTTCCTGCGCCGGTTCGACCACTCGAACATCTTCCTGCTCATCGCGGGCTCCTACACGCCGTTCAGCCTGCTGCTCCTCGAGGGCACCGAGCGGATCGTGCTGCTCGCGACCGTCTGGAGCGGCGCGATCCTCGGCGTCGGGTTCCGGATCTGCTGGACCGACGCGCCGCGCTGGCTCTACGTCCCGATCTACGTCGCGCTCGGCTGGGCCGCGATCTTCTTCGTCCCCAGCTTCCTCGACGGCGCGACCCGGCTCGGCCTGGGCGTCGGCATCGCGACGTTCGTGATGATCTGCGTCGGCGGCGCGCTCTACACCTTCGGCGGGGTGGTGTACGGCTTCAAGCGGCCGAACCCGTGGCCGCGCTGGTTCGGCTTCCACGAGGTGTTCCACACGTTCACGATCCTCGCGTTCGTCTCGCACTACGTCGGCGTCTCGATGGCGACCTACGCCCTGCGCTGAGCGGGACCTTCGGCCGTCGTCCCCGGTCCTTGACCGTGGTACGCCGGAGGCATGCGCACCCCTGAGCAGCAGGCCCTGAACGCGGTCCAGCGACCGGAGGCGTACCGGGAGGTGCTCCTCGAGTCGGCGGGCTTCCCCGTCGCCCTGTCCGTTTGGGAGGGCGAGCCGTCGGCGCCGGCCGTGGTGTTCCTCCCCGGCACGATGACCCACCCGCTCTTCTACGAGGAGTTCCTCGACGCCCTCAACCGTGCCGGGCTCAGCGTGGTCGGCCTGCACCCGGCCGCGCACGGCAAGAGCCCGCGGGTGCGCCGTCGCCCGACGTTCGCCGACCTGGTCGCGAACGCCGCCGACGCGCTCGACTGGACCGCGCAGACCCTGCCCCGGCCGCGGACCCTGCTCCTGGGCTCCAGCCAGGGCGGCGTCCTCGCCCTTGCCGTCGCCGCGCGGTCCGACGCCGCCGACCAGGTGTACGCGCACAACGCCCTCGATCCCAGCCTCGCCGGGTCGCTCGACGTGACCCGGGCGCCCCGGGCCCTGCGGCGGGCCTACCCGGCCGCGCGGCGCGCACTGGTCACGGCCGGTCGACTCGCCCCCGCCGTACCGGTGCCGATCGCGGCGTACCTCGACCTCGATCGGATCACCGACGACCCCGTCGTCCTGGAGCGCTTCTTCGCCGACCCGCTGGGGCGGCGCAGCTATCCGCTGAGCCTGCTCGCCGGGATGCTCGCCACGCCCGTCGCGCCCTCCCGCTGCCCGGTGACGGTCATCGCGGGCACCGGCGACCCGCTGTTCCCCCTGGCCTACATGCGCGAGGTGTACGCCCGGCTCCGGGCGCCGGCCAAGGAGTTGCTGCTGGTCGAGTCGCGCAGGCACCTGCTGTTCAACGAGGACCTCGAGGCCGTGCTGCCGGTGCTGCTGCCGCGCCTGCTCAGCCCGTGAGCGCGGCGCCGAGATCCGCCACCGTGGTCACCGGCCGTCGGCACACCAGCCCGCGGCAGACGTACGCCGCCGGCCGGCCGTCGAGCGGGCCGCGACCGGCCAGCAGCGGGATGTCGTCGGACGGCCCGGCGGCGACCACCACGACCGCGCCCGGGTGTCGCCGCGCCTCCTGCTCGAGCGCGTCCCGCTCCGGGGACGCCGGGCCGACGACCGCGACCTCGGCCGGTCCGGACGTCATCGCCTGCGCCGCAGCGAGCGACCAGCCGGCGAAGCGCGGAGCCCGCTCGGCGAGCACGGCGACCGCCGCGAGCGCCGCCTCGGCCGCGTCGCGGTGCCGGCCGGACCCGGTGACCGCGGCGTAGGTCAGCAGCGCGTCGACCAGCGAGGACAGGCCGGACGGCGAGGCGTTGTCGGAGGGATCGCGCGGCCGGGCGACCAGCTCCTCGGCGTCGTCGGCGGTGTCGAAGAAGCCACCGTCCTCGGCGGCGAAGTGGTCGAGCGCCGCGTCGAGCAGGACGCACGCCCGCTCGAGCCAGACCGCGTCACCGGTCACCTGGAGCAGATCGAGGAAGCCGGCCGCCACGCAGCCATGGTCCTCGAGCACGCCCGCAGGCGTGCCGACGACGCCGTCGCGGGACACGCGGCGGAGCCGCCCGTCGACGATGTGCACGCGCCACAGCAGCTCGCCCGCGTCGAGCGCCGCGTCGGCGTACCCCGCCCGGCACAGGCCACTGATCGCGAGACCGTTCCAGGCGGCCACGACCTTGTCGTCGCGCGCCGGCCGCTCGCGTCCCTCCCGGGCGTCGAGCAGCCGCTGGCGCACGGACTCCCAGCGCACCGGGTCGTCCGGGTCGGCGAGGAGTTGGAGCGTCGAGGCGCCGCGCTCGAAGGTGCCGGTGGCGGTGACCGAGAGCAGCCGCGCCGCCCAGGCGCCGTCGTCGGGGCCGAGCACCTCGACCAGCTGGGCGGGCGTCCAGACGTAGAAGGTGCCCTCCTCGCCCTCGGAGTCGGCGTCGAGCGCCGAGGCGAAGCCGCCTTCCGGCGTACCCAGTTCCGCGAGCAGGAACGCCGCGATCCCGTCGGCGACGCGCCGCCCGAGGGGAGTCCCCCACTCGGCGTACACGCGCAGCAGCAGGGCGTTGTCGTAGAGCATCTTCTCGAAGTGCGGCACCACCCAGGCGCGGTCGACGGAGTAGCGCGCGAAGCCGCCGCCGAGCTGGTCGTGGATGCCGCCACGAGCCATCGCCTCCAGCGTCGCGCCGAGCATCTCGCGCTCGCCGTACCGCCACAGGAACTCCAGCACCATCGACGGCGGGAACTTCGGCGCTCCCCCGAACCCGCCCCACTCCTCGTCGTACTCCGCCGCCAGCGTCGCGACCGCGACGTCCGCGTCGAGCGTCCCGGCACCGAGGGAGCCGAACCCGGTGGTCGAGCTTGTCGAGACCAGGTGCTCGCGCAGCGTCGCGCCCACGCGCGCCACCTCGTCCCGACGGTTGACCCACGCGTCGCTCAGCGCCTCCAGCACCTGCCGGAACGACGGCTGCCCGTGCCGCGGCCGGTCCGGGAAGTACGTGCCGGCGAAGAACGGGCTGCCGTCGTGGTCGAGCACGCACGTCATCGGCCAGCCGCCGTGCCCGGTCATCGACGTGGTCGCCTGCATGTACACAGCGTCGACGTCCGGCCGCTCCTCGCGGTCGACCTTGACGCTGACGAAGTGCTCGTTGAGGTACGCCGCCGTCGCCTCGTCCTCGAACGACTCGTGCGCCATCACATGGCACCAGTGGCAGGCGGCGTACCCGACGGACAGCAAAACTGGTGCATCACGGCGCCTTGCGTCCTCGAAGGCTTCGGGTCCCCACTCCCACCAATCCACCGGATTCTCGGCGTGTTGGAGCAAATATGGACTCGTTGCCGAGGCGAGACGGTTGGCCATTCCTGTGACTCCTGACGAGTGGCACGTGCATCACTTTCCCCTTGAGTGATGCACGAGAGTGATGCACGAAACCAGCGTACGATGGTGCCTCCAGCCTAGGAGGTCTCGGTGGCCGCTCGTTCTCAGCCGAAGCTGCTCGCCCAGGGCAAGCCGCGCACTGTCGGCGGCGGCACCCGGCCGTGGCGGGTGCGTCTCTACGCACCGGCACCGGGCAGCAACAAGTACCAGGTGTACTTCAAGGCGCCGGCCGGCGAGGGCGAGCCGTGGAAGCGGGTGCTGCGTCGCGCACCCTCCGAGGAGGAGGCCCGCAAGATCTTCGCTCAGGCCGAGGCCGCGCTGGACACCGACAAGGAGACACCCTCCGGCGCCGACGTTCGCGCCTCCCGCACGATCCGGATGCTCGGCGAGGAGTACCTGCGCGACAGTCGTGAGCGAGGCAAGCAGCCACGCACGATGGAAGGGCGCGAGTCACGACTCAACGCCCACATTCTCCCGACCATCGGCGACGTGCCGGTGACGAAGTGGCGCGTCGAGCACAGCCGAAAGGTGATGGAGAAGGGGTCGAAGACACTCTTCTCCACCCGCGGTCGCGAGGACCTCCGCGGCCAGCTGTCCGCGATGCGCAAGCTTGCCTGGCGTCTGGGCTGGCTCGACCGCAGCATCGACCCGCTCGATGGGCTGGAGATCGGACGAGCGAACATCCTCCACGGGGCGACCGCGCAGTACGTCGACCCGCGCCTGCGTCCCGAGACCCGTCAAGTGAAGGCGATGGCGGCTGCCGCCGACAAGCTGTGCGGACCCGACGGAACCGATCTGCTGATGACGCGGTTGCCGCTGTTCGGCACGAAGATCCGTGTGGCAGGCTTCGGCGGCCTGCGCCTCGGGGAGCAGAACGCGCTACGTGCGATCGACGTGTTCTTCGACCACGGCTACGTCCACGTCAACGGTTCGTGGATCACCCCGCGCAGCCAAGCAGGGTTCCGTGGCCCGGTGAAGAACCACACCCTCCACGAGGTACCACTGCCCAAGTCGCTGATGCACGACGAGCTCCTCCCCCGGGTCAAGGAGCTCTTGGGCCTACCTGCCAAGGCGTCACTCCAGCAGGTCGTGAACGCGCAGGAGGCCGAGCGCCAACGCCGGGCTGCGCTGGCGGCTCGCGAGAAGGACAAGAACCTCGCCTGGTGGAACTACCCCATCCCGCCCGCCGACGAGTGGTGGCTCTTCATCGACACCGCCACCGGCCTACCCGTGAAGCCCGAGATGCACAACGAGCGCTGGCACCGTGTGCGCGCGTGGGCCGAGGTGAACGACCCCGACAACGCCTGGCCGCGCACGATCGTCTACCGCAACCTCCGTCACCACGCCGCAACGAGGTGGTTCCACGAAGAGCTTGGCGAGCCGTGGGAGGTCGTCGCCCAATACCTCGGCGACAAGCTCACCACCGTCCTCAACCACTACGTCCGCGCCGGCGAGGACGCCCTCCGCGATTCGGTCAGCAAGCTCGCGGATCGCTGACGGTTACAGGCTGGAGTAGCGGTCGAAGAACGCAGCGAGCTTGTCAAGCACGGTCTGCTTCGTCAGCGCGTGGCTGCCGCCAGCGGCGAATCGGGAAACGGGCGGCAGGATTCTGGTGATCGCGGTGCCCGCGGTGGGGATCGCGCCATCCCGGAACGCCTCCGCGACGAAGGCTCGCGTCTCCTCGGGCTTGAGCCTCTCGGCCGCGATGAGGGCTTCGAGCTCCTCGGCCCTCTTGGCCTCGACGAACCGACGCCAGTCCTCGCCCGTGTCGTCGCTGACGTTGACGGAGTCGACAAACGCGAGGATGAGGTCGCGCTTGTTGCGCAGCGTGATGCTGGAGTCGATGGCCCGCTGGATGTTCATCAGCGCGGACATCTCGACGTCGGAGCCGTTGCCGCGGGCGTCGCGCCACTGCTCGACCAACAGCAGGATGTAGTCGACGTTGACCTCGACCTGCTTGATGAGCTCGATCTCGAAGACGACGTCGTCGTTGATCGACTCCTTCTCGGCCGCATCCTGGCCTCGAAACTCGGCGTACAGGTTGAGGTAGATGCTGCGGTAGTCCTGGAACTCCCGCTCGGTCAGCAGTTCGTGGCCGGCGAAGTCGTCGAAGGAGACCAGGATGTTGCGCAGCCGCAGGATCGCGCCGAACAGCGCGATGAACTGCTTCTGCGCGGCCTCGCCGACGATCGGCACGTTCAGCGGGAACAGCGCAGTGAGGTCGGCGACGAGTTTGAAGTACTCGCCGTAGTAGTCGGCGTACGGCTTCAGCAGAACCACGCCGCGCGCGTCCTTGTTGCCGAACAGCGACAGAGCGTCGTTTGTGGCTTCCTCCAGGTCGCGGAAGCTGACGATGTTGCCGTAGGTCTTAACCGAGTTCAGGATCCGGTTGGTACGTGAGTACGCCTGGATCAGGCCGTGAGAGCGCAGGTTCTTGTCGACCCACAGGGTGTTGAGGGTCGTGGCGTCGAAGCCTGTGAGGAACATGTTGACGACGATGACGAGGTCGAGCTCGCGGTTCTTCAGTCTCTGCGACAGGTCCTTGTAGTAGTTCTGGAACCGGTCAGCCGAGGTGTCGAAGCTGGTGCCGAACATGGCGTTGTAGTCCTGGACCGCATCTTCGAGGAAGTCACGCGAGCTCTGGTCGAGGTCGTCAGTCTCGACCTCCTCCTCGCCAAGGAGGCCGCTTTCGAGGTCCTCGTTGGCCGCGTAGCTAAAGATCAGCCCGACCTTGAGACGCTGGTAGCCCGGGTTGGCGATCTCCCGCTCGCGCTGCTGCTCCTCAAACTCCTTGTAGTAGCGCTTGGCCGCGTCGATCGAGGCGGTAGCGAACATGGAGTTGAAGCCGGCGACGCGCTTGTCCCCCAGCCGGTAGGTCGCGTTGCGGCGGGTCTTCTGGTCGAAGTGATCGAGGATGTACGACGTCACGGCCCCGACGCGCTCCGGGCTCAGCAGCGCGGCCTCGGTGTTGATCGCGGCGACCTGCTTGTCGGTCAGGGTGTCCGGGATCTTGAGGGTGTTGACGTAGTCGATGCGGAACGGCAGGACGTTCTTGTCGCTGATCGCGTCGACGATCGTGTAGGTGTGCAGCTTGTCGCCAAACGCCTGCTCGGTGGTGCGCAGTTGCGGGTTGGCGCTCGACCCGGCGTTCTCGGCGAAGATCGGTGTTCCGGTGAAGCCGAACAGGTTGTACTTCTTGAACGCCTTGGTGATCGCGACGTGCATGTCGCCGAACTGGCTGCGGTGGCACTCGTCGAAGATCACGACCATGTGCCCGCCGTAGATCTCGTGGTTGGCATTGGCCTTGATGAAGCGGTCGAGCTTCTGGATCGTGGTGACGATGATCCGCGAAGCCGGGTCCTCCAGCCGCCGCTTGAGGTGCAAGGTGTTGGTGGTGCCGTCAACGGCGCCCTTCTCGAACCGGTCGTATTCCCGCTGAGTCTGATAGTCGAGGTCCTTGCGGTCCACGACGAACAGCACCTTGTCGACCGACGTCAGCTTGCTCGCCAACTGCGCGGCCTTGAACGACGTGAGCGTCTTGCCGGAGCCGGTCGTGTGCCAGACGTAGCCGCCAGCGGCGACGGTGCCGAGTTGCTTGTAGTTGGTCGAGGTCTCGATCCTCTGCAGGATCCGCTCGGCTGCCACGATCTGGTACGGCCGCATCACCAGCAGGTTCCGGTCGACGTCGAAGACGCAGTACTTCGTCAGGATGTTGAGCAGTGTGTGCTTGGCAAAGAAGGTCTTCGTGAACCCGGTCAGGTCGGCGATCGCCCGGTTGTTGGCGTCGGCCCACCAGCTCGTGAACTCGAACGTGTTGGACGACTGCTTCTTGCCCCGCCTGCCACCGACCGTCTCGTTGACGTGCCGCTCGCGGGTGGTGTTGGAGTAGTACTTCGTCAGCGTGCCGTTGCTGATCACGAACAGCTGGATGTACTGGAACAACCCAGAGTCGGCCCAGAAGCCCTCCCGCTGGTAGCGGTTGATCTGGTTGAACGCCTCGCGGATGTCGACACCGCGGCGCTTGAGCTCGATGTGCACCATCGGCAGTCCGTTGACCAGCACCGTTACGTCGTAACGGTTGGATCGGGCGCCGTCGACCTCGTACTGGTTGATGACCTGGAGCCGGTTGTTGTGGATGTTGGCCTTGTCGACCAGGTAGATGTTCTTGACCGTGCCGTCGTCGCGCTTGAGGACCTGGACGTGATCGGTCTGGATCCGCTGGGTCTTCTCGACGATGCCGTCGTTCTTGCCGGCGATCGACTCCGTGAACAAGCGCCGCCACTCGGCGTCAGAGAATTCGACCTTGTTCAGCGCCGCGAGCTGGGCACGCAGGTTCGCCTCAAGCGCTGAGGCGCTGGTGATCGGCAGGTACTCGTACGCCTGCCCCTGGAGGAGCTTCACGAGCTCGACTTCGAGCTCGGCCTCGCTCTGGTAGCCGGACGCACCCGCACCATCGGGCACGAACTCGGCGACGACGGTGCTCTCGTCGCTCACCGAGATCGGCTCGAAGTGCGTGGCGCTGCCTGCCGCGCCCAGCTCGGGGAACTCGGTCACGCCGCTTCCTCGAACGTCAGTAGCTTGTCCCGGTAGTACTCGTACTGCCTGCGCCGCGCCTGGATCTCGGCCGGAAGCCCGATCGAGATGTCGTTGACGAGCGCCTCGAATCGATCGAGCAGGGCGGCGATACGTTCCTGCTCAGCCGGATCCGGAATAGGGAGTTCGATGTTTCGGAACCGTTCCTTGGAAATGTTGATGCGGGTCACTCCACTTGCAGTCCTGATGATCTGACGACGCATTACTGTCGCGCGGAAGAGATGCTTGGCGAACTCGGGATTCAACTCGTCAACGTCGTTTGGCCGGAAGCCGAAACAGAAGCTGTTGAGGTACAGAGGCTCCAGTGGCTCGGCAGTGACGCCTGACGACATCCCCACCTCCTCAGCGCTCTCCGAGGACGACGTGAAGAGTATGTCGCCAAACCTCACTCGGTTCTGTCGCTCTCCGTCCGCGACCTTCACCCGCGCTTCCGGCGAGGTATCCGTGGCCAGGTTGTTGAACACGTTGACGTAGGTCACGAAGCGCGCCTTGCCGTCGCTGAAGTCCGCCTTCGACTTGCCCGTCAAGCCGCTGTATAGAGTGCCTACGTCGCTCAAGGTCGCCCACCTGACTCTCTCTCTCTCGGCAAATGCGAGGAGCGAGTCGCGGTAATACGCATACTGGCGGGAGCGGTATTCAAGCTCGGCTTCAAGCTCGGCTTCAAGCTCGGCTTTCAGCGTTTCCATTTTATCGAGAATCGTCACGATCTCGCGCTGAACCGCCGCGGGCGGAACAGGCATATTGATCTTTGCCAGGTTCACACCAGAGATGCGTGCCAGCTTCGACTCCGTCGCGAACATCGTCTTCTGTTCTTGAAAGGCGCTGGACTGGAAGAAGTACGAAACGTATTTCGGATCCAGACTGTGGCGGAAGATGTAGCAGTCGTCATGGACGGCGATCTCGTCGGCTCCGAGCCAAGCTACGGCCTTGCAGACATCCTTCACGTTCTCCCCGGTTGCGGCGATCACGAGGTCACCCGTCCGCGCGAGACGCAGATTGCCCTTGAGTTCCGGCCGGACGAACGCGCGCACCTCGGTCGCCCAGGTGCCGTACTCCGTGTAGATCTCGCCGTAGTGAATGGACCCGAGGCCCTCCGTCACGTAGTCGGCCTTCGTGAAACGGCGACCCCGGATCAGTTCTCCAACGTCGCCGAGTGTCTTGAACTCGACGCCGGTGGGGCAGCGCTCGGCGATGAGGTCGTCGATGCGGCTCATTCGATCGGCCCATCAACGAGCGCGAGCAACTCGTCGGTCTGCATCTTCTGGGCAGGATCGGCCTTGCCGTCGATGAACTGGAGTCCCTCTTCGGCGAGGACATCCACGGGGTCCTTGCCAGCGTGTTCGGAGTCCGCACCCCACTTGAATCCTTCGGCGATGCGGCCGTCATACGTCATCACGCGGTAGGCGTGCTTGCACTCGGTGCACTTCGACACGTGGTTGGCGAGCGGCTGTGACGCGGTGCCGACGATCTCCGCCAGGTAGTAGTAGCCGGTCCATCGACCAGGGGGGAGGACGTCGAGAATCTGGTGGAGCAGGCTCCAGTCAAAGCCCCGGCCGACCGAGACCTGCGTGCGGTACGCGTCGACGACCTCGTCGGGCAGCTGCGGCCTTGGCCACAGCTGCACCGCCTTGGCCGCCAGCCTTTCCGCTCGCTCCTCGATCAGCGCGGCGTTCCACGTGTCGAGCTCTGCGAGGCCCTGATTCAGCAAAAGCGGGCTGATCGTGAAGCCGCCGTCCATGTCGCGCTTGTCCGGGAAGTCCTTGTCCGAGTACTCCGGGTTGTAGCCAGTGAGCGTCAGGTTGCCAAGCGTGTGGAGCAGACGCTGGTGGTCTTCACGCCAATTTTCGCCCAGCGCGTTCCTCCACCATGGCGACAAGTTCTCGTTCTGGGGCATGACGTGCTCGACAGTGAAGCCCTGGGTCTGGACCTCCTCCTTCCGACGCTTGAGGCCGTTGCCCGTCTCGAGATGGTTCTCCATCTCGTGCAGGAAGTAGCTCTTGCGGCCGAGCTTGTAGAGATTGCCTGTGCGAAGCGCCTCGGCGAACTCTTCATCCGAGGGAAATTCCTGACTGCCGCCGTACGCGAGCAGCCGTCCGACGACCTCGTCCGTGATCGGCGCGTCACTCGTGACGACCGCCAAGGCCGCGAACGTCTTGTTGAGCACGTTGGTCGGGATGCGGCAGATGCTCCGCCGCAGGAGGTACGTCCTCACCGCTGTCAGAATCGAGATGAAGCCCTCTCGCGAGAGCGCGCCCGCGTCCCTCTGGTACTCGGCGTAGAGACGCAGGCCGAGTGGGTAGAAAATCGTGTCCTGGAGCTGCCGCAGCTCTCCGAACAGCCGACGGAGCTGGTCGTTGGGCTCGGTCCCGAGGACCATGCGCGCGAACCACGTGGCGTGCTCGTGCAACTCTGCCGCTTGGCTCGCTCGCCAATGGGCATCAAGGGATCGTGTGTACGCCTTGAACGCCTCGTAGATGTCACCAAGTCGGGGTACTGCGCCCGTCTTCAGCGTGAGGTAGCTGCGGACGAACTCGCCGAACCACCACTCGTCATCGCCACTGAACAGCTCCTCCATCGGACGCCAGTAAGACTCATAGAGCGCTCGTTGAGCTTCCTGCTCCAGGTCCATGAGGACGTAGTTCCGAACAAGGTCGTTCTGCTCGAGCGGCTTGCCCGTGGCATTCATCGACTCGAAGACCAGTTGCGGGTCGTCAACTCCCCGAGCAAGCTCGATGTCCACCACTTCGAGCTTGGTGAGGCCAGTGCAGACGTCCTCGAGGCTGACGCCGGGATCCTTGAGCTTCTCGGTGAAGAACTCGTAGGTGTCTCGGATGCGCGAACGTCCTGGCGCAAGCGGCGCGCCCTTGATCAGGGCCTTCAGAGTCTCGTTGTCAGCCTTCGAAAGCACGAGCTTGAAGAACCGCTCGCCGTCCTTCAGTGGGTTGGTGAGGTAGTTGGCGCGGATCTCCCGAGAGGTGAATCCATCGGCCGGTTCGCGTTGGTCTTCGGGGAGCGTTTCCAAATGGTCGGACAGTGCCAGCAAGAGCAGGCTGACCGTGGTCACTCGCTGCTGGCCGTCGATCAGCAGATCAGGCTCGGTCGACGTCCGGGTGCCCTGACCCTTGCCGATGTAGACGATCGATCCGGTGAAGTGATTGGCCATCGCGCTGCTCGCGCCGGCCCGCAGGACGTCGTCCCATAGCCGCCGCACGTCGGAAGGCCGCCACGAGTACACCCGCTGGTAGATCGGCACCACGAACTGGCGTCCTCCGATGCCGAGGGCGTCGAGCAGTTTCGCCGGGTTGGCCTGCATCAGCGGTTTCCTTCCAGGTCGGCGACGATCGCGTCGATTTCGGCGCGGAGCCTCGACTGGCTCCCAACGATCCGAGCGATCTCGGCGTTCAGTTCGGTGATGTCGACGGCGACGCGGGTGTCCTCGGCCTCGACGTACGAACTGACGGCGATGTTGTAGCCGTTGTCGGCGATCACCTCGTGATCGACGAGCGTCGCGAAGTGCGGCACGTCCTCGCGGTTGGCGAACGCGTCGAGGATCGTCTGCTGGTGCCCGAGCGTGAGCTTGTTCTTGTTGCCCTGCCGGCTGAACAGCGCGGAGCCGTCGATGAACAGGATCTTGTTGTCGGCCTTGGACTTCTTGAGCACGATCACGCAGGTGGCGATCGTCGTACCGAAGAAGAGGTCGGGCGGGAGCTGGATGACGGTGTCGACGTAGTTGTTGTCGACGAGGTACTTGCGGATCTTCTGCTCGGCGCCGCCGCGATAGAGGACGCCGGGGAACTCGACGATCGCCGCGGTGCCATTGACCGCGAGCCAGCTGAGGATGTGCATGGTGAAGGCCAGGTCGGCCTTCGACTTCGGCGCCAGCACGCCCGCGGGCGCGTAGCGAGGGTCGTTGATGAGCAGCGGGTTGGCGTCGCCCTCCCACTTGATCGAGTACGGCGGGTTGGACACGATCGCCTCGAACGGCTCGTCGTCCCAGTGAGCCGGGTCGATCAGGGTGTCGCCGTGGGCGACGTCGAACTTCTCGTACGGGATGTCGTGCAGGAACATGTTGATCCGGCACAGGTTGTAGGTGGTCAGGTTGACCTCCTGGCCGAAGTACCCCTGACGGACCTTGCCGTGGCCGAGGACCTTCTCGTACTTCAGGAGCATCGAGCCTGACCCGCAGGCGGGGTCGTAGACCTTGTTGACTTCGGTCTTTCCGACGACCGTGATGCGCGCGAGGAGCTCGGCGACCTCCTGGGGCGTGTAGTACTCACCGCCGGACTTGCCAGCCGCCGAGGCGTACATCTGCATGAGGTACTCGTAGGCGTCGCCGAAGAGGTCGTTGTTGTTCTCCCTGAACGCGCCGCCGAGCGGAAGGTCGCCGATGGCGTCGAGCAGCTTGACGAGCTTCTCATTGCGCTTGGCCACGGTCGGACCGAGCTTGCTGCTGTTCACGTCGAGGTCGTCGAAGAGACCCTTGATGTCCTCCTCGGAGGTCGCGCCGACCGCGGAGCCCTCGATGTTCTTGAAAACGCGACTCAGGGTCTCGTTGAGGTTCTCGTCGTGCCACGCCTTCTCGCGGACGTTGGCGAACAGGTCGCCCGGCAGGATGTAGAAGCCCTTCTCCTTGACCGTCTCCTCGCGGCCGAACTCGGCCTCGGCGTTGTGCAGGCGGCGGTAGTCGAAGTCCTCGTTGCCGGCTTGTCGCTCGGCCTCGTTGAGGTAGGCGGTGAGGTTCTCGGAGATGAAGCGGTAGAAGAGCGTGCCGAGGACGTAGGTCTTGAAATCCCAACCGTCGACGCTGCCGCGCAGGTCGTTGGCGATGCGCCAGATGGTCTTGTGGAGTACTGCCCGCTCGGCTTCTTTGCTCGTCACACTCACGAAGCGCAGTCTTCCAGTCGGTGCCGACGAATCCTCACGAACGGCCCGGATCTTGTCGGAGTGGACCCGGAGCCGGACCCCTTTCTCTCCTCCCGTCTCCAGGTTTCCCTCGTCCTCTGCCCATTCCCCCTGCCCTCCCCCTCCATCACCAACCACCAATGGCTCCTCAATCTCTCCTTCCCCTGACGCCATCTCTCCTCCTCAACAAGCGGCACGCATGCTACGAAGTTCCGTAGTGGGACGGGCGCCGATGTGGCCGCTGACCTGCGGTTTCACGGTTGTTGATGGTTGTTGACGGAGGTGATTTCGATGCATGGCGGCATGAAGATCTACCGCGGCGCAGCAGCCGCCGCTCGACACTACGTCGAGGCCGATCGGTCCCGGGCGGACGACTACTACCTCGCCGAGGGCAGCGGGATCGCGATGCGCTTCGCCGCGACTCCTGACGGCATCGACCGCCGGTCCAATATGGACGGCGAGACTTACGAGCGCTGGGTGGCTGGCTCCGACGTCGACACCGGCCTCGCTAAGGGGCTGTTGCGGAAGGACGACAAGGGCGTGAGGTTCGTCGAGGTCACCGTCAACGGGCCGAAGACCTGGTCGCTCGCGGCCGCGCTCGACCCCAAGATCGGAGCCGCATACGACGCCGCGCAGATGGCAGCGGCCGAGGAGATCATCGGGTGGCTCGCCACCCACGCGACGACACGCGTCGGGCCTCGGGACCGGCAGGTGCAGGTGCCGGTCGAACAGATCGAGGCGGCCGTCGTACGCCATTTCACCTCCCGGGCCGGCGACCCTCATCGACACCTGCACCTCCAGGTCAACTCCCGAGTTTTCGCTGCCGGCGCGTGGCGAGGACTCCACACGGTCGGGGTTCGCGACAGCCTGGAGGCGATCAACGGCATCGGGCACGCGGCGGTGATGACCAATCCGGGGTTCCGAGAGGCCCTGGCGCGACGCGGGTTGACACTGGACGCTGAGACCGGCGAGGTCGTCGAGCTGGCGCCGTACACGGGAGCGTTCAGCGCACGGGCGAAGCAGATCGAGGCCAACATCGACACCTACGAGGCCGAGTGGCGCCCCGAACATCCCGGCGAGGAGCCCGGGCCGGCGCTGCGGCAGGCATGGGATCGGCGAGCGTGGGCCGACGCGCGGCCGGACAAGGTGGTGCCTACAAACGGTGAGGAACTGCGGCACCGCTGGATGGAGGAGTTGCACGAGCTCGGCTTCGTCGCTCCGGCGCCAGGCGCTCCACTACCTGTGTTGCGGACGGGCGCCGTCGACCGCGACGGTGTCGTCGAACTGGCTCTCGTCCGGCTGGGCTCACGTCGCTCGGCGTGGAACGCTGCCGACGCTCGGGGTGAGGTCGAGCGGATCATCGCGTCCGGCGGAGGCGTGGTCGACCGGGCCGTGCGTCGTGAGTTGGCAGAGGATCTGACCGCTCGCGTTATCGTCGCCTCACGCCCGCTACTCCCCCGATCGAACGTGCCCGAGCACGTGCGTTCGTTCACGTCGGTCGACGTGCTGGCCGTCGAGCACGAGATCGTCGACCGCCTTGGGACTCGTGGCGAAGCCAAGACGATCACCGTGATCGAGGGCGCGGCCGGGGCTGGCAAGACCGCCCGTCTCGCGGCAACCCGCGAGCGCGCGATCGCGGCCGGGCGTCGGATGGTCGTGGTGACACCGACTCTCAAGGCGGCCCAGGTCGCAGAGGGCGCGATCGGCGCGGCGTCGTACTCCGCAGCCTGGCTGCTGCACCAGCACGGCTTCCGCTGGGACGAGGACGGTCGGTGGAGTCGAGTCGACTCCGTGCCCGACGTCAGCGCCCGACTGCGTCGAGGCGACCTGCTCGTCGTCGACGAGGCGGGCATGATCGATCAGGACACTGCCCGCGCGCTACTCCGTTTGGCCGACGAGACCAAGGCCCTGGTGATTCTGGTCGGCGACCGCCATCAGCTCCCCGCCGTCGGCCGTGGCGGGGTCCTGGATCTGGCGATCAGGTACGCACCCGAGCGGGTGCAACAGCTCGACGGCGTACGCCGCTTCAAGGACCCCCGCTATGCCGAGCTGTCGGTGCGGATGCGGACGGGCACCGCGCCTGGCGAGGTGTTCGATGAACTCCTCGCCCGCGGCGAGATCGCCATCCACGGAAGCGACGTCGAGCGGACGCGTCGCCTGTCGGCCGAAGCCAGCGTCGGCAAGCTCGTCGTCGCCGACACCCGCGAGCAGGTGGGCCGGATCAACACCTTCGCGCACCGGATCCGCAAGGCGACCGGTGAAGTCGACGAGCAGGTGCTGACCGCGGCAGGTGAACGGCTCGGCGTCGGCGACACCATCGCGACCCGGCGCAACGACCGCGATGCCGACGTCGCGAACCGCGAGTTGTGGATCGTCGTCTCGTGCGATCGCGGCGCGCTCACCGTCAGGGGCGAGGCGGGGACTCGTGTGTTGCCGCCCGACTACGTGCGCCGCGATGTCGAGCTCGCCTACGCCACGACCGCCTACGGCGCGCAAGGCGCCACTGTCACCGAGAGCCATGTGCTGGTCGGCGAGCACAGCGGAGCCGCGTCGGCGTACGTCGGGATGTCACGCGGCCGCGAGCGAAACGTCGCGCACCTCGTCGCCGAATCCGTCGAGGATGCGCGCACGAAGTGGTGCGACGTGTTCGGCCGGGATCGTGCCGACCTCGGCCCGGCCCACGCGCGGGAGGCGGCGGCCGAGGCGATCGAGCGGTTCGGGACGATGAAGCCCCGGCGGACGTCGGCGCCCAGGAGACGCCCGGAGCCGGACATCACCTATCGGCCGCCGTCGGTGCCATCCAGCGGCCCAGGCCTGGGCATGTAGACACCGCAGAGACAAGCGTGCGAACTACCGTCGGTCGTCTGCGGCATGATTGACATGTTCCTGCCCGCCCACGAGAGGAGCTCGTCGTGACCGCACTCGCCGTCGAACGGTCCGCCGTCGACAAGTTCGAAGCCCCTCTGTACACGCTCGCCGAGGCCGCGCGGTACCTCGACGTGAACGACGGCACGTTCCGGACGTGGGCGCGCGGCTACGAGATGCGAGACAGCAAGCGGATCGTCCGGGGCAAGCCAGTCATCACCGCCCTTGGTGCTTCAGGTCAGCGGGGCCCCGCCATCCCATTCGTCGGGCTGGCCGAGGGTTACGCCCTCTCAGCGATCCGCAAGGCTGGCGTTCCGCTCCAACGGATCCGCCCGGCGCTTGATCGGCTGGAGCGGGAGTTCGGCATCCACAACGCTCTCGCGTCGCAACGGCTCTACACCGACGGTGTGGAAGTTCTGTACGACTACACGCAGCAGGTCGAGGACGACCTGCCCGCCTCACGGCGTGACCTGGTGGTCGTGCGCGACGGACAGGGAGTCTTCGCCGAGGTGGTGCGGGAGTACCTCAAGCGAATCACCTGGGGAGCTGACGGTTATGCGGTCGCCATTCCGCTGCCCGGATACGCCCAAGCCGAGGTCGTCGCCGATATCCGCCGGGGCTTCGGCCAGCCGACATTCAGGCATGGCGGGGCACGGGTAGAGGACGTGCTGAGTCTGTTCTACGCGGGCGAATCTGCGGCGACCGTGGCCGCGGAGTTCGGACTCAGCGTGACTGAGGTGGAAGACGCCATCCGAGTCGACAAGAGCTGACGGAGCGATGCGTGGAGTCGCCTCACTTCTTCATCGACCGAAGCTTGGGACGGATCGAGGTTCCACGCCTCCTGCGTGAGGACGGGTGGGAGCTGACGACTCTCGCCGAGCACTACGGCGAGAAGACGGGGCAGGGCGTCGACGACGTCGATTGGCTGACCGTCGCCGGCGAGCATGGCTGGCCGGTTCTCATGAAGGACACTCGGATCCGACGGACGACTTCCGAGCGAGAAGCTCTGGTGAAGGCGGGCGTCCGTGCCTTCTGCATCTCCTCGGGCAATCTCACCTCGGCCGTCATGGCTGAGTACTTCATCAAGCACCGGGCCGCCATCTGGCGCGCAGCCTCCAGCGACATCCCGGGGATCTGGATCGTGTCCAAGACCGCCGTGCGGCCGACCGAGCTCTGACGCCAGGAACGCGGCGCCGATGGCGGATCGCGAGTTCCATCCGCCGACCCCGAGCAGTCCAGGTCTCGCCCCGTAGCCGGCTGCTGTGATTCCGCCTCAGCCCGTTCGCCACAGCCTGATCAACTGCTCGCCTACCTCGAGCCTGTCGTCGTAGGGCTCGACCGTGACGCCGACGGCGCACCCGGGGCCGCTCGGTGCAAGCACAACGGTGTGGCCGTTGCCCAAGTCCGCCCACCTCCGCGCGAACCCGACTCCAGCGTTCCAGGTGGCCAGGGCGGAGGGGTGCCGCGACGTTGCCAATTGAGTGGCGAGCCTTTCGGCGACCTTGGCGACGGTCGCTGCCGGCTTCATCCCGTCGCCGTCCGCATTTAGCTCTGGCGGCCGCGGGTCGAAGCGCGTCCGGATGAACCGCACCCGCGGCTCCTTCGGAGCCGGCGCCCTCCTTGGCACTGCTTCGTGTCCGCGGACCCACGCTTCAGCCGTGAACGAGTCGTCCCCTCGGCCCAGGATGCGCACGGTGCCCGGTTGGGTCGGTCCCCGCGCGATCACAATCGGCCACTTCCACGCCTCGCGGACCGCGTCCGGGAGTTCGAGCTCCTCCCACACGTCGACCAGGAGGGGGCCGTCGATCCAGCGGATCATCTCCTCGGGCGAGCCCCCTTGGAGCAACTGCTCGTAGACGCCCTTGCGCTGTGCACGGTCGTGCATGTCCCACTCGCGCATCGGCCCGTCGCCGACGAGGTCGGAGAACGCCAGGATCGCGAAACAGTCGGGCGTCTCGACGTGCCAGACGGTGCTCGGCACCCAGAAGTGCCCGACTCCGGGCGCTTCGTGCTCGACCCAGTCGATGAGCCGACGCAGGTTGAGGTCGTAGCCCGCGGCCTCGAGGATCCGCGCGGCGACCTTGAGCGTGGGCGACTTCAGACCTCGTTCGTACGCCGACATCGTCGCCTGCGAAGTACCGGATCTGGCGGCGAGCTCGGCCTGGGTCAGACCGCTGGCTCGTCGTGCGACTTCGATCAGGTACGCCCGATCCATTCCCCGACGATATCCGATCGAACGTATTTGGCTCTCTGTGCGGCACCGCCTTCACACCTACCTGTCGCCCACGAACCTCGCGGGTCAACGCCTGACAGGAGGAACCATGAACAGCAACACCCACGACGTCCCCTTCCACGCTCGCCACGACGACGAGCTGCTCACCCTCGACGACGTCGCCGAGATCCTGCGGACGCCGGTGAACACCGTGCGCTGGTGGCGCCAGGAGGGCACCGGACCGGAGTTCTTCAAGATCGGCCGGCGGCTGTACACGACCGTCGGCGACCTGCGGACCTTCATCCGCACCCAGCGGCTCGCCTCGCAGCCCGTCATCGGCAAGCCGAAGGCGGTGTGAGCCATGCACTGGCCGCCGGATGCCGGGGACGACGCCGACCCGCGGCACGTCTTCCTCGATGCCCACGACGTGATGGCGCGGTACGGCTGGGGTAAGACGAAGGGCTACCAAAACCTCAAGGACCGGACGCTCGTGCCGGCCCCGGTGATGACCCACCCCGACCGCTGGCGCCTCGACCAGCTGCTGGCTTGGGAGGAGAAGCGGATGGAGCTGGCCGAACCGGCGCTCAAGACGCTGGTCGCGCCCGAGCGAGACGAGGTGTACATCGCAGATCTGCTGCCCCAGCCCAAGCGACGACGGCGCGCAGGGTGACGACTCACCGCTCCGATCAGGGACGCCGCACCAGCTCATTCGCGATCTCGACGAGCACCATCGCTCGCCGGACGAGAGGCTTCGCCTTGGCGAGCGTGATGAGCGTGGCGCCGTACTCGACTTCGCCCTTCATCGAGATCAGGTCTCGCAACGCCTTCTCGGCCGCGGCGGCATCGCGGTGAGCACCGAGCGCCTGGCGCAACTCCTTCACCGCCTTGGCGTGGTCCTTCGCCTTGCTGGTCTCCCCGGTCAACGCCGTCACGATCGCGTCCTTCGCGCTGATGCCGGCATGGATCGCATCCCCAGCGGCCGGTGTCGCGCGCTCGAGGTCGAGATTGTCCTGAGCTGAGTCCAGGTACTCCTGGGCCTTCTGGAGGATGCTCTTGGCGTGGTTCCTGCTCTCCATGTTCGTCATGACGCAACCCGACTCCGACGCGGCATCGTCCCGACCAGGGCGATCCCGTCGCGGAGGATCTCGGACACGACCGGCTCGCGGTCCTCTGGGGAGAGCCTGAAATGGTCGCCAGTCAGGTGCAGGACGTCGCAGTCATTGCCGAGGCGCTCATGGACCTGCTGCTGCAATTCGGCCCTACCGTCCCACGTCGCGGGGGCGATCACGACGAGGTCGACGTCGCTGTCTGCGTGGGCGTCGCCGCGAGCAACTGATCCGAACACGATGACGGCGTCAACGCCTCGCACGGTCTCCTCCACGACGCGCGTCAGCATCTCGATCGGGCTGGCCAAGGCACGCAGTGGGGTGATGGCTGCATGGCCCTCGTTGATGCGGTGCACGCCGGCACGCCCGATGGCCTCCGTCGTGATCAGCCCCAGTCGATCGAGGTCTCGCAGCGCCTGCTGCACGGCACCCAGGCTGTGGCGATCCGCAACCAACGCGTGCACGCGCCGTCCGGTCAGGGGCGCGCCAGTGCGAAGCAGCACCGCGAGCACCGCGCCGCGCGCTCCAGGAATCAGGCCGCCGAAGGGTTCACCGAAATCCACATGAACAGATTACTGCTCAAAAGAACAGACATCTAGTCATAGACCGAGTGCGCAGACTTCTGTCGTTCGGGGCCTAGAACCCGTGATTTGGGCCGACCGAGACCACCGATACGCCAAGGCGCATCCGCAAAAATTCGACTTCAAGTGATCCGAATCCTCAGATTCATTGATCGCAAAAGTTCGATTTCATCCTACGCGAACGTTAGAGTTTGTGCATGACGAACTACCTGCCCCGGATCGCGGACCGGGAGATCGAGGCCCGGCTCAGCCTGATGGGTGCCGTCCTCATCGAGGGACCGAAGGCGTGCGGGAAGACCGCCACGGCATCGCAGATCGCCAACACCATCATCCGTCTCGACGAGGATGCCGCGGCGCGCGCCCAGCTCGATTTCGATCCTCAAGCGCTCTTCGCCGGGGAACCGCCGATCCTGTTCGACGAGTGGCAGGTCGCCCCGGACATCTGGAACCGCGTGCGGCGCCAGGTGGACGACCGCGACGAGAAGGGGCAGTTCATCCTCACCGGATCCGCCCGACCCCGCGACGACGCGAACCGGCACTCCGGAGCGGGACGGTTCTCGGTCATGCAGATGCGGCCGATGAGCCTGTTCGAGTCTGGCCACTCGACCGGGGAGATGTCGCTGGCCAGCCTCCTGGACGGCGAGCGCCAGACGGGCCTGGGCACGCACCTGTCCTTCAACGAACTGCTCCGACGCATCATCGCCGGCGGTTGGCCAGAGCTGCTCGACGCCGACGAGGACTTCGCACGCGACTGGCTGGCCGACTACCTGCGCCAGGTCGTGGAGGTGGATGTCCCAGAGATGGGCCACCGCCGCAACCCAGGCAATCTGCACCGCCTCCTCGAAGCCTTGGGTCGCGGCGTCGGACAGCCAGTCAAGTTGAGCGATCTGGCCAAGGACGTCGGGGGCGACGGCGGGCCGATCGCGTACGAGACGCTCACGGGCTACCTCGATGCACTCACTCGCCTGTGGCTCACCGACGACTCCGCGGCCTGGCGACCTCACATGCGCTCGCGAGCCCGACTCCGCACCGCGCCCGTGCGCTACTTCGTCGACCCCTCGATGGGACCCGCCGCGCTGAACATCGGCAGTGCCGAACTCAAGGCCGATCCCCTGGCCTTGGGCTTCCACTTCGAGGCGCTGGTCATCCGTGACCTCCGCATCTATGCGCAGCTGCACCGAGGGCGCGTCGACTCCTGGCGCGACGAGAACGGCAACGAAGTCGACGCCGTGCTGACCGCTCGGGACAACAAGTGGGCAGCCTTCGAGGTCAAGCTCAACCCACGCGACGTCGACGCCGGGGCCGCGTCCCTGCTCAAGTTCGCCGGGAACGTCGACACCGACCGGCACAAGGAACCTGGCTGTCTCGGCGTGATCACATCTACAGGCGCCGGCGGCCGCCGGTCCGACGGCGTACACGTCATCCCGATCGGATGCCTGGGGCCGTGACGACCGGTCACCGACGACCGCAGCAACCCGTTAAGAATCGGCCGGAAAGTTAACATGTCTTCGCGACGTGTCAGGTCCTTCAACACGTCGAGATCGACTGCCACTGGGTTGCCAGTGATGGGCCCAAAGTGATGCACGAGAGTGATGCACGAAGCCCCGGAATCCGCGTCCAACGGCGGCATTCACCGATCCGACGCGAACCGCCACTAGGCCGCTGACCTGCGGTTTCGCAGATTTTCGTCAACAGTCGCCAATCCAAGAACCTCGTGGCACCAGTGGCGCGGCTCCCCACTCCCACCAGTCGACGGGATTGTCCTTGTGCTGCAGGACATACGGGCTCGTCGCGGACGCCAAGCGATTGGACACGATCTCCACGCTATCCGCCCCCGGGGCCTGCGTGACACTCCAAGATCGCGCTCACCAGGTCGTCTCGGCGCACTCCTTGGTGGTGCCGACCTCGACCTGCAAGGTGGCGTGCTCGAGATCGTGGTTGCGGCGCATGACCTCCCGGGCCTGCTCGAGCGCCGCCTGCGACTGGGCGGCGTCGTCGACGACGAGGTGGGCCGTCGCGACGTGCATGCCCGAGGTGAGCGTCCAGACGTGCAGGTCGTGGACGTCGACGACTCCGGGCACGGCCTCGAGGTCGCGGACGACCGCGTCGAGCTCGATGCCCTGCGGGACGTGCTGGCCGAGCACGGCGAGGACCTCGCGGCCGAGCATCACGGCACGGACGGCGACGAAGGCCCCGATCGCGAGGGCTACCAGCGTGTCCCACCAGCTGTCGCCGGTGGCGGCCACGAGCACGCCCGCCACGATCACGCCGACACTGCCGGCGGCGTCGGCGATCACCTCGTAGTAGGCGCCCTTGACGTTGAGCGACTCCTTCGAGCCACCCCGGAGCAGCACGATCGAGATGATGTTGATCAGCAGGCCGAGGGCACCCACGACCAGCATGGGGCCGGTCTCGATCTCGACGGTCTCCCCGATGCGGCGCAGCGCCGCGATCACAACGTACGCCGAGACGCCGAGCATGATCAGGACCGTGAAGCCGGAGGCGAAGATCTCCGCGCGGTACGAGCCGTAGGTCCGGCGCCCGGTCCGGTCCGGCCGGGCCGCGAGCTTCGTGGCGGTGAGGGCAGCTCCCAGCGCGACCACGTCGGCCGCCATGTGCCCGGCGTCGGAGATCAGGGCCAGCGACCCCGACAGCAGGCCGAAGACGAGCTCGACCACGAAGAAGGTGCCGACGAGTCCGAAGGCGAGCTGGAGCCGCCAGCGATGCCGCCCTCCGGCGTGGCCCCCGCCGCCGTGGCCGTGTCCGGCGCCCATCAGCGGCTCGCCTCCTCGGAGCCGACCCCGCCACACCGGGGTGCGCGCGCATCGGTGGTGCCCAGGACAGCCGGGGACGGAGCGAGCATGGTCATGTGGCGATGCTAGGGCACGCCGTCGCCGGAGGGGAGGTGTCGACGACGTCCCGGAGCAGCGCCCGTCGGGCCGACGGTCAGCCCTGGAGCAGCAGCGCGCCCGCGACCACCAGCGCGACGACCTTGACGACCTCGAGCGCGACGTAGGCGAGGTGGGCGTGCGAGCGGGGGCCGTCCTCGCCCGCGAGGACCGCGTCGGAGCGGCGGGTCAGCGCGGGACGTACGGCGGCGACCTGGGCGACGAGCGCGAGGATCGCCACGGCGGCGACGACGGTGGCCGCGGCGATCGGGTCGCCGAGTTGGAGGAAGACCACCATCGCCAGGGCGAGGATCGCCTCCACGACGTTCAGGGCGCGGAACACCAGCCGGCCGATCCCGAGGCCGATCCGGAGCGTCACTCCGGGAGCGCGGAACTTCAGCGGTGCCTCGAGGAACGAGATGGCGAGCACCATCCCGAGCCAGAGGAACGCCAGGGCGGCGGCCGACTCGGTCACCCCTCCTTGATACCAGTCCCGCTCCGGCGTGGAGTCGAGGCGTCCGGACCGGTCACCCGAGAATCAGCGCCGCACCCTTCTCGCCGATCATCATCGACGGCGCCTGGGTGTTGCCGCTGATGATCGTCGGCATGATCGAGGAGTCGATCACGCGCAGTCCGTCGAGGCCGTGGACGCGCAACTCGGGGTCGACGACGGCGAGGTCGTCGACCCCCATCTTGCAGCTGCCGACCGGGTGGTAGTCGGTCTTGCCCCACGCGCGGATGTAGTCGCGGATCTCCTCGTCGGTCCGCACCGACGGGCCGGGCAGCTGCTCGTCCTCGAGGATCCCCCGGAACGCGGGAGCCTCGAACACCTTGCGCATCAGCTTGAAGCCGGCGACCGACACCTCCAGGTCACGCTCGTCGGCGAGGTAGTTCGGGTCCACCACCGGCGCCGCCGACG
This sequence comes from Nocardioides hungaricus, assembly GCF_054782915.1. Lineage (NCBI taxonomy): Bacteria > Bacillati > Actinomycetota > Actinomycetes > Propionibacteriales > Nocardioidaceae > Nocardioides > Nocardioides hungaricus. Next base: position 57,538 of record NZ_BAAGRO010000033.1, on the reverse strand, counting down.
GGTCGGCGGACGCGATGGTGACCGAGCCGCTGCTGACCGGCCGGACGTTGCACGCCAGCAGGGTGACACCGTGGCCGGGGATGCGCTCGGCGTGCCGCGCCTCGTCCTTCCACACGACGTACGCCGGCAGGAAGTGCAGCTGCAGGTCGGGGGACCGGACGTCGTCGGAGCTGCTCACGAACGCGCCGCCCTCGGTGATCGTGGCGGTGGCCGCACCGGTGCGGAAGAGGCCGTACTCGATCGCGTGCCTGAGCGCACGGTGCCAGCGATCCTCGCCGCTGTAGGTGACCGGCTGGGCGGCCTTGCGGGTGATGTAGACCTCGAGCTGGTCACGCAGGTTGCGGCCCACGCCCGGCAGGTCGTGCACGGGGTCGACCCCGGCCGCGCGGAGCTCGTCGGCCGCGCCGATGCCGGAGAGCAGCAGCAGCCGTGGGCTGTTGATGGCGCCCGCGCTGAGGATGACCTCCCGGTCGGCGCGGACCAGCCTCCTCTCGCCCTTGAGCGTGTACTCGACGCCCGTGGCCCGGCCGTCCTCGACGCGGACGCGGGTGACCTCCGCCCGGGTGAGGACGGTGAGGTTGGGTCGGCCCAGCACCGGGTGGAGGAACGCGGTCGAGGCGCTCTCACGGCGCGCGGCGCGCTGGGTCACCTGGTGGAAGAACACGCCCTCCTGCGAGGCGCCGTTCGGGTCGTCGGTACGCCGGATGCCGACCTCCTGCGCCGCGCGCATGAACGCCAGCGTGGTCGGGTTGTGCTGCACCTGGTCGGCGACGTTCAGCTCGCCCTCGATGCCGTGGTACTCGTCGGCCAGGCGCTCGTTGCGCTCGTGGACCTTGAAGTACGGCAGCACCTCGTCGTAGGACCAGCCCGTGCAGCCGAGGTCGGCCCACTCGTCGTAGTCGAGCCGGTTGCCACGGACGTAGAGCATCGCGTTGACCGACGTGCTGCCGCCGAGCACCTTGCCCTGCGGCAGGAACATCCGGCGGTTGCGGAGGTGTCGCTGCGGCGCGGTGTCGAAGATCCAGTTCGCGGAGGTGCCCATCAGCTTCGCGAATCCCGCCGGGATCTTCACCAGCGGGCTGCGGTCGCGGGCGCCGGCCTCCAGCAGGAGGACGCGGTTGCGCGGGTCGTCGGACAGGCGGTTCGCGAGGACGCAACCGGCGGCTCCGGCGCCGACGATGACATAGGTGTAGCGGTTCATGGGCTCACTTCCTGGCGGTGCATGGGATGGCGTCGGGTGATGTCGCGCGCGCCGCCGCGCGCAGGCGGTCCGGGTCTCCCGCCTCGGCGAGGCTGCTCGGACCGAGGACGTCGCGGACGACCGGCCCCGCCTGGTCGTGGCCCACGACGGCGTGCACGGGCATCGTGCCCTTGAACGAGTCGGGCGCGAGCAGGACGCGAGGAGCACGGGCGCCGCTCACGACGCCGCCTCCTCCCCGGAGCGCAGGGCGGCCATCCGGCGAGCGACGTCCGTGACGACCTCGCGCGGCGGCCGCGCCCACACGTCCTCGTTCAGCACCTCGACCTCGACACTGCCGGCGTACCCCCCGGCCCCGAGGAGCCCGAGGATCCCGGCCAGGTCGATCACGCCGTCGCCGGGCAAGCCGCGTCCGGCGAGCAGGGTCGGCGTCGGGACCAGCCAGTCCGCGACGTGCACCCCGACCGTCCACGGCAGCGCGCGGGCGAGGGCGGCCGGCAGGCCGGGGTCCCACCAGACGTGGTAGGTGTCGACGGCCAGTCCCAGGTGGGGATCGTCGAGGGAGGCGACCAGATCGACCGCCTGGTCGAGCGTGACGATGGCCGACCGCTCAGCGAGGAACATCGGATGGAAGGGCTCGACGGCGAGCACGACGTCGTGCTCGGCGGCCACCGGGAGCAGCCGCTCGACGCCGTCGCGGATCCGACCCACGGCGGCGGCGTGGTCGGCGCCGACCACCGGCCCGCACACGAGCACGAGCACCGGGGCGCCCAGCACGGCGGCCTCCTCGACGGCGCGGCGGTTGTCCTCGTCGGCCTCCTCCACGCTGCGGGTGCCGCTGAGGAAGCCGCCCCGGCACAGACTGCTGGCGACGATGCCGTGGTCGTCGAGCGCCCGCCGAGTGCGCCGGACGTCGCCGTCGACGTACTGGTGGCGCCACGGGGCGACCTGGCCGACCTCCGCCTCCGCGCAGGCGCGGAGCAGCTCGACCGTCGAGCTGGTCTCGGTGGTCGCCTGGTTGATGCTCAGGGGGCCCGACCACAGCGCAGCGGTCACGTCGGCACCCCGGCCACAGCGAGGAAGCTGCGCATCCGGTGCCCGGCGAGGTCCGGGTCGGCCAGGGCGCCGGCCCGGTCGGCGAGGGCGAAGACGCGGGCCAGATGGGGCACCGAGCGCTGCACCTCGGCGCCCCCGACCATCCGGAAGTGGTCCTGGTGCCCGTTGAGCCAGGCCAGGAGCACGACCCCGGTCTTGTAGGCGGAGGTGGGCGCGGCGAACACCAGGCGGGCGAGCGGCACGGTCGGCTCCAGCAGCGCGGTGAACCCGTCGGGGTCGCCCGCGTCGAGGCGCGCCAGCGCCGCACGCGCCGGGACGGCGATCGCGTCGAAGATGCCGAGCAGCGCGTCGCTGTGACCGTGCTCGTCCCCGCGGATCAGCTCGACGTAGTTGAAGTCGTCCCCGGTGTGCATCGACACGCCGGCGGGCAGCCGCCGGCGCAGGTCGACCTCGCGCCGGGCGTCGAGCAGGGACACCTTGACCCCCGCGACCCGGTCCGCGTGCCTCTCGATCAGCGTCAGCACGGTCTCGGTGGCGACGTCCAGGTCGGCGCTGCCCCAGTAGCCGCGCAGGGCGCCGTCGAAGGCCTCCCCCAGCCAGTGCAGGAACACCGGCCCGTCGGCCGCGGCCAGCACCTCGTCGTACACCGCGAGGTAGTCGTCGGCGCCGACGGCGGTGGCGGCGAGGTGGCGGCTGGCCATCACGACCGGGATCCCGCCGCTGTCGTGGATCCAGGCGACCTGCTCGAGGTAGGCGTCGACCAGCCGGGCGAGGGGGTACCTGCCGCCGGGCTCGAGCTGGTCGGTGAGCGCGCCGGCCGCGACCCGGCCCCCGACGGCAGCGGCCTCGGTGCAGGACTCCCGGATGAGGCGGCGCGCCGAGGACCAGTCCAGTCCGCTGCCGCGCTGCGCGGTGTCCATCGCCTCGGCGACGCCGAGGCCGAGGCTCCACAGGTGCCGGCGGAAGCGCAGGGTCGCGTCCCAGTCGATCGCGCCGGCGGTGCCGGCCTGGGCCGGGTCCGCGAGCGGAGCAGCGACGACGTGTCCGGCCGCGAAGACCGAGCGGCTCGCCGGTGCCTGGCCCGGCTCCCAGGTGGGGCCCTCGAACGCCGGACCGCGCTCGCCCACGGCGTGGGCCGTCAGCGAGCCGTCGGCGGCGGGGAGCAGGATCCTCGCGCTCACCGGCCCTCCTCCCCGTCCTGGGCCGCCAGCAGCGCGGTGCGCCAGGGCCCGCCGAGCGCGGCGTCGGTGAACAGCGCGGGGTCCATCTCGACCAGGTCCTCGGCGACCTCGACGTCGCCCGGCACCTGGTCGAGCACGTCGCGGCGGACGTCGACACCGGGCGCGACCTCGATCAGCCGGAGACCCTCGGCGCCGAGCTCGAAGACCGCACGCTCGGTCACGTAGATCACCCGCTGGCCGCGCAGGTGGGCCTGCTCGGCGCTGAAGGTGACCTGCTCGACCCGGTCGACGAACTTGCGGTGCCGGCCCTCGGCCTCGATCCGAAGGGTGCCGTCGTCGGGCACCGCTCGCAGCCCACCGGCGTTGAAGGTGCCGCAGAAGACCACCGTGGCGGCGTTCTGGGAGATGTTGACGAAGCCGCCGGTGCCGACCACGCGCTTGTTGAACTTGGAGACGTTGACGTTGCCGGCGGTGTCGATCTGGGCGAAGCCGAGGAAGGTGATGTCGAGCCCGCCGCCGTCGTAGAAGTCGAACTGGTAGGGCTGGTCGAGGACGGCCACCGGGTTGGTCGCGACGCCGAAGATCACGCCGCGCGCCGGCACGCCGCCGACCAGGCCCTGCTCGATGGTGAGGGTGAAGTGGTCGGACCAGCCCTCCTCGGCCGCGACCGAGGCGACGCCGTCGGCGATGCCCACACCGAGGTTGACGACGTCGCCGTCGCGGATCTCGGCGACCGCTCGTCGGGCGACGACCTTGCGCTGGTCCAGGGGGAACGGCTCGAGGTGGCTGAGCGCTCCCTTGATCGCGCCGGAGAACGCCGGGTTGAAGTCGTGCGTGACCAGCTGGCGCTGCTCGGGGTGCACGACCACCGCGTCGACGCAGATCCCGGGCACCACCACCGTGCGCGGGTCCAGCGAGCCGCCCGCGGCGACCTGCTTGACCTGGGCGATCACCAGGCCGCCGCTGTTGCGGGTGGCCTGCGCGATCGCGAGCATCTCCAGGCGCGCGCCCTCCTGCTCGAGGGAGATGTTGCCGTCCTCGTCGGCGGTGGTCCCACGGATCAGGCACACGTCGATGTCGAACGACGGGTAGAACAGCCACTCCCGGCCACCGAGCTCGACGACCTCGACCAGCTCCTCGGTGGTGACGTCGTTCAGCCTGCCGCCCTCGAGCCGCGGATCGCAGAACGTGCCGAGGCCGACATGGGTGACCAGGCCGGGCCGGCCGCCGGCGATCTCGCGGAACAGCTGGCTCATCACGCCCTGGGGGAAGTTGTAGGCCTCGAACTGGTTCTCGACGACCATCTCGCTCATCCGGGGCGCCATGCCCCAGTTGCCGGCGATGATGCGGCGGGCAAGGCCCGGCTGCGCCAGGTGGTCCATGCCGCCGCCCTCGCGGTCCCCGATCCCCGTGGTGTGCACGAGCGTCAGGCCGGCCGGCCCGCCGCGCTGCCGGTAGGACTCGCCGAGGGTGCGCAGCAGGAGGTCCGGCTCCACCAGCCCGCCGCCCGAGCCGCCGATGGCGACGGTGTCGCCCGGTCGGACCAGGGCGACGGCCTCCGACGCGCTGAGGAAGCGGGGGCCGCCGCGTACCCGTCGCGACGGGCGGGGCGTGGTGTCGGTCATGGGGGCGTCCTCCGAGGGGAAGTGCGTGAGGTGTACGAGCGAATGGGATCCGGGCGCGGACCGGCGGCTAGGACATGACGCCCCCGCCGTTGACGTGGATCGTCTGACCGTGGACGTACGACGCGGCGTCGCTGGCGAGGAACACGACGCTGGGCGCGACCTCGTGGGCCTGCCCCATCCGGCCGGCCACGAGCGTCGCGGTCCGGGCCCGCGCGAGCTCCTCGTCGAAGCTCTCGTCGGTCATCGGGGTGGTGATCGGTCCGGGCGCGACCGCGTTGACCCGGATCGCGGGGCCGACCTCACGCGCCATCGCGCGGGTCAGGCCGAGCACCCCGGCCTTGGCGGCGCAGTAGCTCGCGAAGTCCTCGGCGCCCCTGAACGCCAGCTGCGAGGAGACGTTGACGATCGCGCCGTGGTCGCGCTCGAGCATGCCGACCAGGACGTGGCGGGAGACGACGAAGACGCCGGTCAGGTCGACGTCGATGGTGCGGCTCCACTGCGCGAGGGTCATCTCGGTGATCCGGCCGGCGCTCATCGTGCCGGCGTTGTTCACCAGGACGTCGATCGGGCCGAGCTCCTGCTCGGCGGCGGCGACGAAGGCGGCCGCGGCGTCCCAGTCGGCGACGTCGCCCTCAACGACGACGGCCTCGCCGCCCTCGGCACGCACCTTCGCGGCGAGCTCCTCGGCGGCGGCCTCCTGCCCGAGGTGGTGGATCGCCACCCGGGCGCCGGCCGCGGCGAGCGCGGTCACCATCTCGCGGCCGAGGCCGCCGGGGCCGCCGGTGACGAGAGCGGTCCGGCCGGTGAGGTCGAACGGCGAGCGGGTCATCGTGCGCCGCCGTACCAGGGCGCGCGCGTGCCGCGCCGGATCTGGACGGTCTTGTTCTCGGTGAAGAACTCCATGCCCTCGCGCCCGAACTCGGCGCCGTACCCGCTGTCTCGGCGCCCGCCGAGCGGGATCTCCGGGAAGGCGTCGGTCGAGCCGTTCACCCACACCGTGCCGGTGTCGAGCGCGAGCGTGAGCTCGACGGCCTCGTCGACGTCCTGGGTCCAGACCGACGCGGCGAGGCCGAACTGCTGGGCGTTCGCCCGCCGGGTGACGTCGGCCAGGTCGGCGTACGGCTGCACGGTCGTCACCGGGCCGAACAGCTCCTCGCGCACCGACAGGTTGTCGTCGGACTCGGCGAACAGCACCGTGGGGCTGAAGAACGGCGCCGCGTCGGTGTCCGGCACGTCGGCCGCTGCGCCACCGGTGACGAGCGTGGCCCCCTCGGCGGCCGCCCTCTCGACCGCGGCGGCGACGCCGTCGAAGTGCTGACGGGAGACCAGCGGGCCCATCTCGGTGCGGTCGTCGCCCGGCTCGCCGAGCCGGATCTCCTGCGCCCGCGCGCCCAGCCGCCGGGTCAGCTCGTCGGCGATCGTGGCGTCGGCCATGATCCGCGATCCGGCGACGCAGACCTGGCCCTGGTTGAAGAACGAGGCGAACAGCAGCCCCTCGACGGCGAGGTCCAGGTCCGCGTTGCGGGTCACCACCACGGGCGTCTTGCCGCCCGCCTCGAGCGCCACCCGCTTGAGCCGGTGCTGTCCGGCACCCGCGGCGATGTGGCGCCCGGTGGCCGTCGACCCGGTGAAGCTGATGACGTCGGTCTGCACATGGCTGACGAGGCCGGCTCCCGCGCTGCCCTCGGCGACCAGCACCGACAGGGCGTCGGGCTCGAGGCCGGCCTCGAACAGGATCCGCGCGACGGCCAGCGCGGTGAGCGGCGTCAACGGGCTGGGCTTCATCACGACCGAGCAGCCGGCGGCGAGCGCGGGTGGCAGCTTCTGCCCGAGGATGCCGAGGGGGAAGTTCCAGGGCACGATCAACCCGGCCACGCCGGCCGGCTCGCGGAGCGTGAACGCGAAGACGTCGGACCCGATGTCGCGCAGCGTCCGGCCGTTGATGTCGCGAGCGAGGCCCGCGAAGTACTCGAAGGCGTTGACGGTGGCGGCGACCTCGCCGCGCGCCTCGCGGATCGGCTTGCCCGTCTCGGCGAGGAGCAGCCACGCGAGATCCTCGGCCCGCTCCTCGATCGAGCGCGCGGCCGCGGCGAGTACCCGGGCCCGGTCGCGACCACTGCTCCGACCCCAGGAACCGGAGTCGAAGGCGCGGCGCGCCGCGGCGACCGCGGCGTCCACCGGCGCGGCGGTGGCGTCGCCGCCGGAGAACAGCGTGGTCCCGCTCGCCGGGCCGACTCGTGGTGCCATCTCCTGCTCGGCCGCGACGCCGATCCCACCGACGAGGGAGCCGATGACGGGCACGCCGTCACGGGTCTCGAGCACGGCGGGTCCGAGCAGGGTGGCGAGGTCGGAGGTCACGGGAGGCGTGGTCACGATGCGGTTCCTTCGTTGCCGGTGGTGGGACGGGCGGCCCGAGCGGCGGCCCGACGGTCCAGGAAGCTCTGCTTGCGATCCCGGGAGGAGTCCAGGCAGGCGGTGTATCCGGCGAGCGCGCTCTCCGTGGCGAGGGTGCGCTCGAAGCCGGCGAGCACCTGCTTGGCCAGCCCGACCGCGGTCGGCTCGGCCTGGAGCAGCCGGTCGACGAGCGCAGCGAGCGCACCGTCCAGCTCGCCGGTCGGGTGGGCGGAGGTGACCACCAGCAGCTGGGCCGCCCGCTCCCCGGTCAGCAGCTCACCGGACAGCAGGACGTGGCGGGCGACGCCGAGGCCGGCGAGGTCGACCAGCCGCGCGGTGCCGCCCCACGAGGGGAGATTGCCGAGACCGAGCTCGGGCAGGCCCATTCGGGCGTCGTACGCCGCCAGCCGGAGGTCGCAGGCCAGCGCGAGCTCGAGGCCGCCGCCGTAGGCGCCGCCCTCGACGACCGCCACGGACGGCACGTCGAGGGCGGCGAGCTCGGCGAACGTCTCCTGGCCCAGCCGCGACTGGGCGACCGCCGCGACGTGCCCGGGGTCGACCCAGTCCGCGATGTCGGCGCCGGCGCAGAAGGTGCCGCCGGCGCCGCGCACCACCGCCACCCGGACGTCGTCACGACTCCGGACGGCGGCGACCTGCTCGCGCAGGGACTCCAGCATCGCGACGTCGAGCGCGTTGCGCTTCTCGGGTCGGTCGAGGACGAGGTGGGCGACGCCGCGGGAGTCGACGGCGAGGGTGACGGGCATGGAGGTGCTGCTCCTGGTGGGTCGTGGTGGGGTCGGGCGTCAGGACTTGCGGGCGCGGGCGGCCTGGTCGACCAGGAGCGCGAGGATGATGGCCGCGCCGACGGCGACCTGCTGGTAGAACGCCTGCACGTTGAGCGAGGTGAGCCCGGCGGTCAGCGTGGCGATGAGCACCGCGCCGAAGGCGGCGCCGACCATCGAGCCGTCGCCGCCGGCGAGCTTGGTCCCGCCCATGACGGTCGCCGCGATCGCGGTCAGCAGCAGGTCGGCGCCGAGGGTGGGGTCGGCGGCTCCGAGCCGGGCGGTGAGGATCGACCCGGCCAGGCCGGCGCCGGCTCCCGCCACGACGTACGCGAGCGCGGTATGGCGACCGACCCGGATGCCGGCGAGACGCGCCACCTCGGCGTTCCCGCCGATGGCGATGAGGTACTCGCCGAACAGCGTGTAGCGCAGGACCAGCGTCGAGACGACGGTCAGGACGACGAAGAGGACGACCGGGATCGGGATGCCCGCCACGCCGCCCGCGAGGGCGTTCTCGAAGCCCACCGGGATGCCGTACACGGCCTGCCCGCCCGCGATGATCAGCGCCAGACCGGCGTAGATGCTCATCGTGCCCAGCGTGACGATGAACGGCGTGATCCTGGTGACCGTGATGAGCAACCCGTTCACCAGGCCGCACAGCGCACCGATCAGCAGGCCGCCGAGGATCGCGAGCACGGGCGCGACCTGCTGCGAGAGCAGGCCGGCGCACACCGCGGTCACGGCGACGGTCGAGCCGATGGAGAGGTCGATGCCACCGGTCAGCAGCACGTAGGTCTGGCCGAGGGCGAGGATCCCGACCACGGCCGACTGCAGCAGGACGTTCATCAGGTTGCCGGAGTCGAGGAAGAACGGCCGGGCGATGCCGAAGCCGAGCACCATGACCACGATGACGGCGAGGAGACCGCCCTGGCGGGCCATCCTCCCGGCGAGGCTGCCGAGGCCGATCGTGCGCCCGGGGTCCTCGGGTCGGACCGGCTCGTCGGCGTCGCTGCCCGGAGCGGTGGTCACGGTGGTGTGGGACATGTCGGGTTCTCCTGGGGTGGCTGTGTACGGGACGTTCGCGGGCAGGCCGGGGAGGTCACTCGGCGGCGGCATGGCGCACCACCACCTCCTCGGTGGCCTCGCTGCGATCGAGCTCCGCGACGATCCGGCCGCGGCGCATCACCAGCACGCGGTCGCTCATCGCGAGGACCTCGGGAAGGTCGGAGGAGATCATCAGCACGGCCTTCCCGCTGTCGGCGAGGCGGCGCATGATCGCGTGGATCTCGCCCTTCGCCCCGACGTCGATCCCGCGGGTGGGCTCGTCGAAGATGAAGATCTCGCAGTCCGAGCGCAGCCACCGCGCGAGCACGACCTTCTGCTGGTTGCCGCCCGAGAGCGTCCGAACGGCCCGGTCGATCTGCATCTTGGTGTTGAGCGGCTTCAGCGCCGCCGTGGCGACCTCGCGCTGACGCCGCCGGTTCAGGATCCCGAGTCGACCCGGAGGGTCCATCAGGGTCACGTTGGACGCCGTGCTCATGTGGAGCGCCAGGCCCTGGTGCTTGCGGTCCTCGGTCAGCAGGGCGATGCCGTGGCGGATCGCGTCCGCGGGCCGGCGTACGCTCACCCGCCTGCCGCGCACGTACGTCGCCCCGCTGCTCGCCCGGTCCGCGCCGACGATCGCGCGGGCGAGCTCGGTGCGTCCGGCGCCGACCATGCCCGCCATGCCGACGACCTCACCCTGCCGCAGGGAGAGCGAGACGTCGTCCACCACGCCGGGCACCGAGAGGCTCTCGACGCGGAGGAGCTCCCGACCGACCGAGACGTTCGCGCCCTGCACGCCGATGGCGGCGAGGTTGCGTCCCACCATCATCTGCACCAGGTCGTCCTCACCGGCGATCTCGGCGCGCAGGCGCGTCCCGACGAGACGACCGTCGCGCAGCGCGGTCACCCGGTCGGAGAGCTCGAGGACCTCCTTGAGCCGGTGGGAGACGTAGACGATCGCCTTCCCGGCGGACCTGAGCTCGCGGATGGTCGCGAAGAGCCGCTCGCTCTCCGCGGTGGTCAGCGAGGCGGTCGGCTCGTCCATGATGATGATCCGCGCGTCTGTCGAGATCGCGCGGGCCAACTCGACCAACTGCTGCTGGGCCACGCTCAACCGCGAGACGGGCACGTCCGTGCGTGCGTCGAACCGGAGCTGCGCCAGCGACCGCGCCGCGCGGCGCCGCGCCTCGTTCCAGTGGATGACGCCGCCGGTGCTGCTCTCGCGACCGAGCACGAGGTTCTGCACGGCGGTCAGCTGCGGCACCAGGCTGAGCTCCTGGTGCACCATCGCGATGCCGTGCCCCATCGCGTCCGCCGGCCGGGACAGCTCGACCGGCCGGCCGTCGATCCGGATCTCGCCGGAGTCGGGCCGTTGGACGCCGAAGACCGTCTTCAGCAGCGTCGACTTCCCTGCGCCGTTCTCTCCCAGCAGGGTGTGCACCTCGCCGGGGTGAGCCGCGAAGCTCACCCCGACGAGGGCGTCCACTCCCGGGAAGGTCTTGGTCAGGTCCCTGACCTCGAGCACTGGCTCCCGAACAGTCATGAGGTGTCGTTCCTTCGTTGCCCCGCCCGAAGCGAGCTCCGGGCGGGTCGGATCAGTTGAAGATGTCGGTCCGGACCTGGCCGTTGTCGTCGTAGAACTGGTCGACGTTCTTCGCCGTGATCAGCTGGGCGGGAGCGACCACCCACGGGCCGACGTCCTGACCCTCGAGCAGACGTACGGCGGACTCCACGGCCCAGTAGCCCTCGTAGTAGGGCAGCGGGCTGACGGTGGCGAACATGGTGCCCTTGCGCACGGCGTCGACCGCCTCGGGGACGCCGTCGGTGCCGATCACCCGGATGTCCTTGCCCGACGCCTGGACCGCCTTGGCGACGCCGATGGCCATCGTGTCGTTGTTGGCGTAGATGCCCTTGACGTTCGGGTTCTGCTGGATGATCTGCTGCGCGGCGGCGAACGCCTTGTCGGCGTCCCAGTCGCCGGGGACGCTGGCGACGAGCTTGAGGTTGCCGGCCTTGGCCACGCCGTCCTTGAAGCCCTTGATCCGCAGGATGGCCGCGCTCGAACCGGCCTGCCCCTCGACCTGGGCGACCTCGCCGCCGCCGGGGAAGTCCTTGGCGAACTCCGCCGCCGCCTGGAGCCCGTTGAGCTCGTGGTTCGGGCCGACGTAGACGGTCGCGGGCACCCGGGCGTCGTCGACGTTCACGATCGGCGCACCCTGGGACTGCATCTGCTTGAGCGCCGGGGTCAGGTTGGAGGTGCTCTCCGGAGCGACGACGTAGGCGTCGAACTTCTGGCCGATCAGCGTCTGCGCGATCGTGAGCTGCTCGGTCTGGGCGGACTCGCTGCTCGCCGCCTGGATGGTCACGTCGACGCCGAGGTCCTCGGCCGCGGCCTGGGCACCCTTCTGGATGCCCTGCCAGTACTGGTTGGTGAGCGCCTTGAGGATGACGCCGATGCGGTACTGCTTGCTGGCGTCGACCGGGCCGAGGTCGGAGGCGAGCTTCGCGCCCTCGATCTGCGCGATGCCGTCCTGGTCACTCGTATAGGTGTAGTCGGACGACGCGCCGGAGCCACCGCCGCTGGCCACCTCCTCCGCGGAGCTGCAGGCGGCGAGGGCGAACAGTGAGAGGCTCGCGGCCGCGACGGCGACCATGCGCTTGTGTCGGGTCATCCTGGTCTTGCCTTTCGAGAGAGGGCGCCGAAGGGTCGGTGCCCGATGGGTGGATCCGAGATCAGGGAGAAGGGGAAAACGTTTTCCCTCGCTTCAGCCGCGAGAGCCGTCCGGACCTTCCGTCGCGCCGCCGGGCGATGCCTCGCACCCACACGTGCCGCGCCGGATCAGCCGGGTCGACAGGGAGCGCAGCTCGCCCGTTCCGACGCGCGCGGTGGAGTTGCGCGACCCGTCCGCCGGGGCGCTCCAGCGACGGTCGATCCGGGCGAGCAGCCGCGACGCGGCCTCGCGGCCGATCTCCCGGGCGCGCGAGTCGACGGTGGTGAGGCCGACGCCGTGGATGGCCGCGACCCAGATGTTGTCGAAGCCGACGATGGCGACCTCGCCGGGTACGCCGACCCCTCGCGTCGCACAGGCCTCGATCGCTCCGATCGACAGCCCGTCGCTCGCGACGAACACCGCCGTCGGCGGGTCCGCGAGATCCAGCAGCTCGGTCATGGCGCGCGCGCCGGCGTCCTGCCGCGTCGTCGGGGCGTTCACGACCAGCCCGGCCGGATCCAGGCCCGCGCGAGCCATCACGCGCTCGTAGGTCTCGCGGCGGATCTCGAACGGATAGACATCCTGCGGCCCGGCGACATGGCCGATCCGCCTGTGTCCATGCGCGATCAGATGCTCCACTGCCTGACGGGCGCCGTCCTCGTTGTCGATCACCACAGCGTCGACGAGGTCGCTGCGACGCAGGTGACGGCTGGCCAGCACCACGTCGAGACCGGCCTTGACGAGTTGTTCGACCTCGCCGTCCTGCAGTGTCACCGACGCCATGATCACGCCGTCGACCTGCCGCTGCTGCATGCTGCGGACGACCGCCGCCTCCTTGGCCGGCGAGCCTTCGGTGCTGCCGAAGATCAGCGTGTACCCGCTGTCGTCCAGGATCTCGTCGATGCCGGCGATGAGCTCGGGATAGAGGGGGTTGAGCACGCTGGCGACGACGACGCCCACGGTCTGTGTCCGCCGCCGCACGAGCCCCCGGGCGATCGCGTTCGGCTGGAAGTCGAGCTCGGCGATCGCCGCGGCGATCCGCTTCCCGGTCGCCTCGGCGATGTAGTAGTCGCCGTCGCCCAGGAACTTCGACACGGTCGCCTTGGAGACGCCGGCCAGCGCGGCGACGTCGGCGATCGTCGTGCGCTTGGTGTCCATAGGAAACCGATTTCCCATAAGGTCTATCTTTATGTGACCACAGCCACAAGTCAAGGGCCCTGCGGAAATGGTGGCGTCGACGGCGCGATCCGCCGATCCTGACCCCTTACGAGGACTCCAGGAACTTCTCGGTCTTCGCGATCGCGAAGCCCCAGCCCTGCTCCGGGGTCGGTCCAGACGTGGGTGACGCCGTGCTCGGCGAGGGCGGCGACGAGGACCGTCGGCATCAGAGGACGTGCTTGCCGTAGAACTCGATCATGTCGAGGAAGTGCGGCCCCATGTCGGCGACGTAGAGCTCGTCGTAGCCGGTTCTCCACCTGCTCGCGGTGGTGGTCGGGGTCCGTGCCGGCGACGACGGACTCGCGCGTCGAGTCCATCGTCACGAGCTCGGTCGCCTGCTCGAAGTGCTCGGGCGTCGGCAGGACCTGCGCCAGCTCCCCTGGCAGGCCGGCGTTGGGCCAGAGCCGGTGCGCGTGCTCCCAGCCCTCCTCCTGGGTCGGGGCGAACGCGACCTTGGCGCCCGCCTGCGCCGGCTTCCCGCCGGACTGCTCCTTGAAGCTCCTCACCAGCTCGGCGTCGGGCGAGGTGCCGATGTAGCCGTCGCCGAAGCGGGCGGCGGCCTCGAGCGCCTTCGGCCCGAACGCGGACACGAAGATCTCCGGCGGGGTGTCCGGGACGTTGTAGATGCGCGCGTGGTCGACCGAGTAGTGCCTGCCGCGACGGGTCACGACCTCGCCGGTCCAGAGCTCCCGGATCAGGGCGACGGCCTCCTCCAACATCTCCAGGCGTACGTCGAGGGGCGGCCACGGCCCGCCGAGGATGCTCTCGTTGAGCGCCTCGCCCGTCCCCACGCCGAGGGTGAACCGCCCGTCCAGCAGCTCCGCACACGTCCCGGCGGCCTGGGCGACGATCGCCGGGTGGACCCGCACGGTCGGACAGGTCACCGCCGTCGCCACCGGCAGGTCGCACACCTGGCCGATCGCGCCGATGACCGACCAGACGAACGGACTGTTGCCCTGCTCGTTGTTCCACGGGTGGAAGTGGTCGCTGATCCAGAGTCCCTGGAAGCCCGCCTCCTCGGCCGCGCGGGCCTGGGCGACGAGCTCGGCCGGGGAGTACTCCTCGGTGGACAGGAAGTAGCCGATGCGCATGCCCGCCGGTACCCGACGAGACGCACGGCAATCGGGAGTGCCGCGCACCCCGGGCGGGTACCGGCTCGTCCATGACCACCACCCCGGCGGCGGCTCCGCCCACGGAGACGATGGGCTTCGGCCCGCTGCGCATCACCTTCGACGGACGGGTGCTGCGGCCGCGCACGTGGACGGCCACCCAGTCCGAGTGGGCGGCCGGGATCCTCCGCACCGCCCCGCCGGGAGCGGTCCTGGAGCTGTGTGCCGGGGCGGGGCAGATCGGGCTGCTCGCCGTACTCGGCTCCGAGCGGCGGCTGGTGTGCGTGGACGTGAACCCGGCGGCCTGCGCGTGGGTCCGTCACAACGCCGAAGAGGCCGGGCTCGCACACCGCGTCGAGGTGCGCGAGGGGCCGATGGACGAGGTGCTGCGCGACAGCGAGCGGTTCGCGATGGTCGTGGCGGACCCGCCGTGGGTGCGCCGCGACGACGTGGGCGACCACCCCGAGGACCCGGTGCTCGCGATCGACGGCGGCGCCGACGGGATGGACGTCGCGTGGCTGTGCGTCGGCCTGGCCCGCGCCCACCTGGCGTCGAGCGGGACCATGTCCTCCAGCTCGGCACCGTCGAGCAGGTCGACGCGCTGCGCGACCGGCTCAGCGGCGACGACCTCGAGATCACCCTCGAGATCACCGAGGTGCGCTGGTGCGACCGCGGGGTGCTGGTCCGGCTCGATCTCCGGTAGCCATCAGTCAGACGGGCGCAGCCTCTCGGGCAGCACCTTGTGCGTGCCGTCGCACCACGGGAGCGACTGCGACCTCCCGCAGCGGCAGACGGCGCTGACCGGCCGCGTCGTCTCGTGCGGTACGCCGTCGGCGTCCTCGATCGCGTGCCTCCCGCGCAGCAGCATCGGACCGCCGGGGCACAGCACGACATCCGGATGGTCGAAGGTCATGCCGCCTCGTCCAGGACGCCCCAGCGCGCCAGCATCGAGCGCGCGAACCGGTCCTCGAGGTCGAGGGATGCCGTGCGTCGCCCTGCTCTCCGGCGGCTACGGCCGCGCCGAGCTCACCGACGCGGGCGCCGTGCACGTCGCCCGTCTACCCAAGGACCTCCTCGGGACCGACTGGGAGCGCTACGCGGCACCGAGCCGAGGTGGTTGACTCGTCTCGTGGACGCACAGGCCTGGGACGAGCGGTACGCCGCCAGCGAGCTCGTGTGGTCGGCCGGCCCGAACCGGTTCGTCGAGGCCGAGCTCGCCGACCTGCCGCCGGGGCGGGCCCTCGACCTGGCCGCGGGCGAGGGGCGGAACGCGATCTGGCTGGCCCGCCGGGGCTGGGACGTCACCGCGGCCGACTTCTCGCAGGTGGCGCTCGACAAGGGCGCGCGGCTCGCCGGGGACACCCCGGTCCGCTGGGTGCTGGCCGACGCTACGAGGTGGGAGGAGCGGGCGGCGTACGACCTCGTGGTGGTGGCCTACCTGCAGCTGGCCGCGGCCGGGCGGGCGGCGGCGGTGCGCGCGGCGTACCACGCGCTGTGGCCGGGCGGCACGCTGCTCGTCGTCGCCCACGACTCGACGAACCTCGCCGAGGGCACCGGCGGCCCGCAGGACGCCGCGGTGCTCTACACGGCCGAGGACGTGCTGGCCGACCTCGACGGCGAGGGGTTCGACACGATCCGCGCAGAGCGGGTGGCCCGGACGGTCGGCGACGCGACCGCCTGGGACGCGCTGGTGCGCCTGGTCAGGCGGTAGAGCCGTTGTCCGCCTCGTCGTCGGCGGGCTCAGGCTCGGTCGCGGGCCTCTTGTCGGACGGGTCGTAGAGCCCCGCCTCCTCGGCGGCCTTCGCCTTGCGGAGCTGCCGGGTCAGGCTGTAGCCGAGGAGCGCGACCGCGACGATCAGGGCGATGAAGATGCCGAACGCGAGCCAGCCCGCCTTGACGTCGTCCGGCTGCGGCGTCGGGTCGGTGCCGTCGGCCACCAGGATGAGCGCGTCCGGCACGAGGGTGAGCAGCTGCATGGGAGAACCTTCTCAGAGGGGGTCGGCGATGCCCGCGAAGAGGTCGTCCTCGGGGGTCGGAGAGTCGACGTGGCCCGCGACGAGCTCGAAGTCCTCGGTCGGCCAGACGTCGACCTGGATCTCCCGCGGGATCGCGAACCAGAACCCGTCGGGGTCGATCTGGGTCGCGTGCGCGAGGAGCGCCTGGTCGCGCACGCCGAAGTAGTCCGAGCACGGCACCCGCGTGGTGACGCGCGCGTCCCACTCGGGCTCGTCCTTCCACTCCTTGAGCCGCTCCTCCCACGGGGACTCCAACCCGTGGGCGATCATCGCGTCGTGGATCGCCTGGATCCGCGCCTTGTTGAACGAGTGGTGGTAGTACAGCTTGAGCACCTGCCACGGCTCGCCCAGCTCGGGATAGCGCTCCGGGTCGGCCGCCGCCTCGAACGCGTACACGCTGATCTCGTGGCACTTGATGTGGTCGGGGTGCGGGTAGCCGCCGCGCTCGTCGTACGTCGTCAGCACATGCGGCCGGAACTCGCGGATCAGCCTCACCAGCGGGGCGGCCGCCTCCTCGAGTGGCACCAGCGCGAAGCAGCCCTCGGGCAGCGGCGGCTTGGGGTCGCCGTCCGGCCAGCCGGAGTCGACGAAGCCGAGCCAGTCCTGCCGGATGCCGAGGATGTCGCGGGCCCGCTCCATCTCCTGGCGCCGGATCTCGGTGATGTTCGCGAGGATGTCGGGGCGGTCCATCTTCGGGTTGAGGATGGAGCCGCGCTCACCGCCGGTGCACGTCGCGACGTGCACGTCGACGCCCTGGGCGACGTACATCGCCGTGCTGGCGGCGCCCTTCGACGACTCGTCGTCGGGGTGGGCGTGGACGTGCATGAGGCGGAGGCCGGCGCGGGGGTGCTGCGTCACCCCGACATCCTAGGTGGGAGGATCTCCGCGTGAGCACCGCCACCGACCTCGCCGAGCGGTACGGCGCGCCGTCGGCCTGGCACCGGCGCACCGTCATCGGCGCCGCCGCGACGGTCTCCGCCGCGTTCCTCGTGTGGCTGGGCTGGGTCGCCTGGGTGCAGATCAACCCGGAGGTCACCTCCGAGCTCGTCGGGTTCACCGTCGTCGACGAGCACACCGTCAACGCCACCGTGCAGTTCAAGATCGAGGACGAGAGCGTCGAGCCCACCTGCACGCTCCGGGCGTACGCCGAGGACAAGGTCGTGGTGGGGGAGCTGGTGTTCACGCCCGAGGGCGAGGGCCGCAGCAGCTACGACATCCGCACCGAGCGGCTCGCCACCTCCGTCGACATGCTCGGCTGCACGGCACCGGGGCAGAATCGCCCCCGCTGACCCCGCTGTTGTTACAGTGGTCGGCCTGACCGTCCCGCAGGGCCGTCGAGGAAGCGGCCCGGCGCGTTTGACGCTACGGCCCGTCTCGCCGGTGGCCGAGCGGGGCACCGACCGACGCCGACGGAGCCGGTCCGTCGTACCTCGAAGTAGCAGGAGTTTCCCGATGACGCAGTCGACTGAGCAGGGCACCATCTGGCTCACCCAGGACGCCCACGACAAGCTCACCGCCGAGCTGGAGCACCTCAAGGGCCCCGCGCGCCAGGAAGTCATCGCCCGGATCAGCGCTGCCCGCGACGAGGGCGACCTCAAGGAGAACGGCGGCTACCACTCCGCCCGCGAGGAGCAGGGCAAGCTCGAGGGCCGGATCCGCCAGCTCGAGGACATGCTGCGCCGCGCCGAGGTCGGCGAGACACCCCCCGACGACGGCGTCGTCGAGCCCGGGATGAAGGTCACCTACAGGTTCGTCGGCGACGACGATGACGAGGCCGAGACGTTCCTGCTCGGCGCCCGCGAGATCGAGCCCGAGGGGCTCACCGTCTACTCGCCGTCCTCCCCGCTCGGCTCGGCCATCAACGGCCGCAGCAAGGGCGAGACCGTCAGCTACCTGGCCCCCAACGGCAAGGAGCTCCGGGTCGTCATCCTGGACGCGGTGCCCTTCACCGGCTGACCCCGCGAGTCGGCGCGTCTTGCCCACCCCGTCCACAGGGCTGCGGGCAAGTCGCGCCGACTCGCGCCCTCACGGCGGGCAAGTTGCGCCGACTCGCGGCCCCTCCGCGGGCTACACGTCGACGCGGTAGCCGCGCTCGCGCAGCCGCGCCAGCAACTGCTCGGCGTGCGGCTCGCCGCGGGTCTCCAGCTGCAGGCGCACCTCGACCTCGTGCAGGTGCAGCGACGGCGAGATCCGCTCGTGCACGATCTCGAGCACGTTCGCGCCGACCGCGGAGACGTCGCCGAGCAGTGTGGCGAGCCCGCCGGGCAGGTCGGGGATGCAGACGCGGAGGTTGAGGTAGCGGCCGGCCGCGGCCATGCCGTGGGTGATCACCTTGCCGAGCAGCAGCGGGTCGATGTTGCCGCCGGAGAGCACCGCCACGGCGGGCGTCTCGACCAGGTCGGGGTGCTCCATGAGCGCCGCGACCGCGGCCGCGCCGGCGGGCTCGACCAGCATCTTGGCGCGCTCCAGCACCGCCAGCACCGCCCGGGAGAGCCCCTCCTCGGTGACGGTGACGATCTCGTCCACGTGGTCGCGCACGGCCGCGAACGTGATCTGACCGGGCAGCCCGACCGCGATGCCGTCGGCCATGGTGCTCATCGACGCCAGCGGCACCGGGGCGCCCTGCGCCAGCGAGGCCGGGTACGCCGCCGCCTCGGCCGCCTGCACGCCGACCACCCTCACGTCCGGGCCCCCTCGCTGGCGGCAGAGCGCCTTGATCGCGATCGCGATGCCCGCGAGCAGTCCCCCGCCGCCGGTGGGCACCAGCACCGTGCGCACGTCGGGCACCTGTTCGAGGATCTCCAGGCCCGCAGTCCCCTGCCCGGCCACGATGTCGACGTGGTCGAACGGGTGGATGAGGACCGCGCCGGTGCGCTCGGCGAACGCCGTGGCCTCGACGAGGGCGTCCTCGAGGTAGCGGCCGTGGAAGGCCACCTCGGCGCCGTACCCCCGGGTGGCCTTCTCCTTCGGGATCGGCGCGCCCTCGGGCATGAAGATGGTGGCCTTGATCCCGAGCATCTGCGCGGCCAGCGCGACGCCCTGGGCGTGGTTGCCGGCCGAGGCCGCGACGACGCCGTGCGCGCGCTCCTCGGGCGAGAGCCGGAAGATGCGGACGTAGGCGCCGCGGGTCTTGAACGACCCGGTGCGCTGGAGGTTCTCGCACTTGAGCCAGACCGGGCCGCCCGCCAGGTCCGAGAGCCAGCGGGACTCCTCCATCGGCGTATCGATCGCGACCCCGCGCAGCAGCTCGCGCGCGGCCTCGATGTCGGCGAGGCCGACGGTGGGTGTCTCACTCATGGGGCTCCTCCTCCGGCGCGTCGACCACGGCCCCGGTCTCCTCGTAGTCCTCGGCCAGCTCCTCGACGGGATCGTCGCCGGGCTCGGTGTTGGCGGCCAGGTGCTGCACGACGGCGTTCAGCGCCGCGGCCAGGGGTACGGCGACCAGCGCGCCCGCGACGCCGGCGACGATGACGCCGCAGGCGATCGCGATGATCACCCCGAGCGGGTGCAGCGAGACCCAGCGGCCCATCAGGAACGGCTGGAGGACGTGGGCCTCGAGCTGCTGGACGCCGATCACGACCGCCAGCATCAGCAGCGCGGTGATCGGTCCCTGGTCGACCAGCGCGACGAGGACGGCGACCGCGCCGGCGACCGTGGCGCCGATCATCGGCACGAACGAGCCGAGGAACACCACCACGCCGATCGCGAGCACGAACGGCACCTGCAGGATCGCGGCGCCGAGCATGATGCCGACGGCGTCGACGGCCGCCACGATCACGGTCGCGCGCACGAACTGGGTGAGCGAGATCCAGGCGACCCGGCCGGAGCTGTCGACGCTCGGGCGCGCGGCGCGCGGGGCGATGCGCACCAGCCAGGCCCAGATCCGCTCGCCGTCGGCGAGGAAGAAGTACGTCGAGAACAGCACGATGAAGAAGCCGGCGAACACGTGCCCGACCGCCGTACCGACCTCGGTGACGTTGCCGAGGTCGACGTTCCTGCCGGTCTCGCGCAGGGCGTCCTGGACCCGCTGGATGTAGTCGTTGATCTGGGAGTCGCTGGCGTGCAGCGGACCGGTCTTCAGCCAGTCCTTGATCTGCTCCAGGCCCTCCGACGCCTGGTTCGCGAGGTCCTGCGCGCCGTTCGCGACCTGCTGGCCGGCGAAGGTGAGCAGCGCGGCGACGAGCAGGAGCCCGACCAGCACGACGAGCAGCGCGGCCAGCCCGCGGGGCAGCCCGATCCGGTGCAGCCCGTCGACGGCGGGGCTGGCGAGAGCAGTGACCAGGATGGCGATCGCGAGCGGCACCGCGACCACGGCGAAGAACGCGACCAGCCAGAGGACGACGTACGCCGCCGCCGCGATGACGAGGAAGCGCCACGCCCAGGCGGCCGCGAGGTCGACGCCCCAGGGCACCTGCGCGCGGCTGAAGTTCGAGCGGCCACCGGTGACCGGGGCGGGCTGGGCGCGGCGCTCGTCGCGCAGCGCGGCCCACTGGTGCGCGAGCCGGGCGGCGATGCCCTCCTCACTCTCCTCCGCCGCCCCGGGGCGGTGCCGGTGGTGGATGATCGGCAGCCGGCGACGCGGGCCCTCCTCGGGGGTTTCGTCAGCGTCGTTGCTCACGGCGACAGGCTAGCCGCCAGCCGGCGCGCGACCTCGGAGTGATCGGCCGCCAACAATCCGACCGCGGCGAGGACGTAATCGCTGTCCACAACGACCCGCGGACTCCGCGGGAGCTGCCAGCCGCCCTCGACCTCGCCGGTGCTGCCCGCGAAGACCCGGTCGGCCACGCCGGGCCGGCCGTTGCGGAGCACGCCGCCGGAGCCGACCAGCAAGCCCACCTCGCGCAGGTCCCTGCCGGTGCGCTCGACCACCCGACCGTCCGGGCCGACCACGACCCTGCTGCGGCCGGCGTGCCGGCGCAGCGCCGTGCCGACCGCGGCGCGGGCGATCGCCTCGTCGAGGTCGCACTCGGCGTCGGTGTCTGGGAGGTAGGAGGTGTCGTCCTGGCGCATTTGCGCCGCCACGGCAAACTCGGGGCGGTCGGCCACGGTGGTGAGCGCGGACCAGCGCATGCCGAGGTCGCCCTCGACGGTGCGGGTGACGCGGGTGGTGGCGACGACCTCGCGACCGACCGAGTCGGGGTCGACCTCGACGACAGAGTGCACGTCGGTCGTGGCGCCGCCGACGTCGACGACCACGACGTCGCCGACGGCGCGGGCGAGCACCTCGACCCCGGCCAGCACCACGTCGGGGGTGGCGCCGCGGACCATGCTCGTGAAGGCGTCGTGGCTGCTGAGGTGCTTGCCGCCGATCACGTGGGCCAGGAACATCTCCCGGATCGCGGCCCGCGCCGACTCCGGGGCGAGGACGCCGATCCGCGGCACGACGTTGTCGGCGAGGACGTGCGGCAGATCCGCGAGGATCCCGGCGACCTCGGCCTGCGCGTCGGCGTTGCCGGCGACCACGACCGGGCCGGTCCAGGTCTCCGCGAGCTGCCGGGCGGCGGCCAGGAGCACCTCGCTGTTGCCGCCGTCGGTGCCGCCGGTGAGCAGCACGACGTCGGGGTCGTTCAACTCGCCGATCCCCCCGGACGCCATCGCGACGACGCTGACCACCTTGCCGCCGCTGGACAGCGCCACCCGGCGGCCGGCCTCGGCGGTCACCAGCTCCTCGTTCCCGACCACCGCGATCCGCAGCCCCCCGCCCGCGCTGGAGCAGGCCAGCACCTCGGCGGCCCGTGCCCGGGGTTCCTGCGCGGCGAGGACGGCCAGGCAGGCGTCGTACCCGTCGAGGACGTCGGTCTCGATCGTCGTGTGGTGGGAGGCGGAGGCGACGATCCGGCCCTCGCCGAGGTCGACCAGGCTCGCCTTGGTGAACGTGGACCCGAAGTCCACGCAGACCACGGCCCCGGTTTCGACGGGCTCAACCACCGAGCGCGCGCTCGAGGTCGGCGATCAGGTCGTCGGCGGTCTCGATGCCGACGCTGAGGCGGACCAGGTCGGCGGGCACCTCGAGGTCGGTACCGGCGACGCTGGCGTGGGTCATCCGGCCCGGGTGCTCGATCAGGGACTCGACGCCACCGAGGGACTCGCCCAGCGTGAAGACCTCGGCACGCTCGCACACCTGGAGGGCGTGCGACTCGCCGCCGGTCACGCGGAACGACACCATCCCGCCGTACCGCCGCATCTGGCGCTGCGCCACCTCGTGGCCCGGGTGCGTCTCGAGGCCGGGGTAGATCACGTCGCCCACCTGGGGATGGCTGGCGAGGAAGTCGACGACCCGCTCGGCGTTGTCGCAGTGGCGGTCCATGCGGACCGCGAGGGTCTTGAGCCCGCGCAGGGTGAGCCAGGAGTCGAACGGGCCGGCGACCGCGCCCATCGCGTTCTGGTGGAAGGCGATCCGCTCGGCGAGGTCGAGGTCCCGGACGACGAGGGCGCCGCCGACGACGTCGGAGTGGCCGCCGCAGTACTTGGTCGTCGAGTGCACGACGACGTCCGCGCCGAGGGTCAGCGGCTGCTGGAGGTACGGCGAGGCGAAGGTGTTGTCGACCACCAGCAGTGCGCCGGCGTCGCGGGCGACAGCGGCCAGCGCCGCGATGTCGCCGATGTTGAGCAGCGGGTTCGTCGGGGTCTCGATCCAGACCAGCTTGGTCCGGCCGGGCTGGATGGCGGCCGCCACCCTCTCCGGGTCGTCCACGGGGGCCGGGCTGTGCTCCAGCCCCCAGGCTTGCTCGACCTGGTCGAAGAGCCGGAACGTGCCGCCGTACGCGTCGTCCGGGATCACCACATGGTCGCCGGGCCGGCAGACGCTGCGGATCAGGGTGTCCTCCGCGGCCAGTCCGGAGGCGAACGCGAACCCGCGCTCCCCCTCCTCCAGCGCCGCGATGTTGCCCTCGAGCGCGGTGCGGGTCGGGTTGGCCGAGCGGCTGTACTCGTAGCCGCCCCGCAGTCCGCCCACGCCGTCCTGCTTGTAGGTGCTGGTCGCGTAGATCGGCGGGATCACCGCCCCCGTCGCCTCGTCGGGCTCGTACCCCGCATGGATCGCGCGGGTCTCGAAGCCGCCCTTGCTCCGGTGGTGCTGCTCGCTCATGGCGTCGAGGCTAGCGGGGCCGCGGGGGAACGCCACCGGACCGGATGTTGTTACAGACTGTGCACCATCACTCCGAGCGAAGGAGAGCCCGTGTTCCGCACCCGCAACGCCCAGCTGGTCGCCCCCGAGCAGACCCCGAGGGGCCGCACCGAGCGGCCGTTCGCGCTGGCGGACAAGCACCTCGTCCTGGGCACGCCGGTCATCAGCGACGAGATCCCCGAGGGCCACGAGGTCGCGCTGTTCGGGCTGGGCTGCTTCTGGGGCGCCGAGGAGATCTACTGGCAGGTCCCCGGCGTCTGGTCGACGTCGGTCGGGTACGCCGGCGGCACGACCCCCCATCCGACATACGAGGAGGTCTGCAGCGGCGCCACGAACCACACCGAGGCGGTGCGGATCGTGTTCGACCCCCGTCAGGTCTCCTACGCCGACCTGGTCAAGACGTTCTTCGAGGTCCACGACCCGACCCAGGGCTTCCGTCAGGGCAACGACGTCGGCACCCAGTACCGCTCGGCGATCTACTTCACCACGCCCGAGCAGGAGCAGACCGCGCGCGAGCTGACCCGGGCTTACGGCGAGGAGCTGAGGCGACGCCGGCTCGGCGACATCACCACCGAGATCCGGCCGGCCACCGACACGCCGTACTACTACGCCGAGGACATGCACCAGCAGTACCTCGCGAAGAACCCGTTCGGCTACCGCTGCCACGCCAACACCGGCGTGAAGTTCCCCGCCTGAGCGCGTCAGGGCCCACCCGCCACAATGGACCCGTGACCGAGCTGCCCCGCAAGGCCCTCCCTGGGAGGGCCCTCCCTCAGAAGGCGGTGGCGCGGACCGCGAAGCTGGCCGCGCTGCCATTGGGGTACGCCGGGCGCAGCGCGATCGGGCTCGGCAAGCGGATCGGCGGCAAGCCGGCCGACGCGGTGATGTCCGAGATCCAGCAGCGCACCGCCGAGCAGCTGTTCCGCACGCTCGGCGAGCTCAAGGGCGGCGCGATGAAGGTCGGGCAGATGCTGTCCGTGCTGGAGTCGGCGTTCCCGGAGGAGCTGGCCGGGCCGTACCGCGAGCACCTGACGCGACTCCAGGACGCCGCACCGCCGATGCCGACCCAGACCGTGCGCGAGATCCTCGAGCGCGACCTCGGCCCGGACTGGAGGGAGCGGCTGGTCTGGCTCGACGGCGGGCCGACCGCCGCCGCCTCGATCGGCCAGGTCCACCAGGGCCGGTGGGCCGACGGGCGCGAGGTCGCGGTCAAGGTGCAGTACCCCGGCGCCGGCGAGGCGCTGCTCGCCGACCTGCGCCAGCTCTCCCGACTCGCGCGTACGGCGGCGCCGCTGGTGCCCGGCGTCGACCTCAAGCCGCTGGTGGCCGAGCTCCAGGACCGGGCGAGGGACGAGCTCGACTACGGGCTCGAGGCCGAGGCGCAGCGGGTGTTCGCGGCGGCGTTCCGCGACGACCCCGACATCGTGGTGCCCGACGTGGTCGAGGTCGGCGAGACGGTGCTGGTCACCGAGTGGCTGGAGAGCACCTCGTCGATGGCGTCGATCATCCGCGACGGCACCCAGGAGCAGCGCGACCACTACGGCGAGCTGTTCGTGCGGTTCCTCTTCTCCGGGCCGGCGCGCACCGGGATGCTGCACGCCGACCCGCACCCGGGCAACTACCGGATCCTCCCGGACGGCCGCCTCGGCGTGCTCGACTTCGGCGCGGTCGCGCGGCTGCCCGAGCGCAATCTGCCCGCGGCGATGGGCCGGCTGCTCCGCGTCGCGGCCGAGGAGGACCTCGACGGGCTGGTCGACGGGCTGCGCCGCGAGGGGTTCATCAAGGAGCGGATCACCGTCGACCCGCAGCTGCTGCTCGACTACCTCGCCCCGTTCGTCGAGCCCACGAGGGTCGAGCGGTTCCGGTTCAGCCGGGAGTGGATGCGCACCCAGTTCGCGCGCATCAACGACCCGCGCAGCCCGGCGTACACGGTCGGCCTGAAGCTCAACCTGCCGCCGTCGTACCTCCTCATCCACCGCACCTGGCTGGCCGGCGTCGGCGTGCTCTGCCAGCTCGAGTGCGAGGCGCCGTTCCGCCAGATCCTCACCGAGTCACTGCCCGGCTTCGCCGGGGACTGAGCGCATCCCGGCGACGTCGTCATCGCACCGGCTTGTGCAGGACGGCGCCGGTGGGCGTGATCCGGACGTCGTCGCCCTCGGCCACGGCGGTGCCGTCGACGAGCAGCGTCATGCCGGGGCTCTCCGGCGGCGGGAAGAGCAGCGTCACGGCGGGGTTGGTGCCGACGTTCGCGACCGAGCCGCGTCCGGGCGTCGCGACGAGGAGGCTGCCGTCCTCGGCCACCGCGCGCACGGACACGGCCTTCACCAGGCCGGCGCGCGAGGTCAGCAGGTAGCCGCGGTCGAACTCCCTCAATCGCTCCGGGAGGTCCGCCAGGTCGACGACAACGCTCATGGGTTTTCGGGGTCCCCGACGCGGTGCGAGCGCAGCGAGCAGCGTGGTGGGGTGTTCATGTGCCGAGGCTATCGGCCCAGCGCTCGCCTGCCACCCGCGTTCCGGCCGCGCCCCCGGTCAGCTCGGCGACGAGCGCGGCCAGCCGCGCCTCCTCCTCGGGCGGTACGCCGAGCCGCAGGGTCACCCGGGCGGCGTACTCGCTCCCCACGACCGCCACCCCGCGCGCCCGCAGCTCGCTCTCGACCCGGCCGGCGTCGGCATGGTCGAGGTCGAGGTCGAGCTCGCGGACCAGCGACCGGCGCAGCGTGCCGGCCTCGTCGAGCGCGGCGCGCACGGCGTCGCCGTACGCGCGGACCAGCCCGCCGGCGCCGAGCAGGGTGCCACCGAACCAGCGGGTGACCACGGCGACCACGTCGCTCACGCCCTCGCGGGAGTGGCCGCGCAGCACGTCGAGCATCGGCGCGCCCGCCGTACCGGCCGGCTCACCGTCGTCGGAGGAGCGCTCGACGTCGGGGTGGAGCCGGAAGGCCGCGCAGTGGTGGCGGGCGTCCCAGTGCTGCCTGCGCAGGCCCTCGACGACCGCGCGGGCGGCGGCCTCGTCCTCGACCCGGCGCAGCGTGCAGAGGAACCGCGAGCGCTTGACCTCGATCTCGGCCTCGGCCGGGCGCGCGAGGGTCAGGTAGCTCACCACAGGTCGAACACCTCCCCGGCGATGGTCACGACGAACGCCGAGACGACCAGGATGAAGAAGACCCGCACGAAGCGGGCGCCGCGGGAGACGGCGATACGGGCGCCGGCGTACCCGCCGACGACGTTGGCGAGGCCCATGACGACCGCGACGTACCACACGATCGCGCCCTGCGGGGCGAAGACGAGGATCGCGGCCAGGTTGGTGGCCCAGTTGGCGAGGCGGGCCTTGGCCGAGGCCTCGAGGAAGGAGTAGCCCATCAGCCCGGCCAGCGTGAACACGAGGAAGCTGCCCGTGCCCGGGCCGAGCGCGCCGTCATAGAAGCCGATGAGCAGGCCGGTGACCATCGCGGCGACCAGGTGGCGGTGGCCCCGGAACCGCAGCGCGGTCTGCTCGCCGAGCTCCGGCTTGAACAGCACATAGCCGCCGACCACCACGAGCGCCACCAGCACGATCGGCTCGAACGCCGCCCGCGGGATCCGGCTCGCGACCGCCGCGCCCGCCGCCGAGCCGGCGAACGCGAGCGCCATCAGCGGCAGGAACGTCCGCGGGTCGGGGCGGATCCGCCGGTAGTACGTCGCCGCACTGGCCGTCGTCCCGCAGATCGAGGCCACCTTGTTGGTCGCGAGCACCTGCACCGGCGCGGCGTTCGGCATCCCGAGCAGCAGCGCCGGCAGCTGGATCAGCCCGCCGCCCCCGACCACGGCGTCGACGAACCCCGCGGCGAGCGCGGCCAGGCCGAGCAGGGCCAGTACGGCGGCGGAGGGGTCGTCCATCGGCGCTCATTCTCCAAGCCGACCCGCCCCCTCGTTGAATTGGGCACGAATCGCGCGCCAGTCGGGCTCAAGTCGCACGCGAGACGGCGAGTACGGCCCAACTCGACTGCGAAGGAGGCCCAACTGAACGGCGGGCTTGGGGAGTCCGAGTCAGTCCCCGACCCAGAAGCCGCGGCCGCCGAACCAGTCGCCGTAGCCACCGCCGCCCCAACCGCCGAGGCCGGAGGGGCCACGGGAGCCGAGGTAGGAGCCGACGACGGCCGCTCCCAGGTCGTCGAGCTCGGGTGCGACCACGCGGCCGTCGACGCGGCGGGCCATCTGGTCGATGAACCGGGCCAGGCCCGGATCCTCACCGAGGCGGAAGAACGTGGTCTGCGCGCCGAGCCGGCCGGCGTTGTCGAGCTCGCGGACGGCGTACGCCACCGTGAGCGGGTGCGGCGGGTAGGCGAAGTGGACCTCGCCGTCGGGCTCGAGGTGGGAGGTCGGCTCGCCGTCGGTGACGATCAGCAGCACCGGCTGGGCGTGGGGGTGCCTGCGGAAGTGGCGGTTCGCGAGCAGCAGCGCGTGGTGCAGGTTGGTGCCCTTGTCCCACCTCGCGTCCAGCGCGGTCAGCTGCTCGATCTCCATCACCTCGGCGTGCCGGCCGAAGCCGATCAGCTGGAGGTGGTCGCCGCGGAAGCGCGAGCGGATCAGCGTGTGCAGGGCGAGCGCGGTGCGCTTCATCGGCACCCAGCGGCCGTCCATCGCCATCGAGAACGACGTGTCGACGAGCAGCGCGACCGCGGCCTGGGTGCGGGCCTCGGTCTCCTGGACCTCGACGTCCTCGATGCTCAGCCGGGGACCGGCCGGGGCGCCGGCCCGACGCAGCACGCCGTTGAGCATGGTGCGCGGGACGTGCCACGGCTCGGTGTCGCCGAACGCCCACTGCCGGGTCGCGCCCGAGAGGTCGCCCGCGGCGCCGGCGCGCTGGAGCTCGCGCTGCCCCTGCCGGCCGGACATCCGCTCGGCGACGTCGCGCAGCAACGCCCTGCCGAGCTGACGCATCGCCTGGGGCGAGAGCCGGTACTGGCCGTCGGTGCCGCGCTTCAGGTAGCCCGAGTCGCGCAGCGCCTGCTCCAGCCGCTGCAGGGTCCGCGCGTCGACGGCGGCCTGGTCTCCGAGCTGCCGCGCGAGCCGATCCAGGTCGACGTCGTCCATCCGGGCGCCGCCGTACGACTGCGAGAGCTGCTCGGCGAGCGTGTCGAGGTCGGCGAGGTCCTGGAAGACGCCGGTGCCGTCGCCGAGCCCGAGCCCCTCGTCGCCAGACAGCTGCTCGGAGCCGCCCCAGTCCTCGCCGGGCCGCAGCGCCTGGAGGTTCGCGTCGAGCCGGTCGAGCGCCTCCGAGAGCCGCGGCGAGCCGAAGGCCTGCTGGGAGAGCTGCATGAGCTCCTGGCGCTGCTCGGGCGACATCGAGTTCAGCATCCGCCGGGCCGCGGCCGAGCGCTGGGCGAGGGAGTCGAGGAGCTCGTCGATGTTGGACGGGTTCTCGGGGAAGAAGTCCCCGTGCTTGCGCATGAACTCGTCGAAGTCCTCCTGGGTGTCCTCGCCGAGCCGGTGCTTCTCCAGCAGCTCGTTGAGGTCGCCGAGCATCTCGTTGACGGCGGCGCGGTCCTCGTCGCTCGCGTTCTCCAGCGCCTGCTTCATGCCGGCGAAGCGCTGGTCGAGCAGCTCGCGGCCGAGCAGGTCCTTGATCCTCTCGTAGTCCTCGCGGGCCTCGCGGCTCTGCCAGTCGTACGACGACAGCTCGCTGACCGCGGCGGCGGTGTTCGGCGGGAGGTTGTCGAGCCGCAGCTCGCGGAACGCCCGGTCGCCGTCGTCCATCCCGATGTCGCGAGCGAGTTGCTTGCGCTCCTCCAGCAGGGCGTGGTCGAGCAGCTCGCGGACCTGCTCGAGGGTGCCGTCGAGGTGGTGCCGTTGCGTGAGCTCGCGGCGCCGCTCGGCCACCCGCCGGGCCAGGTCGTCCAGGCCGGCCCGGTCGCGGCCGCCGCGGCGCAAGAACTCGCGCATCGCGCGCTCGGGCGAGTAGCCCGCCATCACGTCCTCGCCGATCGCGTCGAGCGCCTCGGCCAGGTCGACCGGCGGGGCGAGCGGATCGCCGCCGTCGTACCGCTTGAAGCGGGTCCGGTCCTTCATCGCCTCACCCGTAGACCGTCTCGCCGCCGTCGGTGTCCTTCCCGATCTTGCGGGCCAGGTAGAGGCCTTCGAGCGCGAGCTCGATCGCGCAGGCACGCTCGCCGTCGTTGGTCGCACCGAGGCGGTCGCAGACGTCGTCGTACAGCTCCGACTCGCCCAGCACCGGCAGGCCGGTGAGGAAGTCGCGGGCGGTGACCTGCTCGCCGGTGGTCACCATGGCGCCGTTCTCGATCGCCTCGACCAGCAGCGCGAAGTCGAGGCCGCGGAAGTGCGCGCGGACCGTCTCGGCGGTGGCAGTGCGGAGCAGGTGGGTGAGGGTCTCGGTCTCGCGGCCCTCCTCGCCGCTCTCGAACTCGACCTTGCCGCCGAGCACCTCGACCGCGGTCTCCAGGTCGACGACGCGCGCGACGGCGTCCTCGCCCTGCACGGTGGCGCGGTGGAGCGCGGCCGCGGCGATGGTCTCGGCGCCGGCGATCGCGAAGCGCGCCGAGACCCCGGAGCGCTGGTCGACCGCGCCGGACCCGCGCAGCTGCCGGGTGAACCGGGCCAGCACCTCGATCAGCGCGTCCGGCACCTCGGCGACCAGGTCGGCCTCCTGCCGGATGACCGCGACCTCGTCGGCGAGCTCGGTCGGATAGTGGGTGCGGATCTCGGCGCCGAAGCGGTCCTTGAGCGGCGTGATGATCCGGCCGCGGTTGGTGTAGTCCTCGGGGTTGGCGCTCGCGACGACGAGCACGTCGAGCGGCAGCCGCAGCACGTAGCCGCGGATCTGGATGTCGCGCTCCTCCATCACGTTGAGCATCGCGACCTGGATCCGTTCGGCGAGGTCGGGCAGCTCGTTGATCGCGACGATGCCGCGGTGGCTGCGCGGGATCAGCCCGAAGTGGATGGTCTCGGGGTCGCCGAGGCTCCGGCCCTCCGCGACCTTCATCGGGTCCACGTCGCCGATCAGGTCGGCGACGCTGGTGTCGGGGGTGGCCAGCTTCTCGGCGTACCGCTCGTCGCGGTGCTTCCACGAGACGCGGAGGTCGTCGCCGTACGACGCCGCGGCGGCCTTGGACGCATGGGTGATCGGCTCGTAGGGGTGCTCGCCGAGCTCGGAGCCGGAGATCACCGGCGTCCACTCGTCGAGCAGGCCGACCAGGGTGCGTAGCAGCCGGGTCTTGCCCTGGCCGCGCTCGCCGAGGAGTACGACGTCGTGGCCGGCGATCAGCGCCCGCTCGAGCTGCGGGATCACGGTGTCCTCGAAGCCGTGCAGGCCGGGCCACGGGTCGCGACCCTCGCGCAGCGCGGCGAGGAGGTTGTCGCGGATCTCCTCGCGCAGCGACCTCTGGACGTGGCCGGAGGCGCGCAGCTCGCCGACCGTGCTGATCTGCGGGTGGGAGGGAGCGGTCACGCCCATCACGCTACTGCGCGGTGGCAACCGTAGGGTTCGGTGTCGTCTCCGGTGTCGTCTCCGGTGTCGTCCGAGAGGTGGTGCGAGAGATGGCCCTCCAGCAGCCCTGCCCGTGCGGGTCCGGCGCGACGTACGACGCCTGCTGCGGTCGCCTGCATCGCGGCGCCGCGCCGGCCGTGACCGCCGAGGAGCTGATGCGGTCGCGGTACGCCGCCTACGCGGTCGGCGACACCGACTACGTGTTCCGCACCTGGCACCCGCGCACCCGGCCGGACGACCTCTCCCCCGACCCGGCGCTGACCTGGACCGGCCTCACCGTCGTGGGGTCGGGCGCGGACTGGGTCGAGTTCGTGGCGGCGTACGAGCGCGACGGCGTGGCCGGCGAGCTGCGCGAGCGCAGCGTGTTCGAGCGCCGGGGTGGACGTTGGGTCTATCTCGAGGCGGAGCCCCGAGTCCCTGGGGGCCCTGACTTCCCAGGGAAAGCCTGACGTTGTCAGGGGTTGCAACCCCTGACAACGTCAGGGATCACCGGTCAGCCGGGGATTCCCGCACACGCCCTACGAGAGCACCTCGACCGGCTCGGGGACCACCGCGACGATGCCGGTGGACTGCTCGGCGACGATCGAGGCGGTGCGGCCGTGGACCAGGCCGGCGATCCGGCCGCGCCGGCGGGTGCCGACGACGACCAGCTCGGCGTCCTCGCCGAGCCGCACCAGGGTGCGGTCGACCAGGCCGCGCTCGAGGGCGGTCTCGACGGCGACGTCGGGGTAGGTCTCGGCCATCCCGGCGACCGTCTCGGCGAGCAGCAGCCGCTCGGCGTCGTACCCCTCCTCGTCGGGGCCGACCGGGCCGGAGGTGGCACGGGCGTCCCAGATGCAGTGCACGACGCGGAGCGGCAGCGACCGCAGGGATGCCTGCCGGTAGGCGAAGTGCAGGGCCGCGGTCGAGCGCCCCTCCCGGTCGACGCCGACCAGGACCCCGCGGCGCGGGTCGGCGTCCCCGAGCGGGCGTACGACGACGACCGGGCAACTCGCGTCGCGCGAGAGCGCGTGGGCGACCGAGCCGAGCAGCAGGCTGGCGACCGGGCCGCGGCCGCGGGAGCCGACGACGAGCAGCGCCGCGTCGGGCGCGAGGCGCAGCAGGACGTCGCGTGGGTCGCCCTCGGCGACCACGCCGCGGACCTCGATGCCGGGCGCGGCCCCGAGCGCCGTCCGCGTGGCCGCGGCGAGCAGGTGCTCGGCCTCCCCGCGCGCCGCCTCCAGGAGGAGGCTGCTGTCGACACCGGCCTGCTCCAGCCAGAACATCGGCGGGAGCCCGACGACACCGATCGCCCTCACGATCGTGAGGTCGCGCCCCTCGGCCCGGGCCTGCTCCGCGGCCCAGACGACCGCGCGGTCGGCGGTCTCGGAGCCGTCGGCGCCGACGACGATCGTGTGCGGAGGGACGTCCGTCATGACTCCGAGCCTCCCACGGGGAGCGGGACCACAGCCACCGGGCAGGCCGCGCGCTCGATGACCGCGCTCGTCACCGACGCGTGCAGCGCGCCGCCGTGGTGAGCGCCGACGACGACGAGGTCCATCCGCTGCGACTCGCGCGCGAGCGCCTCGGCCGGGTCGTCCGCCACGAGCCGGGTCCGCGCCCGCACCTCGGGGAACTTCTCCGCCAGCCCGGCGATCGCCTCGGCGACGTCGAGACCGGCGTCCGCGTCGGACCCGCCGTGCAGGATATCGCTGTGCAGGATCGTCAGCGGCAGGTCGCGCAGCGACGCCTGGCGGTAGCCGAACTCCAGCACCGGGCGGGACCGCTCGCTCGCATCGAGACCGACCAGGACGCCGTACCGCACCAGGCCGGGGTGGCCGGGCCGGACGACGACGACCGGGCAGGTCGCGCGCCGGGCGAGCACCAGGCCGAGCGAGCCGAGCAGCACGCTGCGTACCGGTCCGCGGCCGCGCGAGCCGACCACGAGCGTCGCCGCGTTCGACGCCAGCTCTTGCAGCACCACCTGTGGGTCCGCCGGCCGGAGCGCCTCGTGGACGGCCAGGTCGGGGGCGAGCTCGCGCGCCCGGGCCCGGGCCGCACGGAGGAGCTCGCGCCCGTCGGGACGGACCGGGTCGTACCCGTGGGCGAGGGTGAGCTGGCGGCGCTCGCGCACCGCGTGGCCGACGGCCCAGTCCAGGGCCGCTGCGCAGGACGGGGACCCGTCGACGCCGACGACGACGGTCCCGCTCGGGATCAGGGTGGTCTCCATGGCTCCACGCTGCTCCCGCCGGTCCCGCGCCAGTAGCGGCGAAGGCCCCCGTGTTCGGGACCAACGACCCTGCCACCGCCGTACCTCCCAGCGCAGCATGGACGCATGTTGGAAGCCTTCGACCTGACCCGCGAGGAGTGCGAACGGCTGCTGCGCGCCGGCATCGGCGGGCGGGTCGCGCTCTCCTCGCCCACGGGTCCCTACATCGTCCCCGTCAACTACTCCGTCGTCGACGACGCGATCATCGTGCGTACGTCGCCGTACAGCGTGCTCGGCACCTACGGCCGCGACAGCATGCTGGCCTTCGAGGTCGACCAGTTCGACCACGAGCGGCAGCGTGGCTGGAGCGTCGTCGTGCGCGGCCGCGGCGAGGCCGTGATCCGGCCCGCGGACCTCGAGCACATCCGCGACACCTGGGAGCCGCGGCCCTGGGCGGCCGGAGCCCGGAGCCTGCACCTGCGGCTGCGGTGGACCGAGATCTCCGGACGCCGGATCGGCGACCACTGGGACCCGTCCGGGGCACTGCCGGTCCGTCGCACCGTGTGAGACTGGGGCCGTGCTGCCCGCCTCCACCCGTGCCCTGCTCGACGCGGTCACCGCGATCTCCTCCGACCTCGACCTGCGGGCGGTGCTGACCCGGATCGTCGAGGCGGCCACCCAGCTCACCGACGCGCGGTACGGCGCCCTCGGGGTGGTCGGCAATGAGGCGTTCCTCGTCGAGTTCGTGACGACGGGCATCAGCGCCGAAGAGCGGGCCCGGATCGGCGACCCCCCGCACGGCCGGGGCATCCTCGGCCTGCTGATCAGTCACCCGGAGCCGATCCGGCTCGACGACCTCACCAAGCACCCGCAGTCCACGGGGTTCCCGCCGAACCATCCGCCGATGGGGTCGTTCCTCGGCGTACCCGTGCGGATCCGCGGCACGGTGTTCGGCAACCTCTACCTGACCGAGAAGGCCGGCGGCGCTTCGTTCACCGAGCAGGACCAGGCGCTCGTCGAGGCACTGGCGAGCACGGCCGGCTTCGTCATCGACAACGCCCGCGCCTACGGGCTCAGCGAGCGCCGGCGTCAGTGGCTCGAGGCGTCCGCGACGCTGTCGGAGGCGCTGCAGCCGCCGATCGAGCTGGACCGCGGCCTCGCCGAGGTGGCCCGCGTCGCGCGGTCCGCGACCGGCGCCGCGGCCACCGCCGTCCTGCACCTCGAGGAGGGCAACCCGGTCCACACGATCGAGGCCGCGGACCCGGCCGCCGTCGGGGAGACGCTCGCCGGCCTCGAGGACCGGCCCTGGCCGCGGCCGGACTCCGAGCCCGTCGACACCGAGCTGGGCCCGTTCGCGGCCACCCTGGTGCCGCTGCGCACGCACCTGGTCAGCGCCGCGCTGCTGGTGATCCTGGTCGACCCCGAGACCACGCCGCTGCCGTACGACGAGCGCGTGCTGCTCGCGTCCTTCGCCGACCAGGCGGGGCTGGCGCTCGACCGCGCCCGCGCGATCGAGGAGCGCTCCGAGCTGGCCGTGACCTCGGACCGCGAGCGGATCGCGCGCGACCTCCACGACGTGGTGATCCAGCGGCTGTTCGCCACGGGGCTCCAGCTCCAGGGCGCGGTCTCGATGGCCCGCGCACCCGAGGTCGCCGAGCGGATCGACCAGGCGGTCGAGGCGCTCGACGTGACGATCCGCGACATCCGCAGCACGATCTTCGAGCTCCAGCACCACGGCCACGGCGACTCGCTGCGCGCCGACCTGCGCCGGCTGGCCGACGAGTACGCCCCGCTGCTGAAGTTCCACCCGGTCGTCCACACCGAAGGCCCGGTCGACACGGCGGTGCCGCGCGAGATCCGCGAGCAGCTGGTGCCGGTGCTGCGCGAGGCGCTGTCGAACCTGGCCCGCCACGCCGCCGCCGACCACGGCGAGATCCGCCTCGCCGTCGACGACCGCGAGGTGCGGATGACGGTCCTCGACGACGGCGTCGGCATCGGCCCGGGCGTCGCCGAGAGCGGGCTGCGCAACGCCCGGCGCCGGGCATCGGCGCTCGGCGGCGCGCTCGAGATCACCCCGCGCACGCCGCGCGGGACGTCGTTCGTCTGGCGGGTGCCGCTGCGCTGACCCGTCGGCCCGGCGCGGGCCGGGTTGTCGTGCGCCGCCGCTGGTTCACCATGGGGCCGGTTCACCATGGGATGGTGTCGAGCCTGCACTTCCCATGGCGGGCACACCGTGGGAAGTGCAGGCTCACCCACATACCGTGGTGAACCTGTGACGAGCGGCCCGGCTCAGCCGAGCAGCTTGCTGGCCAGCACCGCCGCCTGGGTGCGCCGCTCGAGGCCGAGCTTGGCGAGGATGCTGGAGACGTAGTTCTTGACGGTCTTCTCGGCGAGGAACATCCGCTCGCCGATCTGCCGGTTGGTCAGGCCCTCCGCGATCAGGCCGAGCAGCTTGAGCTCCTGCTCGGTGAGCTGGGCGAGCTCGGGCGCGGTGGTCTGCGGGTTGCGCACGCGCTCGAGCACGCGCGCGGTCAGGCTCGGGTCGATCAGCGAGTTGCCGGCGGCCACCTGTCGGATGGCCTCGACCAGGTCGTTGCCGCGGATCTCCTTGAGCACGTAGCCCGACGCCCCGGCCATGATCGCGGCGAACAGCGCCTCGTCGTCGTCGTACGACGTCAGGATGAGCCCCCTGATCGACGGGTCGACCGCGCGGACCGTGCGGCACACCTCGATCCCCGAGCCGTCCGGCAGCCGCGCGTCGAGCACGGCCACGTCCGGGCGCAGCGCCGGGACCCGGCTCGCGGCCTCGGCCGCCGTCCCGGCCTCGCCGACGACCTCGATGTCGCCGGCGCTCTCCAGCAGCGAGCGCAGGCCCTGACGGACCACCTCGTGGTCGTCGAGCAGGTAGACGCGGATCATGGGTCCTTCCTATCAGTCGCCGGGCCCGGCCGCGGAGAGACTGAGCACCCGGTCGACCCGGTCGAGGCCCGCCTCGGCGTGGGTGATCCAGACGACCGTGCGCCCGTCGCCGCGGTCGAGGACCTCGGCCGCGAGCTCGTCGGCGGTGGCGC
Source organism: Nocardioides hungaricus (assembly GCF_054782915.1). Classification (NCBI taxonomy): domain Bacteria; kingdom Bacillati; phylum Actinomycetota; class Actinomycetes; order Propionibacteriales; family Nocardioidaceae; genus Nocardioides; species Nocardioides hungaricus. The sequence goes on along the minus strand of NZ_BAAGRO010000033.1, from coordinate 21,337 downwards.
CGTCGAGGTGGGCGGCCGGCTCGTCGAGCACCAGCACCGGCTGGTCGGCGAGCAGCGAGCGGGCGATCGCGATCCGGGCGCGCTCGCCGCCGGAGACCTGGGCGTGCCCGTCGCCGAGCCAGCTGTCCAGGCCGTCGGGCAGCCCGTCGAGCCAGTCGCCGAGCCGGGCCTGGCGCAGCGCGGTCTCGACGTCGGCGTCCGAGGCGGAGGGCCGCGCGAGCCGGACGTTCTCGACCAGCGTGGTCGCGAAGACGTGCGGGTCGTCGTCGACCAGGCCCACGGTGCCGCGTACGTCGGACAGCGCGATCTCGGGCAGGGCGCGGCTGCCGAGGCGGACGCTGCCGCGGACCGGGTCGACGAACCGCATCAGCAAAGATGCGAGCGTGCTCTTGCCCGACCCGGTCGGGCCGACGACGGCCACCCGGTCGCCGGGCGTCAGCGTGAGATCGAGGTCGCGCAGCACGACCCGGCCGTCCCAGGCCGCGTCGACGTGGTCGACCACGACCGTGTCGCCGTCGACGGGCATCGGGTCCGCGGGCGCCGACACCGCCGGCGTCCGGGCGGCGAGCGCGGCAAGCCGCTCCTCGGCGGCGCGGGTGCGGGCGGCGAGAGCCCCGGCGTCGGCCAGCGAGCCGGCCACCTCGCCGAGCGCCAGCGGCAGCAGCACCAGGAGGGCGAGCACCGGGCCGGAGACCGTGCCCTGGAGCAGCAGCGCGGCCGCCCCCACGGCGAGGCCCGCGCAGGCGAGCACCAGGGCGCGGCCGGTCGCGAGCCAGGTCGCGGCCGCGACGGTACGCCGCCCGAGCTCGGCGCTCACGGCGTCGACCGCCCCGACGGCGCGCTCCTCGGCCTGCCACATCGCGAGCTCGCTCGCGGCCTGGGTCGCCCCGACCACCGCGTCGGAGAGCCGGGCGCGCGCGGCCACCGCGTCGCGCTCGGCCCGCGCCGCGCCGGTCCGGGCGAGGGCGTAGGCGGCCACGCCCGCGAGGCAGACACCGGCCACCACCGGCAGGGCGGCCGGCGCGACGAGCGCCGCGAACGCCAGCGCGATCGCGGCCGTGATCGCGAACCCGCGCACCGGCATCCGCACCCGCAGCTCGCGATCCAGCACGCTGTCGACGTCGTCGACGACCGCGGCGAGCACGTCACCGCGCCGCCGGCCGAGCGCGCCCGGCGTGAGCGGCACGACGGCGTCGTACACCTCGACGCGGCGGGCGGCCAGCAGCCGCAGCACGACGTCGTGGGACCGCAGGCGCTCGGCGTAGCGCAGCGCCGGCCGCGCGATGCCGAAGGCCCGCACCGCCACCACGGCGACGAGCAGGGTCAGGATGGGGGGCTGGTAGGACGCCTGGACGATCAGCCAGCCGGCGGTGGCCGTCAGCGCCACCCCCGAGGCCGAGGACAGGCCGCCGAGCAGGGTCGGCAGCGCGAGGCCGCGGCGGCGCTCCTCGGCCGGCTCGGGCACCGGCGCCCGGCCCGCCACCGACGCCGACCGCGCGGCGACCACGGGCGTCGGGACCGGGAGCGTCACGACGCGGTCGGCGAGCGCGACGAGCGCCGGCCGGTGGGCGACCACGACGACCGCGCTGGTGCGGCCGAGCTCGACGACGGTCTCGGCGATGACCCGCTCGGTGGCGGGGTCGAGGTGGGCGGTCGGCTCGTCGAGCAAGACGTACGGCCGCCGCGCCAGCACCACCCGCGCCAGCGCCAGCCGGGCGCGCTCGCCCGCCGAGAGCGTCGTGCCGTCCTCGCCGAGCACGGTCGTGAGCTCGATCGGCAGCGCGACCCGCTCGAGCGCCGCGCGCAATTGCGCCGTTGTGGCATCGGGGACGGCGAGACGGAGGTTGTCGGCGACGGTGCCGGCCACGAAGACCGGCCGCTGCGGCAGCCACGCGATCCGGTCGCGGGTCGGCCCGTGCACGACGCCCGAGGTGGCCTCGAGCAGCCCGGCGAGCACCGCCAGCAGCGTCGACTTCCCGCAGCCGGACGGCCCGGTGACCGCGACGACGCCGCGGTCGGGTACGGCGAGCGACACCTCGTCGAGGGCGGGTACGGCGCGTCCGGGCCGCAGCACCGACACCCGGTCCAGCCGCAGCGCACCGGGGCGCCGCCGGGGAGTCGGGTCGGCGGCGTCGGTCAGCTCGGCCGCGGCCTCGAACGTCGCGACCCCCTCGCTGGCGGCGTGGAACTCGGCGCCGACCCGGCGCAGCGGCCAGTACGCCTCGGGCGCGAGCAGCAGCACGACCAGCCCGGTCTGCAGGTCCAGGCTGCCGTGCGCGAGCCGGATGCCGACGGTGACCGCGACCAGCGCGACCGACAGCGTCGCGACCAGCTCGAGCACCGCCGACGACGCGAACGCGATGCGCAGCGTCTCCAGGGTGCGCCGCCGGTAGCGGTCGGTGATCGCCCGGACCGTGCCCGACTGCGCCTCGGCCCGGCGGAAGGCCACCAGCGTCGGCAGCCCGCGCACCACGTCGAGGAAGTGCCCCGACAGCGACGCCAGCGCCCGCCACTGGGCCCGCGCCCGGTCCTCGGTCGCGAGCCCGACCAGGATCCCGAAGACCGGGATCAGCGGCAGCGTGCAGACCACGATCAGCGCGCTCATCGGGTCCTGCGTGGCGATCGCGACCAGCGTGACGACGGGCAGTACGCCGGCCAGCACGACCGCCGGGACGTAGCGGGTGAGGTACGGCTCCGCTGCTGCCGCACCCCTCGTCGCCAGCCCGGCCAGCTCGCCCGTCGACGTACCCGCGCCGTCCGTCCCGCCGTCGCGGAGGATCGCGCGGACCACCCGGCGGCGTACGTCGGAGCCGACGATCGCCGCCGCCCGCGCGGCCATCGCGTCGGTGGTCCACCCGACCAGCGCCCGCGCCGCGAAGACCGCGGCCACGACCACCGCCCAGGTCGCCACGTCGCCCTCGGCGAGGGCGGCCAGCACCAGCTCGGTCACCGCCCAGGCCTGGCCGACCAGCAGCAGGCTGCCGAGGACGCCGGCCACCAGCACGACGGCCAACGGCCCACGAGCGGGTGCCAGCTGGCGCCGTACCCGCGGGTCGGTCGGTCTCAATGTGCCGCCTCGAGCTCCGTGTCCGGAATGTGGTGCTCGGAGATCCGCTTGCGGAACACCCAGTAGGTCCACGCCTGGTAGCCGATCACGATCGGCGTGAAGATCGCGGCGACCACGGTCATGATCCTCAGCGTGTAGCCGGTCGCCGCCGCGTTGGTCGTGGTGAGCGAGTACGCCGCGTCGGTGGTCGACGGCATCACGTCGGGGAAGAGCCCGGCGAAGAGCCCGGCCACGGCCAGCGCGATGCAGGCGAACGTGCCGAGGAACGCCCAGCCCTCGCGGCCGGCGCGCGCCATCACGATGCCGCCGACCAGGGCGAGCGCGGCCACGGCGAACAGCACCGCGGAGGCGGCGTTGCCGGTGATCGACTGCGTCCAGATCAGGAAGCCGACCGCGGCGACCGCGGCGGCGAGACCGGACCCCACCGCCACCCGGCGTGCCCGGTGGCGGATGTCGCCGTCGGTCTTGAGCGCCAGGAACATCGCGCCGTGGGTCAGGAACAGCAGCAGCGTGACGACGCCGCCGAGGAGGCCGTACGGGTTGAGCAGCGTGAGGATCGTGCCCGTGAAGTCCTTGGTCTCGTCGATCGGGACGCCCCGGACGATGTTCGCGAACGCCACGCCCCACAGCAGCGCCGGCACGTACGACCCGACGACGATCGCCCGGTCCCACCACGAGTGCCAGACGGCCTCGGGCCGCTGGTGGCGGTACTCGAACGCGAGCCCGCGGACGATCAGCGCGAGCAGGATCAGCAGCAGCGGCAGGTAGAACCCGCTGAACAGCGTCGCGTACCACTCCGGGAACGCCGCGAAGGTCGCGCCGCCGGCGGTCAGCACCCACACCTCGTTGCCGTCCCAGACCGGTCCGATCGTGTTGATCATGATGCGCCGCTCGCGGTCGTCGCGGGCCAGCCAGGGCAGCAGCATGCCGACCCCGAAGTCGAAGCCCTCGAGGGTGAAGTAGCCGATCCAGAGGACGGCGATCAGGCAGAACCAGACGGTGGTGAGCTCCATGTCTTCCGTCCTCAGTAGGCGAACGCCAGCGGGCGGTCTTCGTCGTCGTCGCTGCCGCGCAGCGTCGGGTCGGGCGGCTCCTGGAACGGCTCGGCGCCCTTCTTGATGACGCGGAGCAGCAGCCCGACCTCGATGACCGCGAGTACGCCGTACAGCAGCGTCAGCGAGACCACCGAGATCCACGCCTCGGCGACGCTGACCCCCGGGGACACGGCGTTGCGGGTCGTCATCAGGCCGAACACCACCCAGGGCTGGCGGCCCATCTCGGTGAAGATCCAGCCGGTCGAGTTCGCGAGCAGCATGAGGATGGGGGTCGCGACCGCCATCCGGCCGAACCACCTCGAGGTCGGCGCGCGGCCGCGGCGGGTGAGGAGCAGGATCAGCGCCCCGAACAGCGCCGCCAGGGCGCCGAAGCCGATCATGTAGCGGAACGTCCAGTAGGTGACCGGGATGATCGGCGAGTAGTCGCCCGTCGGGTCGTAGTAGCGCGCGCCCGGGTCCTGGCCGAACTCCTCCTGGTACTGCGCCCGCAGGTCGTTGATGCCCTCGACCCTGCCGTCGAAGCTGCCGGTCCCGAGGAAGGACAGCACGCACGGGACCGTGAGCGCGAACTTCTCCGACTTCCCGTCCGGCGTACCGACCGTGAAGAGCGAGAACGGCGCGCAGGAGTTCTCGGTGTCGTAGAGCGCCTCGGCCGCGGCCATCTTCATCGGCTGGACCTCGGTCATGATCTTGCCCTGGTAGTCGCCGCTGACCGCGACGCCGACGCCCGCGATCAGCATGATCCAGGCGCTGAAGCGGATGCCCATCCGGTACATCGAGCGGTCGGCCTGGTGCCTCTTCGAGACGTAGAGCCAGGCGCTGACGCCGAGCACGAACGCGGCCGCGGTCATGTAGGCGGCGAAGACGACGTGCGGGAACGCCGCGAGCTGGACCTTGTTGAACATCACCGCCGCGAAGTCGGTGAGCTCGGCCCGGCCGGTGTCGGGGTTGTACTCGTAGCCGACCGGGTTCTGCATCCAGGAGTTGGCCGCGAGGATGAACCAGCTGCTGGCGAGCGTGCCGAGGTGCACCAGCCACATGCAGGCGTTGTGCAGCCCGCGCGGCAGCTTGTCCCAGCCGAAGATCCACAGGCCGAGGAACGTCGACTCGAGGAAGAACGCGAGCAGCGCCTCGACCGCGAGCGGCGCCCCGAACACGTCGCCGACGAAGCGGGAGTAGTCCGACCAGTTCATGCCGAACTGGAACTCCTGCACGATGCCGGTGACGACGCCGATCGCGAAGTTGATCAGCATCAGCTTCGCGAAGAACTTCGTCAGCCGCAGCCACTCCGGGCTCTTGGTGCGCAGCCAGAGGGTCTCCATGGTCGCGACCAGGGCGGTCAGGCCGATCGTGATCGGGACGAACAGGAAGTGGTAGACGGTGGTGATCCCGAACTGCCACCGCGCTATCTCGAGGATGCTGTCCACGTTGTGTGCTCTCCGCTCCGGACGTGTGGTGCGACGAGGGAAACGCTAGGAACGACGGAGGCCCTGTGGCTCCTGCCGAGGGTCCTTCGAACAGGGCCGAAGGTCCCGTCGTCCATGCTTGTGAAAACTTTCTCAAAGTCTGCGCCGAGACGGAAGGGGGGTCCGCCACCGGGTCCTCCCGGGGGTCCTCGAAAGGTGGCCTGGGTCTCAGCCGGGGCGCGACTCGGCGCAACTTGCCCGCCGAGGGGGCGCGACTCGGCGCAACTTGCCCGCCGAGGGGGCGCGACTCGGCGCAACATGCCCGCGCTGTCCACAGGATCTGGGCAAGACACGCCGACTCGGCATGCTCAGCCGGGCAAGACGCGCCGACTCGGCGGTCAGCGGCTGAGGATCACCGAGGAGCCGTGGCCGAAGAGGCCCTGGTTGGCGGTGATGCCGACGGTGGCGCCCTCGACCTGGCGGCCGGTCGCCTGGCCGCGCAGCTGCCAGGTCACCTCGCAGACCTGCGCGAGCGCCTGCGCCGGGACGGCCTCGCCGAAGCAGGCCAGCCCGCCGGACGGGTTGACGGGGATCCGGCCGCCGAGCGTGGTCTCCCCCGCGCGCAGCAGCGCCTCGGCCTCACCGCGCCGGCAGAGCCGGAGGTCCTCCATCCAGTCCAGCTCGAGCGCGGTCGACAGGTCGTAGACCTCGGCGAGCGAGACGTCGGCGGGGTCGATGCCCGCCTCCTCGTACGCCGCCTGGCCGATCGACTCCTTGAAGGTGCGCTCGGGAGGGGCGACCGCCGTACTGGCGTCGGTGGAGATGTTCGGCATGTCGAGGATCGTGTTCGGGAAGGTCGGCGTGACCGTCGAGATCGCGCCGATCCGCACCGGCCGGTCGACACCTCCCCCAGATCTGACATGGCGCGCGGCGTACTCGGGGCTGGCCAGCACCACCGCGGCCGCGCCGTCGGAGGTCGCGCAGATGTCGAGCAGGTGCAGCGGGTCCGAGACCACGGCCGACTCCAGGACGTCGGAGACCGACACCTCCTTGCGGTAGCGGGCGTTCGGGTTCGCCAGCCCGTGCCGCGCGTTCTTGACCTTGACCCGCGCGAAGTCCTCCCGGGTCGCGCCGTAGAGGTCCATCCGGCGGCGCGCGTACATCGCGAAGTACGCCGGGTTCGTCATGCCGAGCAGCCGGAACCGCAGCCAGTCCGGGTCGTCCCAGCGCTCGCCGGCGTTGGGCGCGAGGAACCCCTTCGGCGTGGTGTCGGCGCCGACCACGAGGGCCACCTCGGACAGGCCGGCGAGGATGCGGGCGCGCGCGGTGTCGAGGGCCTGGGCGCCGGTGGCGCAGGCGGCGTAGGACGTGGCGACCCGGGCCCCGTTCCAGCCCAGTGCCTGGGCGAAGGTCGCGCCGGCGACGTACCCGCCGTAGCCGTTGCGGACCGTCTCGCCGCCGACGACCAGGTCGACGTCGCGCCAGTCGACGCCGGAGTCGGTCAGCGCGGCGCGGGCCGCGTGCACGCCGTACTCCACGAAGTTGCGGCCCCACTTGCCCCACGGGTGCATGCCGACGCCCAGCACCGCGACATCGTGTGCGTTCACCGGTCGGCCTCCTCGCCCGTCTCCGTCACTCGCCCAGAGTCCAGCGGGCGCCAGCGCCAGATCGTGCGGTCGCCGGACTCGTCGGCGTAGAGCGTCTCGACCACGAGCTCGACCTCGCCGCCCACGCGCAGGTCCGCCACGCCGTACCCGTCGGCGACCTGGCCGACCACGACCAGCCCCTCCGGCAGCTCGACCGCGGCGAGCGCGAACGGCTCGTAGGGGTCGGTGCGGGAGAGGTACGGCGCCGGCGGCTGGTACTGCGCGTCCGTGTAGGACCACACCGTGCCGCGGCGCGAGAGCTCGGTCTCCTCGAACTCCTCTCCCCCGCAGCCGGGGTTGCGGCAGAAGCCCGCCTCCGAGGTCCCGCCCAGTCGCGGGAAGTACACCGTCCCGCACGCCGTGCACCTCGTGCCCAGCAGCGCCGGGTCCGGCCCGGTCGTGAACCAGCCCTCGATCGCCGGGGTCGCCGCTGGGGTCGCCGTCATGCCCGCACCGTACCAAGCAATTGCTTGGTACGGTGCGGGGGCCTCAACCTCGCGCCAGGTAGGCCAGCAGGTCGTGGCGGGTGACGACGCCGACCGGCTTGCCGTCCTCGTGGACCAGCAGCGCGTCGGCGCCCTCGAGGGCGCCGACCGCGTCGGAGGCGGGCTCGGTCGAGCCGATCGTGGGCAGCGGTGCCGACATGTGCTGGCTGACCGAGTCGGTCAGCCGCGCGGTGCCGGTGAAGAGCAGGTCGAGGAGGGTGCGCTCGGAGACCGAGCCGACCACCTCGGCGGCCACCACGGGCGGCTCGGCGCGGACGACGGGCATCTGCGAGACGGCGTACTCCTGGAGGATCGCGACCGCCTCGGCGATGGTCTCGCCCGGGTGCGTGTGCACCAGGTCGGGCAGCCGGCCGTCCTTGCCGCGCAGCACCTCGCCGACGTTCTGCACCGGATGCGAGGCGCCGTCGACGGGGAAGCCGTACTGGCCCAGCCAGTCGTCGTTGAAGACCTTGGTGAGGTAGCCGCGGCCCGAGTCGGGGAGCAGTACGACGATGACGGCGTCGTCTCCCTCGGGCGTGCCCGCGAGCTCGTGCGCGAGCTGGACGGCGGCGTGCACGGCCATGCCGGACGAGCCGCCGACCAGCAGCGCCTCCTCGCGGGCGAGCCGACGGGTCATCGCGAACGAGTCCGCGTCGGAGACCTCGATGATCCGGTCGGCGACCGAGCGGTCGTAGGCGTCGGGCCAGAAGTCCTCGCCGACGCCCTCGACGAGGTAGGGGCGGCCGCTGCCGCCGGAGTAGACCGATCCGGCCGGGTCGGCGCCCACGACCTGGACCCGCGACCCCCCTCGTTCGGCGGAGCGCTCCTTGAGGTAGCGGCCGGTGCCGCTGATGGTGCCGCCGGTGCCGACGCCCGCCACGAAGTGCGTGATCCGGCCCTCGGTCTGCGCCCAGATCTCCGGGCCGGTGGTCTCGTAGTGGGACCGCGGGTTGTGCGGGTTGGAGTACTGGTCCGGCTTCCACGCGCCCGGCTGCGAGGCGAGCCGGTCGGAGACGTTGTAGTAGGAGTCCGGGTGCTCGGGCTCGACCGCGGTCGGACAGACGACCACCTCGGCGCCGTACGCCTTGAGGACGTTGCGCTTGTCCTCGCTCACCTTGTCCGGGCAGACGAAGACGCAGCGGTAGCCCTTCTGCTGGGCGACCATGGCCAGCCCGACGCCGGTGTTGCCCGACGTCGGCTCGACGATGGTCCCGCGGGGCTGCAGCTCGCCGGAGGCCTCCGCGGCCTCGATCATGCGCGTCGCGATGCGATCCTTCACCGAGCCGCCGGGGTTGAGGTACTCCACCTTGGCGAGCACGATCGGCCCCCTCGCGCCGTCGAGGGAGCCGGTGGACTTCGAGAGCCGGAGCAGCGGGGTGTCGCCGATCAGCTCGAGGAGGGAGTTCACGTACTGCATGCCCCCAATCTAGGGCAGCGTCCGGGCCGCGAAGGCGGCCTCCGTAGAGTGAATGGCGTGGGGAAAGCCGCTGCCGCTCGGAAGCTGGCCTCCGCCGCGGCGTACGGCGGGGGCGGGCTCTCCCTGCTCGGCGCCGGGCTCTACGGCGTGCTGCGGGCCGAGGCGGCGGTCGCGCGCAAGGCCATCGGCAACGCCGAGGGCGAGCCGCCCGATCCCACCGGCTACTACGGCCGCGGCCGGCCCGGACCCGCGATCAAGGTCGCGCTGCTCGGTGACTCCAGCGCCGCCGGGTACGGCGTGGACCGGGTCGAGGACACGCCCGGGGCCGTGCTCGCCAGCGGCCTGGCCGAGCGCGCCGACCGCCGCGTCTACCTGCGCGACTTCGCCGTCGTCGGCGCGAGGTCGTCCGACCTCGCCGCCCAGCTCGACCAGGCGCTGCCCACCGAGCCCGACGTCGCGGTGATCCTGATCGGCGCCAACGACGTCACCCACCAGGTGCTGCCGTCGGCATCGGTGCGGCACCTGTCCGAGGGCGTCCAGCGGCTCCACGAGGCGGGCGTCGCCGTCCTGGTCGGGACCTGCCCGGATCTCGGCACGATCAAGCCGATCGCGCCTCCCCTCAAGCAGGTCGCCCGCATGTGGTCGCGCCGGCTCGCGGCCGCGCAGACGATCGCGGTCGTGGAGCGGGGCGGTCGCACCGTGTCGCTGGGCTCGATCCTCGGGCCGGAGTTCGCGGCCGCGCCGGCGGTGCTCTTCGGACCGGACCAGTTCCACCCGTCGGCCGACGGCTACCGCTCGCTGGCCCAGGTGCTGCTGCCCTCGACGCTCGCCGCGCTGGGCCTGATCCCCGACGACGAGGCCGAGCCCGAGGCCTACCGCGGTGAGGGCGTCCTGCCGATCACCGCGGCCGCGATCCAGGCCGTCAACCAGCCCGGCACCGAGCTCGGCGGCACCGAGGTGGGCGGCTCCCGCCGCGGGGTGCGCGGCCTCTGGGTCGAGCTGCGGCACCGCCGCCGGCAGCCGGGCGGCGCGGGCGAGGCGCCCGACGCCGAAGAGGACGCCGACGCGCTGCAGAGGGCCGACGCATGACGAACGGGCCCCGGATCGCTCCGGGGCCCGTCGTACGGCTGAGTGCCCAGCCGGTGAGCGTCAGTCCTGGCTGAAGAACGCCAGGATGCGCAGCAGGTTGGTGTAGATCCAGACCAGGCTGACGGTCAGCGCGAACGCCGCCCGCCACGACTCCCGCTCGGGGATGGCGTTGGCGACGCCCTGCTCGACGAAGTCGAAGTCGAGGATCAGCATGAACACGCCGAGCACCAGGCCGATCACGGCGGTCACCATGCCCAGGCCGCTGACGCCGAACAGGCCGATCTGGGCGCCGAAGAGGCCCAGCACGAGCTCCATCATGGCCAGGCCGACCATGCCGAAGACGGCGGCGACGACGAACATGCGGAACTTGCCGCTGACCTTGATGTTGAAGAACTTGTACGCCGCGAGCGTGCCCGCGAACGCCGCGAAGGTGCCGATCACGGCGCCCATGACGACGCCGTCGCCGTACATCGCGTCGAAGAACTTCGACAGCCCGCCGAGCGCGATGCCCTCGAGCACGGCGAACGCCATCACGAGCGCGGGGCTGACCACGCGCTTGAAGGAGTTCACCATCGACAGCGCGAAGGCGCCGAGCGAGCCGACGGTCATCAGCGCGATCAGGCTGCCGAGCTCGTCGGAGGTGGTGTTGGTGTCGATCGCGGGGGTCAGGATCCAGGTCGCGAGCGCCGCGACGATCACCAGGCCCAGCGAGATGCCGGTCTTCTGGACGACGGAGTCGATCGTCATCGGGCCGCCGGTGGCGACCGGGGCGCCCGGCTGACCGGGCTGGCCGGGAGCGCCGGTGGCCCACGTGGACGGGTCGGTGTAGCCGGTCTGGCCGTAGCCCTGGTGGGCGGACCCGTTGCCGGCGTACGTCTGGTTGCCGTAGGCGTTCGCGCTGTTGAACTCCTCCGAGCGGCGGAACACCGGGTTGTTGCTCTGCATGGTCTCTCCTCGAGGCCGTGGGTAGGTGCCCAGTCTAGGTCAACTCACCGGTTCCAACGCCGGTCGTGCACAGATGGTTCCCCCGCCTGGCGCCTACCGGCGGCGCAGGAGCGCGGGCCTGACGGTGCCCCCGCTGGGACTCGAACCCAGACTGGGCCGCTTTTAAGGCGGCTTCCTCTGCCGATTGGGATACAGGGGCCTGCTGCCGCCCGGGACGTCATACGGGTAGTGGAAGGGGACACACTGCCCGTATGACGTCCCGGGCGGCTACCGGGCCATTGTGCACAGCCACTCAGCGCAGTGAGGCCGCCCGCCCGAGGACGTCGTCGAGCATCGGCTCGGTGAGGCGGCCGGTGAAGGTGTTCTGCTGGCTGGGGTGGTAGCAGCCGAGGAGGGTGATCGACCGGTCCGGGCCGACCAGGGTGGCCTCGGCGCCGTGGCCGAAGCGCGGCTTGGGGCGCGCGACGGTCCAGCCGAGGGCGGCGTACGAGCGCAGGGCGGCGTCCCAGCCGAAGCCGCCGAGGGCCACGACGACGCGGACGTGCCCGGCGAGCAGGCCGAGCTCGGCCTCGATCCAGGGCGCGCACGTGTCGCGCTCGACCGTGGTCGGCTTGTTGTCCGGTGGAGCACAGCGGACCGTGGCCACCATCCGGGTGTCGATGAGCTCGAGCCCGTCCGCAGCGTGGACGCTGGTGCCCTGGGTGGCGAGGCCCACGCGGTGCAGCGAGGCGAAGAGCCAGTCTCCGCTGCGGTCGCCGGTGAAGACGCGGCCCGTGCGGTTCGCGCCGTTGGCGGCGGGCGCCAGTCCGACGACGAGGATCCGCGGAGTCGGTGAGCCCCACCCGGGGATCGGGCGGCCCCAGTAGGGCTCGGCGGCGTACGACGCCCGCTTGGTGTGCGCGACGTCCTCCCGCCAGCGGACCAGCCGGGGGCAGGCGCGGCACACCGACACCCGGGCGTCGAGCTCGTCGAGCGAGGCGCACCGCGCCAGGCGGCGTACCTGCGCCGGGGTGCGAGCGACCGCGGTCGCCGCGTCGGCCGGGTCGCCCGGCCAGCCGGAGTCCGGCGGGACCGGCGAGGGGAAGAGGTCTCCCGTGGCGGGGTGCGGGAGGACGGCGCTCACACCGTCATCCTCCCGCGCCGATCCGCTGCGCGGCGTCAGGGCCGGGTGTGGGTCCCGGCCGGGGCCGGGTCGCTGTCGCGCGTCACCTTGTCGGCGACGGCGGAGGCGGCTGAGGTGGCCTTGTCCTTGACAGCATCGGCGACCACGGGCGCCTGGGCGACCACGGTCTCCTGTGCCTTGCTGGCGGCCGACTGCACGGTCGGGTTGCCGGCGATCCTGCGGGCGCTGGTGGCGATCTGCTCGTAGCGCTCGCGACCGGCGCGAGAGCCGAGGACGTACCCGGCGGCGAAGCCGAGGACGAAGCTGGGCTTGATGAACATCATGGTTCCTCCCTGAGGTGTGGGGTCAGTGGCGGCGGCGCCAGACGGTCAGCCCGACCAGGCCGACGAGGGCGACGCCGGCGGCCACGGCCACGACCTTCGCCGTCGACCGGGCCTTCGACTGGAGCTGGTCGTGGAGCTGGTCGACGGTCGCGGCGAGCTGCTCGCGCTGACGGGCGATGTCGGCCTCGATCTCCTGCGGCGTGCTCACGACTTCCGTCCCTTCACGGTCGCGATGTCCTGCTTGACGCCCTCGATCGCGTGCTCGGGCTTCGGCGGGGTGGCCTGCTCGAGCTCGGACTTGCCGCCGAGCGCCGCGCCCAGGGCGCCGACCAGCAGCACGCCGCCGACGATCAGCCCGGCCGCCCACAGCGGCAGCACCAGGTCGAGCGCGATGACCGCGGTGGCGAGCAGCACGCCGACCGCGAAGAACGCCAGCAGCCCGGCCAGGCTGAACATCCTTATGCCGAGCCCGGCCCGCTTGCCCTTCTGCGCCAGCTCCGCCTGCGCCAGCCGCATCTCGCTGCGCACCAGCTCGGGGATCTGCTCCGAGAGCCGGTGCACGACGGCGCCGAGCGGCTCGTCGTTCGTCCGTTCGCTCATGCCTCGCAGGTGCCCAGCCGGGCCGCGCCGGAAACCGTCAGGACCCGACGAGCGACCAGGCGATCCCGTCGAGGATGTCGGACTCCGACACCACGAGCGACGCCGCACGGGAGCGGCGCAGCACCTGGGCCAGGATCAGCACGCCCGCGCCGATCACGTCCGCGCGGCCGGGGTGCATCGACGGCAGCGCGCGGCGCTCGGCGACGGTCATCGCGAGCAGCCGGTCGACGGTCGCGAGGACCAGCTCGGTGGGCAGGACGAGCTGGTCGACCGCCTCGCGGGAGTACGCCGGGAGGTCGAGCGCGACCGCCGCCAGCTGGGTCACGGTGCCGGCGACGCCGACCACGGTGGCCGCGGACGCCGGCGAGACGGGGCAGGCGTCCAGGTGCGCCTCGACGTCGGCGACGCACGCGGCCACCTCGGCCGCCGTCGGTGGGTCGGAGTGCAGGTGCCGCTCGTGGAGGCGGACCGAGCCGATGTCCATCGAGTCCGCGGCCTCCGGGGAGGAGGAGCCCAGGATCAGCTCGGTCGAGCCGCCCCCGATGTCCACGACGAGGACCGGCAGCGCGGGCGACATCCGCAGGTTGCGGACCGCGCCGTCGAACGACAGCGCCGCCTCGACCTCGCCGCTCACGACCTCCGGGTCGACGCCGAGCCGCTCCCGGACACCGGCCACGAAGACGTCCGCGTTGGACGCGTCCCGCGAGGCGGAGGTGGCGACGAAGCGCACGCGCGACGCCGGCACGCCGTGCGCACCGATGAGCCCGGCGTACTCGTCGATGGCGGCGAACGCCCGCACCAGCGCCTCGTCGGCGATCCGGCCGGTGCGGTCGAGGTCCTGGCCGAGCCGGACCATCCGCATCTCGCGGACGTCGATCTCGGGAAGCGCGCCGATCAGGAGCTTGATCGTGTTGGTGCCGCAGTCGATGGCTGCTACCCGCCCCCTCATACGCAGGGTCCGCTCTCCCACCACGGCCCGAGCAGGTCGAGGACCTCGTCACCGAGCGGGTTCACGCCGCGGCCCATCGCGAGCGACTGGCCGGCGAGCACGTGCAGGCACTTGACCCGGTCGGGCATGCCGCCCGCGGAGACGCCCTCGATCTCCTCGACCCGGCCGAGTCCGGCGCGGTAGGCGAGGTAGCGCTCGTGCGCGGCCCGGTACGCCGCCGCCAGCTCCTCGTCCGCGCCCAGCCGGTCCTGCATCTCCTTCATCAGCCCGGAGCCCTCGAGGGTGCCGATCCGCGAGGCCGCGCGCGGGCAGGTCAGGTAGAAGGTGGTGGGGAACGGCGTGCCGTTCGGCAGCCGCGGCTCGGTCGTCACGACGGCCGGGTGGCCGCACGGGCAGCGGTGGCCGACGCCGTGGATCGCCCGGGGCTCGCGGCCGAGCTGGGCCTCGATGGCGCTGACGTCGTCCGGGTCGGTCACGCCCCGATCATCTCAAGAACGCGGCCGCTCACTTGTCGCCGTTGATCCGGGTGGCCGGCGGGTCCTCGGGCTTCGGGGGGTTGCCGGCGAGCTGGACCGACTCCCATGCGGTCGACCACCACGCCTTCGGGGGCTTCTGCGCCACCGTCGCGGGGTCGGTCAGCTCGCTGTCGCGCTCCAGCGGCTCGCCGTTCTCGTCGAGGACGACGTACGCCGTCTCGCCGGGCATCACGTAGTTCAGCTCGCGCGCCTGCTGCTGGACGTAGGCCGGGTCCTGCCAGCGCCGCTTCTCCCGCTCGAGGTCCGCGATGTCGGCCTGCCGGAGCGCGATCTGCTCCTTGAGGTCGGTGATCTGCGAGCGCTGGTCGAGGTAGGCGCGCAGCGAGGACGCGTAGCTCACCGTCAGCACGGCGAGCACCAGCACGAGGATCGCGGCCCGGCCGGTCAGCCGGGAGCGCGGCCCGTCGACCGCCGCGACCGGGGCGGCGACCGGACGCGCGGACGGCCGTCTGGGCACCCTCCGGCCGTGGGGTCCGCGCTGCGGCGTACGGCGGGGCTCGGAGGGCATGCCTCCTAGGTTCGCTCAGGCACCGTACCGAGGGAACGCCGACGCGCCGGAGTAGCGCGCCGCGTCTCCCAATTCGTCCTCGATCCGCAGCAGCTGGTTGTACTTCGCGACCCGGTCCGAGCGTGCCGGGGCGCCGGTCTTGATCTGGCCGCAGTTCGTCGCGACGGCCAGGTCGGCGATCGTGGTGTCCTCGGTCTCGCCGGAGCGGTGGCTCATCATGCAGCGGAAGCCGCTGCGGTGCGCCAGCTCGACGGCGTCGAGGGTCTCGGTGAGCGTGCCGATCTGGTTGACCTTCACCAGCAGCGCGTTGCCCTGCCCGCCGGTGATGCCGCGCTGGAGCCGCTCCACGTTGGTGACGAACAGGTCGTCGCCGACCAGCTGGGTCCGCGCGCCGAGCTCGTCGGTGATGGCCCTCCAGCCGTCCCAGTCGTCCTCGTCGAGCGGGTCCTCGATCGAGACGATGGGGTACGCCGCGACCAGGTCGGCGTAGTAGGCGGTCATCTCCTCGGCCGACTTCGAGGAGCCCTCGAAGACGTACGCGCCGTCCCGGTGGAACTCCGAGGCCGCGACGTCCATCGCCAGCGCGATGTCCCTGCCGAGCTCGAGGCCCGCGGCCGAGACCGCCTCGGCGATCAGGTCGAGCGCGGCACGGTTGCTGGCCAGGTCGGGCGCGAAGCCGCCCTCGTCGCCGAGCCCGGTCGAGAGGCCCTTCTGCTTCAGCACCGACTTGAGCGCGTGGTAGACCTCCGCGCCCGAGCGCAGCGCCTCGCGGAACGTCGGGGCGCCGATCGGCGCGATCATGAACTCCTGGACGTCGACGTTGGAGTCGGCGTGGGCGCCGCCGTTGAGGATGTTCATCATCGGCACCGGGAGCAGGTGGGCGTTCGGGCCCCCGACGTAGCGGTAGAGCGGCAGCTCGGCGGAGTCGGCCGCGGCGCGGGCGACGGCGAGCGAGACGCCGAGGATCGCGTTCGCGCCGAGCCTCGCCTTGTTGGGCGTGCCGTCCAGCTCGAGCATGGTCTGGTCGACGAGGCGCTGGTCGTCGGCGGCGAGCCCCTCGACGGCGGGGGCGATCGCCGAGATGACGCCGTTGACGGCCTGGCCGACGCCCTTGCCGGCGTACCGCTGGCCGCCGTCGCGGAGCTCGACCGCCTCGAAGGCGCCCGTGGAGGCGCCGCTCGGGACCATCGCCCGGGCGAAGGAGCCGTCGTCGAGCAGCACCTCGACCTCGACGGTGGGGTTGCCGCGCGAGTCGAGGATCTCGCGGGCGCCGACAGCTTCGATGGATGCCACGTCTACTGCTCCTGGGGTCGGGGACCTTGTGCGGGACCAACCCTAGTAGCCCCGGTGCGAGCGACCCCGACTGTTCACCCGCCGCTCGCACGGAGGACACCGGGCACCACCCGGCGTCCGGCACGGTTCGCACCGTCCCCCTCGTCGAAAGGTGTCCGATGCACGTACGCCGTGGCCTCGCGCTCGTCGCTACCAGCGCGCTGCCCATCAGCCTGCTCGCCCTCTCCCCATGGACCGCCTCGGCCGACTCGGCCGACGCGGCCACCACAGGGCGAGCGGCGGCAGGCGACCAGTTCTCCCGGGTCGCGACCTACCCCGTCTACCTGAACGTCCCCGCGGGCGTGGACCCGGCCGACGAGACGGTCGCCGAGATCTCCTCGGTCAGCGACGACGGCAAGACCCTCGTCTACACCGACGCGGCCGGCAAGCGCGCCGGCTTCCTCGACATCTCCGACCCGGAGAACCCGGTCGGCCGCGGCTCGGTCGACCTCGTGACCGCGGGCAACGCCGACGACCAGCCGACCTCGGTCGCGGTCATGGGCAACTACCTGCTCGTGACCGTCGACTCCTCGGGCGGCAACTTCGCCGACCCGTCGGGCCGGGTCGACGTCTACACGATGGACACCCGCACGCTGGTCAAGACCATCGACGTCGGCGGCCAGCCGGACTCGATCGTGATCGGCAAGGACAGGAGGTACGCCGCGGTCGCGATGGAGAACCAGCGCGACGAGGAGTTCGCGCCCCCGGGCGGCGAGGCCGGAGACCTGCCCCAGGCGCCGCCGGGCAACCTGCAGGTGATCGACCTCCAGGGCGATCCGTCCGGCTGGACCGCGCAGGAGGTGCCGTTCACCCGGCCCGACGGCTCCGCGCTGCCGGCGTTCACCGCCGCCGGCATCGACACCCCGCAGGACCCCGAGCCCGAGTTCGTCGACATCAACGCCGACAACCAGGCCGTGGTGTCGCTCCAGGAGAACAACGGCGTGGTCGTCGTCGACCTCGCCTCCCGGACGATCATGAACGTCTTCAGCGCCGGCAACTCCGTGGTGAGCGGCGTCGACACCGAGGACGACGGCCGGTTCGACCCGACCGGCAGCATCGACGTACCCCGCGAGCCGGACTCGGTCAAGTGGGTCGGGGACGGCCTGGTCGCCACCGCCAACGAGGGCGACTGGAAGGGCGGCGGCCGCGGCTGGAGCGTCTTCGACGCCGCCACCGGCGACATCGTGTGGGACGCCGGCCGGTCGATGGAGGAGCTGACCACCCGCTACGGCCTGCACAACGAGGACCGCGCCGACAACAAGGGCCCGGAGATCGAGGGCATGACGGTCGCCACCATGAACGGCACCACCTACGCCTTCGTCGGGTCCGAGCGCAGCAACTACGTGGCGGTCTACGACCTGACCGACCCGACCAAGCCGGAGTTCCGCCAGATCCTCCCCACGACCAACAGCCCGGAGGGACTGCTGCCGATCCCGTCGCGCGGCCTGTTCGTCGCCGCCTCCGAGGCCGACGACTCGTCGGTGTCGGTGCGCGCCTCGATCAACATCTACCGGCTGGGCCGGGACGCGCCGCAGTTCCCGACGATCCTCTCGGCCGACGACGCCGCCGGCAACGCCATCGGCTGGGGCGCGCTGGGCGCGCTCTCGGGAGTCCCGGGCGACCCGAACCGGATGTACACCGCCAGCGACACGGCGTACGCGACCGGGCGGATCTACACCGTCGACACCCGTCAGGCGCCGGCCGAGATCGAGAGCGTGCTGACCGTGACGGCGCCCGACGGCACCGTGCCGGAGCTGGACATCGAGGGCCTGGCCGCGCGCCGCGGCGGCGGCCTCTGGGTCGCCAACGAGGGCGCGACCGGGCCGGAGAACAGGCTGCTCCGCATCGACGCCGCCGGCGTCGTCCGGCAGACCGTGGAGCTGCCCACGGAGGTCAGCTCGCGGATCCGCAACTGGGGCCTCGAGGGCGTCGCGGTCACCGGCAGCGGCGCGAACGAGACGCTGTACGTCGTCGTGCAGCGCCCGCTGTGGGTCGACCCGTCCGTCGGGGCCGGCGCCGTGCAGCCGTTCGAGGGCAACGTCACCCGGATCGGTCGCTACGACGTCGCCACCGGCACCTGGACCTGGTACGCCTACCCGCTGGAGACCACCTCGGTCGCCGGCGACTGGCTCGGCGTCTCCGAGGTCGCGGTCATCGACGACGACACCCTCGCGGTGATCGAGCGCGACAAGCTCAACGGGCCGGCGGCCGCGGTCAAGCGGATCTACACCGTCGACCTGCCGAAGCGGACCACCGGCGACCTGACGCCGGTGACCAAGAGGCTGGCCTACGATCTGCTGCCCGAGATGCAGGCCCAGAAGGGCTGGACCCAGGAGAAGCTGGAGGGCCTCGGCATCTCCAGCGGCGGCAGGGTCTTCGCGATCACCGACAACGACGGACTGAAGGACGCCACCGGCGAGACCCAGCTCTACCGGCTGGGCGCGGTGACGTCGGTCTTCGACGACGCCACCCGGACGAAGACCACGCTGCGCCGACAGGGGCCGGCGACGGTCCGGGCCGGCGCGAAGGTCCGCCTCGTCGTCACGGTGCCCGGTGCCGACGGCAGGGTCCGCATCACCGACCGCGGCAAGGCGGTGCGCACGGTGACGCTGAAGGACGGGCGGGCGACGGTCGCGCTGCGGCTGACCAGACCCGGTAGGCACGCGCTCCGCGCGGCGTACCTCGGCGGCCTGAACGCGCAGCCCTCGAAGTCGGCCGCGGTGAAGGTGCGGGTCACGAAGAGGCGTCGCTGACGCTCCCGGCGCCGGCGGCGGGGAAGGACACGCTCATCGTGGTCCCCCTGCCGCCGGCGTTGTCGCGTGCGGACGCGGTGCCGCCGTGCCGCTCGACGATCCGCTTCACGATCGAGAGGCCCAGGCCGGTGCCGCGGTAGCCCTCCTGGTGCGCCCGGTGGAAGCTGTCGAAGACCCGGTCGTGCTGACCGTCGGGGATGCCGATGCCGTTGTCGGAGACCTCGATCTCGACCATCGGCCCGGCCTCGCCGTCGGTACGGCGGGCGCGGACCCGGATCTCGGGACGGACCCCGGGCGCGACGTACTTGACCGCGTTGCCGATCAGGTTGTCGACCACCTGGCGCAGCAGCACCGGCTCGGCCAGCACCGGCGGCAGACCGGGGTCGACGGCGATCACCGGCTCGGGCAGGTCGCGCACGCGGCTGGCGTCGACGCGGGCGCGGGCGACGTCGAGGGCGACGGCGGCCAGGTCGACCCGGACCGGCTTGATGGCGAGGTCGCGCGCGGTCGTGAAGGCGAGCAGGTCGCTGATCAGGTGCTGCATGCGCTCGGCGGCGCGCTGGATGCGGTCCAGCCGCTGCACCTGCTCGCCGGGGTCGACCTGCCGCCCGGCGCGCGCCTCCTCGAGCAGCGCCTCGGACCAGCCGTCGATGACCGTGAGCGGGTTGAGCAGGTCGTGGGCCACCACGCCCGCGAACGACGCCAGCTCGTCGCGCTCGCGCCGCTCGGCCGTGACGTCGTGGAACACGACCACCACCAGCGGCGGGTCGGTGTCCGGCAGCGGCCGCGCGGTGACCTCGATCATCCGGCCGCCGGGGATCGCCGCGTTGCGGAGGACCAGGTCCTCCTTCTCGACCGACTCCCCGGCCAGCGCGAGCGCCATCGGGGACTCCTCGGGCGCGATCGGCCGCCCGTCGGCGTGCCGCAGCTTGTACGCGTCGACCACGACCCGGCCCTGCGCGTCCCGCTTGGGGTCGCCGAGCAGCTGTTGCGCCGCCGGATTGCGGAGCACGATGCGGCCGCGGGAGTCCACGACGCTGACTCCGTCGGCCATGGTGTCGACGATGGTCCGCACCAGCGCCGCCTGCCCGGCGAGCCGGTCGCTCAGGGTGAGGACCTCGCTGCGCCCCACCGAGAGGGCGAGGGTCAGCGCGATCACCATGGCGACGTACGACTGCAGCACCAGGGCGCGGGTGTCGGGGTCGTCGACGACCGTGAACGGTCCGCGGTCCAGCACGGTGGCGACGGTGACCGCGGCGCAGGTCGCGATCGCGTGCACGTCGGCGACGAACGGCGCGAACCGGGCGCCGGCCCAGACACTGCCGGCGAGCACCAGGAACGGGACCGGGAGGTCGGTGTCGGCGTAGAAGACCAGCCCGACGAGGGCCCCGGTGAACACCGCGAGCGCGGCCAGCTCGACCGGGCCGCGGCCGCGCATCGGGCCGACCGGGTCCGGGGCCCGCTGCGGGTCGCTCGAGCGGACCAGGTGCCGCGCGGTCAGGGACACCGGGAACACCGCGGCGATGCCGGTCGCGTTGCGGAGCACCCACGACACGACCTGGTCCCAGCTCAGGTCGGAGACGGACATGACCGACGCCGGCCCGAGCACGGCCGACACGACGGCCGCGATCGAGGCCGCGGCGATCAGGCGGCCGAGGTCGCGGAGCAGGGCGATGCCCGGCGGCGGCTCCTCCCCGAAGCCCCACCAGGCCGGGCACCACCGGGCGATGAGGAGCCCGAAGACCAGGGTCTGCACGACCGTCGCGAAGGCCAGGCCGAGGGCCAGCGACGCGCTCGTCCCGGTGAGGGCGTTGACCGCGGTCGAGAGCGCGAAGACGAGAGCGACGTCCAGCACGGCGCCCCGGCGCCAGCCGGTCACCGCCAGCCAGGCGGCGGCGACGCCGGCGGCCGGCCAGACGAGCGCGAGCTGGGCGTCGGGCAGGACCGCCTGCCGGCCGAGGAGGGCGGCCACGACGAAGAAGAAGGAGAAGCCGGTCAGGTCGAACAGCCGCGCCCGAGCCACTCCGGGCTCCCTCAGCCCTGATCCACCGATGAGGTGTGGGCTGTGAGCGTGGCGTAGAACGAAGAATCCCTTGTAGGGGT
>NZ_BAAGRO010000032.1:88783-170701 GCF_054782915.1 Nocardioides hungaricus | reverse complement strand
ACCATCAACCCGGCTCGTGACCGCTGAAGTCAGCACCACACGTTCACAGTCGGTGGATCAGGGCTCAGGCGATCCCCGAGGGATCGCATGGCGTCGGCATCTGGCCGGTCGGCATCGCGACCGTGATCCTCATGCTCGCGCCGGGACCGCGGACGCCGGTCCTCGTCGGCGTGATCGGCGCGATCGCCGTCGGCACGATCTGGCTGGGTGGCCGACCGGTCGGTGTCGCGCTCGGCCTCGGCGTGGGCATCGCGCTGGAGGTGTGGGTGACCTGGCGGATCCTCGCCGAGGGCCGCCGGGAGCGGGCGCCGCTGCGCACCAGCGTCGACCTGGCCCGCTTCCTTGCCGCGGTGGCGTGCGGCGCTCTCGTGGTCTCCGCCGCGGCGGCGCTCACCAGCCTCGCGACCGGCTGGGGCCGGCCGGGCCTGCTGGCGCTGTCGATCGGGGCGTCGAGCCTGGTCGCCCAGCTGGCCCTCGTCCCGCTGTTCTGCAGGGTCCGCAACCACGCGCCGATGGCCGGGCCGGCCGAGCGGCTCGCGCAGTGGGTGCTGATCGTCGGGGTCACCCCAATCGTCTTCCTGCCCGAGTCGTTCCCGTCGGTGGTGTTCGTCGTCATCCCGGTGCTCGTCTGGGGCGCGCTGCGCAACAGCCCGTACGAGTCGATGGCGCAGGTGATCGCGGTGCTCGCCTTCGCGATCCCGATGACGACGTGGAGCTACGGGCCGTTCGCGAACGCCGGCCCGACCTTCGAGATCACCAGCGACGTGCAGGGGATCCTGCTGTCCGCGTTCGGCACGGTCTGCGCGCTGGTGACGCTGCCGCTGATGCTGACCGTCGGGGAGCAGCTCGAGAACGCGCGGCAGGCCTCGGCCGAGCGCGACAGAGTGCAGAACATCGTCAACGGTGCGGCCGGCGTCGCGATCATCGGCACCGACGCGCTGGGCCGGATCACGCTGTTCAACCCCGGCGCCGAACGGCTGCTGGGCTACACCGCCGAGGAGATGCTCGGCGCCACCACCCGGCGGCTGCACAGCGAGCAGTCGGTGTCGGAGAAGGCCCGCGAGCTCGGCGTACCCGACGAGTTCGGGGCGGTGGCCGCCGCGCTCCTCGGGGCCGGCGCGGTCGACATGAAGTTCGTGCGCAAGGACGGCGAGGAGCGCGACCACTCGATGTCGCTGGACCGCATCGAGGACGACCGCGGCGAGCTGATCGGGTACGTCAGCACCTCGGAGGACATCACCGAGCGGATCGAGGCCGAGCGCCGGCTGGTCGAGGCGCTCGCCACCGAGCGGCAGGCGGTCGAGCGGCTACGCGAGGTCGACCAGGTCAAGGACGCGTTCGTGTCGAGCGTCAGCCACGAGCTGCGCACGCCGATCACCAGCATCCTCGGCTACACCGAGATGCTGGAGGAGGGCGCCTACGGGCCGCTCGCAGCCGAGCAGCTCGACGCCGTACGCCGCCTCGGCGCCAACAGCAGCCGGCTGCTCTCGCTCATCGACGACCTGCTCACGCTGTCGCGGGTGCAGGAGGACGGTCTCGGGTTCGCGAACCGCGTGGTCGACCTGCGCAAGATCGTCGCCGCCGGCACGACCGTGGTCGCGCCGACCCTCGAGCAGCGCGAGCTCGAGCTCACCGTGGACCTGCCCGACGAGCCGATCCCGTTCCTCGGCGACCGCGACATGCTCGAGCGGGTCGTCATCAACCTGGTCGGCAACGCCGTGAAGTTCACGCCCGAGGGTGGCCGGGTCGGCGTCACGCTCGCGACCGAGTCGGACGACGCCGTGCTGACCGTCTCCGACACCGGCATCGGCATCCCGCGCGAGGAGCAGGAGCGGCTCTTCAGCCGGTTCTTCCGCTCCTCCCTCGCCCAGCAGCAGGCGATCCCCGGCAGCGGCCTGGGCCTCTCCATCGCGCACGCGATCGTCGAGCAGCACGGCGGCTCGATGTCGGTCGAGTCCGCGCTGGGGGAGGGCACGACGTTCCGCGTGCGGCTGCCGCTGCTGACGGCTGGCTGAGGGGTGGGTGACGGCTGGCGGGATCCCCGGCCGACCGGGGATCCCTGACGTTGTCAGGGGTTGCAACGCCCGACAACGTCAGGGACTGGCCGACAAGCACGGCACGGCTCCGATGAGTTAGGGTCGCCTGACATGGCCCGGATCCACCGCGACGCGTACGGCGTGCCGCATGTCCGGGCTACCTCGCTCTCCGACCTCGCCCACGGCCAGGGCGAGGTGACCGCGGGCGACCGGGCCTGGCAGCTGGAGTTCCTCCGCCGCCGCGCGACCGGCACCACCGCCGAGCTGTTCGGGGTGGCCGCGCTCCCGTGGGACCGGCTCGCCTGCCGTACCCGCATCGCCGAGACGGCCCGCCGCGCCCACGCCCGGCTGCGGCCGGAGACGCAGGCGTTCGTCGCGGCGTACGTCGCCGGGGTCAACGACGGACTGCACAGCGACGGTCCCGAGTTCGAGCGCACCGCGGCGAAGGCGGGGGAGTGGGAGCCGTGGACGCCGCTGGCGGTGTTCCTCGCGCAGCACCTGCTGTTCGCGAGCCTGCCCGGCAAGCTCTGGAACTCCCGTGCCCGCGAGGTGCTCGGCGAGGGCGCGCGGCTGCTCTCGCGCGAGGGCCCGACGGCCGGCGGCAGCAACGCCTGGGCGGTCGGCGGCGACCGCGCCGCGTCCGGCTTCCCGTTGATCGGCGGCGATCCGCACCGGATGATCGAGTCGCCCGGCGTCTACCAGCAGGTCCGGCTGTCCTGCGCCGACTTCGACGTGGTCGGCCTCGCCTTCCCGGGCGTGCCGGGCGTGCAGCACTTCGCGCACGCGGGCGACGTCGCCTGGGCGATCACCAATGCGATGGCCGACTACCAGGACGTGTACGCCGAGCGGCTGCGCCGTACGCCCGACGGCGTCGAGACGCTGGGGCCCGACGGCTGGGAGCCGGCTGCCGCGCACACCGAGACGGTGGCGGTCGCGGGCGACCCCGACGAGCAGGTCGAGGTCGTGGTGACCGCGCGCGGCCCGGTGTTCGCCGGATCGGCCGACGAGGGCCGCGGGCTCAGCCTGCGCGCGGCGTCGGCAGTCCTCGAGGATCTGGGCTTCGACGCGATCCTCCCGCTGCTGCACGCGCGCTCGGCCGCCGAGGTGATGGCCGCGCTCGACGACTGGGTCGAGCCGGTCAACAACGTCGTCGCGGCCGACCGCGACGGCGAGGTCCGCTACCGGGTCGCCGGCCGCATCCCGGTCCGCGCCGAGGCCAACCGCACGGGCGTCGTCGACGCCGCCGACCCGGACGCCGCGTGGACCGGGTGGCTGGCGGACCTGCCGGCGCACGGGGTACCGCCCGACGGCCAGGTCGTCACCGCGAACGAGCGCCGCGGCCCGGAGAGCGCCGCGATCGGCGCCGGCTTCGCGCCCCCGCACCGCGCGGCCCGCATCCACCAACTGCTCGACGGCCGCGACGACCTGACCACCGAGGACTTCCGCGCGATCCACGACGACGCACTGCTGCTGTCGGTGCCGCTGTTCCAGGAGTTCCTGCGCGGCGTCGAGCCCGGCCCGGACGGCGCGGTCGTCCGCGACGCCATCCTCGGCTGGGACGGCCGCATGGGGGCCACGTCGTACGGCGCCGCCGCGTTCGCCGCCTGGCGCTCGGCGTTCACGCTGCGGATCGCCGCCGAGCCGGTGCTCGCGCCGCTGGCCGAGCCGATCGTCGACGACCCGGTGCTGCGGCCGTGGCTCGACGTGGCGACCCGCGTCGGTGGTGCCCTGGAGTCGCTGATCGACGCAATTGCGCCGTTTGGGCTGGACCTCCCGGCGCTCGCGCGCGCGGCGCTCGACGACGCCGCCGGGCATTCCGCGACCTGGGGTGCCACCCACGTGGTGACGCCGCTGCACGCGTTCGACGTGGCGGCGACCGGGCTGGAGCCGCCGCCGGTGCCGCCGCTGCCGGTCTCCGGCGACATCGACTGCGTGCGCTGCACGGGGTCGGTGCCCGGCCTGACCGACGCCTGCTGGCGCGGCGCGGTGGCCCGCTACGTCTGGGACCTCGCCGACCGCGGGGCCGGCGGATGGGTGGTCCCGCTCGGGGCCGCCGGCGACGCCCGCGACCCGCACCACCTCGACCAGCTGCCGCTCTGGGTGGCCGGAGAGCTCGCGCCGCTCGTCACCGACTGGGACCGTCTCCCGGAGGACTCGTGAAGCTCGACCCGCGCGGGTTCACGGGCGGGTGGTCGAGGACCGTGCTCGCTTCTGGATGATGGGCGACCACGCCGTCGAGGAGGTGCGCGAGGTCCACACCTGGATCGACGAGCAGCCGACCCACCACGCCTGGCTGGTGCGCCGCAACGCCGAGGCGGTCGCACTGGTCGAGTGGATCGGCTTCGAGCTCGGCCCGCCCAGCTCGCCTTCCCGACCCGCGAGAGCTACGAGAGCGCCTTCTCGAACCACGCCTCCGCGTAGGGGTTGTCGTTGTACCGCTCGATCGGGGCGTAGCCGGCCCGGCCGTACATCTCGATCGCCTCGGTCAGCGTGCCGTTGGTGTCGAGCACGACCCGGGTGTGGCCGAGCCGCCGGGCGAGCGCCTCGAGCTCGCGCAGCATCCGCGACCCGAGCCCGGCGCCGCGCCACGCGTCGTCGACCCACATCCGCTTGATCTCCCCGGTTCCGGCTGCCAGCAGCCGAACCCCGCCGTACGCCACCGGCGCGCCGCCGCTGGTCGCCAGCAGGAACCGGCCCTCGTGGTCCGGCTCGCCCGGGTCGAACCCGTGCGGGAACCGCCGGTCCAGCTCGGCGAAGTAGCGTCCGGCCGCCGCGCGCGCGACGTCCTCGGTGGGGTCGACCTCGCGCAGCGAGATCGTCGCGGCGCGGACCAGCAGGTCGGCGGTGCCGAGCGCCTCGGTCAGCCGGGCGCGCTGCCGCTCGGTCAGGGGCGCGACCAGGCGGGCCGCGAGCTCCTCCGAGCGGTCGTCGAGCTCGCGCCACGCGCGCTCGCCGGCCGCGGTCAGCGTCGCGAGGCGGCGCCGCCGGTCTGCCGGGTCGGGGCGGACGTCGGCGAGCCCGTCGTCGGCCAGCCGGCGCAGCATCCGGGCGACGTAGCCGGAGTCGAGCTCGAGCCGGTCGCGCAGGTCGCGGACGGTCGCGCCGCCCGGCCCGATCTCGAAGAGCAGCCGGGAGACGTTGAGGGGCCGGCCGGTGCCCAGGAACGACTCGTCGAGGGCGCCGATCCGCTGGGTGTAGGTGCGGTTGAACCGGCGCAGGGTCGCCGTGTGCGGGTCCGGTGCCATTCTCTGACTATAGTCAGATTATTTTGCCGCGGAACCTTCGGCCGCGCCCGCCGTTGGGTGGGTGTGCAGGACGGGGTGGCGGGCCGCGAGGCGGCGCTGATCTCGGCGGTCGCGTGCGCCGTCACCCTGCTGGCGTTCGCCGAGGGCGGGTCGCCCGCGACGGCGGCGATCCTCGCGATCGCAGCCGCCCACGCCGTCCATGCGGTGGTGCTCGCCGTCGTGCCGCCGATGCCGCCCCGCGGCGTGGTGGCCGCCGGGCTGGTGTTGTTCACGCTGCTCGGCGCGACGGCCTGGGTGTTCGACGGCTACGCGTCCGGCGTCGGCCCGCTCTACGTGCTGGTCTTCGCCTGGATCGGGCTGCACGCTCGGCGCCGCCGCCTCTACGTCATCGTGCCGTGGGCGGTGGTGACCTACGCCGGAGCCCTGGTGCTCGCCGACGCCCGCTGGCGCCAGGTCCTCTCGACGCTGGTGCTGATCCCGATCGCGACCGTCGTCTGCCTGCTGATCGCCAACCGGGTCCGCGCCCAGCGCCGGCTCCGTCAGGAGATCGAGGCGCGGGAGCGCTGGCGCGGGGCGCTGATGGCGACCCTCGCCCACGACGTCCGCTCGCCGCTGTCGACGGTCATCGGCACGCTGGAGATCCTCGAGGACGACACCGCGCTGGACGGGCGGTACCAGCCGCTCCTCGCCGGCGCCACCCGGCAGACCCGGCGGGTGCTGAGTCTCGCCACCGGCCTGCTCGAGGTGGAGCGCGTCGAGCACGGCTCGCTGGTCCTGGACCGCACCGACGTCTGCCTGGCGGCGGTCGCGGCGAACGTCGCCGCGCTCACCCAGCCCGACGCCGTCCGGGTCGACATCGCGCCCGATCTGGTCGTGCGCGGCGACGCCGAGCGGCTCGAGCAGGTGCTGTTCAACCTCGTCAACAACGCCCTGCGCCACGGCCGCCCGCCGGTCGTGATCGGCGCGGTCAGGACCCCGGAGGGCGTCGACGTGTCGGTCGAGGACCACGGCGACGGCGTACCCGAGGCCGACGTCCCGAACCTCTTCGACCGCTTCTCCACCGCCGACCGGTCCCCGCAGTCGGTCGGCCTGGGCCTCTGGATCGTGCGCACGCTCGTCGAGGCGCACGGCGGCGAGGTCTGGTACGACGCCCCGCGCGGTGGCGCTCGCTTCGTGGTCCGGTTGCCGGCGTAGTCCCGGGCCCGACGCGCGGGACGACACGAAGGGTCGCCGTCGTACCGACGGCGACCCTTCACGGTTGGGGTGAGTAACGGGACTCGAACCCGCGACATCTGCGACCACAACGCAGCGCTCTACCAGCTGAGCTATACCCACCAGGCGGTCCGGACCGGGGTCGGGGACCGACGACGAGTGTAGGGGAGTCAGCCCCGATCCGCGGAATCGGACTCGGCGGTCAGACCGGTCAGCGAGCCGCCGTGCCGGAGCGCGATCGCGCGGGCGGCCTCGCTGTCCGGGCCGGGGGAGGGGGCGAAGACGGCCTCGCGGTAGTAGCGCAGCTCCTCGATGCTCTCCTGGATGTCGGCGAGGGCACGGTGGTTGCCGCGCTTGGCGGGCGCCTGGAAGTAGGCGCGGGGGAACCAGCGCCGCGACAGCTCCTTGATCGAGGAGACGTCGACGATCCGGTAGTGCAGGAACGTCTCGAGGCTCGGCATGTCGCGCGCCAGGAACGCCCGGTCGGTCGCCACCGTGTTGCCGGCCAGCGGCGGGCGGCTGCCGTCGGGACAGTGCTCCTTGACGTAGGAGAGCACCTGCGCCTCGGCCTCGTCGAGGGAGATGCCGGAGTCCAGCTCGCGCAGCAGCCCCGAGGTCTGGTGCATCTCGCGGACGAGGTCGATCATCTGCTCGAGCGCCTCGGCCGGCGGCTTGACGACCAGGTCGACGCCGTCGCCGAGCACGTTCAGGTCGAAGTCGGTGACCAGGGCCGCGACCTCGATGAGCGCATCTGCGCCGAGGTCGAGCCCGGTCATCTCGCAGTCGATCCAGACGAGTCGATCGTTCACGCGTGTCACCTTAGTCCCGGTGGCATGGGACCTTGGTCTCGGTCGCGGCGTGGGCTCAGCGCCTAGGGTCGGGGGCGTGAAGGAGTGGGCCGGTCTCGCCGCGCGCCTCGTGGCGGGTGGCGTGTGGATGTACGCCGGGACCGCGAAGCTGCTCGACCCGGCGCAGTCGGTGTCCGCCGTACGCGCCTATCAGCTGCTGCCGGGCTCGCTCGTCCAGCCGGTGGGCCAGCTGCTGCCGGTGATCGAGGTGGTCGTCGGCGCGATGCTGGTCCTGGGCCTGCTCACCCGGGGCGCGGCGGTGCTCTCGGCGGTGCTCTTCGCGCTGTTCATCGTCGGCATCGCCTCGGTCTGGGCCCGCGGCATCTCCATCGACTGCGGCTGCTTCGGCGGCGGGGGCTACGACCCCGACGCGGCGTCGGAGTACCCGTGGGAGATCGCCCGCGACGCCGTACTGCTGCTGCTCTCCCTGCTCCTCGTCCGGCTCCCCGCCACGAGGCTGTCCCTGGATGCCCGGCTCTTCGGGCGTCCCGTACCCGAAGGACCGTGATGTCGAAGAGGAACCGCGAGACCGGCCGCACCGCCCGCGCCGCCGCCGCCATCGAGGAGCAGCAGCGACAGGAGAGCCGGCGCCGCAACCGGATGATCGGCACCGTCGTCCTCGCGGTGGTGCTGATCGTGGTCCTCGGATTCGCCCTCTCTCGCGCCCTCGACACCACGACCGACGTGTCGGCCCCGGCCGCGGGCAGCGACTTCGGGCTCACCATCGGGCCGGGGGACGCCCCGCGCGAGGTCGTCGTCTACGAGGACTACCTCTGCCCGTTCTGCGGTCAGTTCGAGGCCGCGACCCGCGACGACCTCGAGCAGCTGGCCGCCGACGGCAAGGTGCGGGTGGAGTACCGCCCGTTCAACCTGCTGGGCAGGATCAGCGACTACTCCGAGCGATCCGCCGGCGCCTTCTCGATCGTGCTGGAGAAGTCCGGCGCGGACGTCGCCAAGAAGTTCCACGACCTGCTGTTCGAGAACCAGCCGAGCGAGTCCGGCCCGTTCCCCTCCAACTCCGAGCTGGTCGACCTGGCCGTCGAGGCGGGCGCGCAGGAGTCCGCCGTCCGGGATGCGATCGAGAACGGGGACGGCAAGCAGTGGGTGGCCGACGCGACCCAGGCGGCCGAGGACGCCGGCGTGCGGGGCACTCCGACGATCCTGCTCGACGGCAAGGTCTTCCAGGACGGCCAGACCATGGACGAGATCGCCCAGAACCTCATCGACGGGCTCCGGTGACACACTTCGGGGCGTGAGCGCTCCGCATCCCCTTGGCCACCCCCTTGGCCACCGTCTTGGCGACTTCGTCGCCGGCCTGCCCAAGGCCGAGCTGCACGTGCACCACGTCGGGTCCGCCTCGCCGCGGATCGTGTCCGAGCTGGCCGAGCGCCA
Source organism: Nocardioides hungaricus (assembly GCF_054782915.1). NCBI lineage: Bacteria > Bacillati > Actinomycetota > Actinomycetes > Propionibacteriales > Nocardioidaceae > Nocardioides > Nocardioides hungaricus. Next base: position 161,968 of record NZ_BAAGRO010000032.1, on the reverse strand, counting down.
CCCGGGCACGGTGCCGAGCGACCCCGACGAGCTGCGCCGGTTCTTCGAGTTCCGCGACTTCGCGCACTTCATCGAGGTCTACCTCGCGGTCGTCGACCTGGTCCGTACGCCGGACGACATCCGCTACCTGACCCACGAGATCGGGCGGGAGATGGCGACCGGACAGGGGCTGCGGTACGCCGAGCTCACCTGCACGCCGTACACCTCGGTGTGGCCGGACGCCGGCCAGGCGGACGGCCGGGGCATGCCGGTCGAGGCCTACACCGAGGCGATCGAGGACGCCCGGGTCGCGGTCGAGCGCGACTTCGGCCTGGTGCTGCGGTGGATCTACGACATCCCCGGCGAGTTCGGCGTCCCGTCGGCCGACGCGACCCTCGACTTCGCGCTGAACCACCGCACCGACGCGCTGGTCGGGTTCGGGCTGGGCGGTCCGGAGATCGGCGTGGCCCGGGCGCAGTTCCGGCCGCACTTCGAGGCGGCCCTCGCCGCGGGTCTGCACAGCGTGCCGCACGCCGGCGAGACCACCGGCCCGGAGACGGTCTGGGACTCGCTGCGCCTGCTCGGCGCCGAGCGGATCGGCCACGGCACGTCTTCCGCGCGGGACCCGGAGCTGCTCGCCCACCTCGCGGCGCACGGCATCCCGCTGGAGGTGTGCCCGTCCTCGAACATCGCGACGCGCGCCGTACCGACGCTGGAGGAGCACCCGATCCGGGCGTTCCGCGACGCCGGTGTCACGGTCACGGTGAACTCCGACGACCCGCCGATGTTCAACACCTCGCTCAACCGGGAGTACGAGATCGCCGCCGACCTGCTCGGCCTCGACGAGGCGGGCGCGGCAGAGCTGGCTCGGACCGCGGTGCGGGCCTCCTTCGCACAGGAGGACGTGAAGTCGCGGATCCTGGGCGAGATCGACGCGTACGCCGCCGGGGAGCAATAGGCCCCGCGAGCTCATACCAAGCGGGGCCACCTCTTTTGTATCCCGATCCGGTCCGGAAACTCCGCATTGGCGCGCGTGTCGAGCACATCGCACCTAAGGTTGCCGGCATGACCAGCCCGATCCGAGTGGCGGTCGTCAACGACTACGAGATCGTGGTCGCGGGCGTCGCGGCGATGCTCGCGCCGCACCACGAGCGGGTGAACGTCGTCGAGCTCGACTCCGGGCTGCCGGTGCTCAGTGACGTCGACGTGATCCTCTACGACACGTTCAGCCAGATCCAGGGCGACGGCGTCGACCTCGAGGACCTGGTCCGCGGCAGCGACGCCCGGGTCGTCATCTTCAGCTGGAACCTCCAGGACGCGGTGATCCGCAAGGCGATCAGCCGCGGCGCCTCCGGCTATCTGTCCAAGGGCCTGTCCGCCGAGGAGATCGTGACCTCGATCGAGGCCGTGCACGGCGGCGAGACGGTCGCACCGCGCGGGTCCGGCGCCGTCGACCGCCCCGACGCGGGGGACTGGCCCGGCCGCGAGCACGGGCTGAGCGCCCGGGAGTCCGAGGTGCTCGCGCTGATCACCCAGGGGCTGAGCAACCAGGAGATCGCGGAGCGGACCTTCCTGTCGATCAACTCGGTCAAGACCTACATCCGCACGGCGTACCGGAAGATCGGCGTCGTCCGTCGCTCGCAGGCCGTCGGCTGGGGGATGCGGCACGGCTTCGAGCCGGACCGGATGCGCAGCATCGACACCTCGTCGCGCTGAGTGATGCCGGGAGCCATGCCGGGAGTCATGCCGGGAGTCATGCCGGGAGTCATGCCGGGAGCCATGCCGGGAGCCATGCCGGGAGCCATGCCGGGAGCCATGCCGCCCTGTCGTGGGGTACCGGGCCGGCCTGACCGAACCGCGGATCCAGAGGGTCGAGAAGCTATCCGAGGCGACCGCGGACGTCGGGGTCGTGTGCCTGACAACGCGCCGTAGCCCGGTCTCGGGCACACGACCCACACGGGGGCGCCCCCGCCAGGACTCGAACCTGGGACCGTCGGATTAGAAGGCCGATGCTCTATCCAGCTGAGCTACGGAGGCCGAGGCGGTCTGGCCGCCCGGGTCAGTATGGCCTACGGCCGGCGCCGCTGCTCAGCGCCGGTGTGCGTCCATCCACGCCTCGACGTCGGCGGAGGTGCGGGGGAGGGCGGCGGAGAGGTTCTCCCGGCCGTCGGCGGTGACGAGGACGTCGTCCTCGATCCGGATGCCGATGCCGCGCAGCTCCTCGGGGACGAGCAGGTCGTCCTCCTGGAAGTACAGGCCCGGCTCGACCGTCAGCACCATGCCCTCGGCGAGGGTGCCGTCGGTGTAGGCCTCGGTCGAGGCGCGGCCGCAGTCGTGCACGTCCATGCCGAGCATGTGGCTGGTGCCGTGCAGGGTCCACCGGGCGTAGACCCGGCTCTCGGGGTCGAGCGCCTCCTCGACCGGCACCGGCAGCAGCCCGAGGTCGGCGAGCGCGTGGGCGAGCACGTCCATGGCGGCGTGGTGCGCGGCCTTGAAGGGTACGCCGGGGCGGACCGCCTCGATGCCGGCCTGCTGGGCGGCGTACACGATGTCGTAGAGCTCGCGCTGGAGCGGGGTGAAGCGGCCGTCGACCGGAAGCGTGCGGGTGACGTCGGCGGTGTAGAGCGAGCGGTTCTCGACGCCCATGTCGAGCAGCACCAGCTCGCCCGGCGTGATCGGGCCGGTGTTGTCGATCCAGTGCAGCGTCGTGGCGTGCGCGCCGCCGCCGACGATCGAGTCGTAGCCGATGTCGTTGCCCATCGCCCGGGCGCGGCGGAAGAACGTGCCCTCGATCCAGCGCTCGCCGAACTCCAGCACCCGGTCCCACTCGCGGACGGAGTCCTCGAAGCCGAGCGTGGTGATGTCGCAGGCATCCCGCAGCTGCGCCACCTCCCACGCGTCCTTGACCAGCCGCAGCTCGGAGGCGACCCGGGCCAGGTCGTCGTCGGTGGTGAGGTCGCGGGTCTTGCGGTCGTCGTCGAACGACGGGAGGTCCTCGAGGTGGCGCACCTCGAGGCCGAGCGAGTCCGACATCTCCCTCAGCGACGGGCGGCGGCCGGCCCACAGCTCGCCGTACTGCCGGTCGCGGAAGAACTCGTCGTCCTCCCGCGAGGAGCGCGGTCGCGCGTAGAGGACGGCGTCGCCGTCCTCGACCACGAGCACCGCGTCGCTGGTCTGGTTGCCGGAGAAGTAGGTGTGGGCGGTGTCCGGGCGGAACCGGTAGGCGGTGTCGTTGGCGCGCACCTGGTAGGTGCCCGCGGGCAGCACCAGCCGCTCGCCCGGGAACGCCTCGGCGAGCGTGGTACGCCGGGCGGCGGCCCGCTCCGCCACGGGCTGCACCGGCAGCTCGAGCTCCCGGTCGCCCCAGCCCTCGCGCATGAAGGCGGCGTACGCCTCGGGCACGGCGGGGTCGTGGCTCTCGGTGTTCTCCCGGTTCTCCTGCCCGGTGTTCTCCTGCTCGCTCACCCGCCCACTGTACGCCGCGCGTCCGGGCCGGGCCGGCGCCCCGGATAGGCTGCCGCCCATGCCCAGTCCGCGCCGCGACAGCGTCGTCTTCACGGTCGTGGTGACCGTGCTGGTGAGCCTCGGCGCGCTCGCGATCCTCGCCGTGCTGGCGCTCTCGGGCGCGCCGCGGTCGCTGCTGCTGGCGACCGTGCTGGCCGCCGTACCCGTGGGGCCGCTGGTGGGCTGCTACCTGTGGCTGGACCGCTACGAGCCCGAGCCGCGCTCGCTGCTCGCCTCCGGGCTGCTGTGGGGCGGCTTCGTCGCGACCGCCGCGGCGATCCTCATCCAGGGCGTCGGCGGCTTCGTGCTCGCGTTCTCCGCCCGGCAGAGCCTCGGGATCGTCGCGCCGGTGACCGAGGAGGCGAGCAAGGGGCTCTTCCTGCTGCTGCTCCTGTGGTGGCGGCGGGCCGAGCTCGACGGCGTGCTCGACGGGATCGTCTACGCCGGCATGGTCGGCATCGGCTTCGCGTTCACCGAGAACATCCTCTACCTCGCCGCCGCCTACAACGGCACCGACGGCACCGCACCCGGCGGGGCCGAGGCGCTCACGGCGACGTTCGTCGTGCGCTGCCTGATCAGCCCGTTCGCGCACCCGCTGTTCACGACGTTCACCGGCATCGGCGTCGGGCTCGCCGTCAACGCCCGCACCGGCACCGCCCGACTGCTCTGGCCGCTGGGCGGGTACGTCCTGGCCGTGATCGCCCACGCGATCTGGAACACCTCGACCGGCTACGGCTTCGACAACTTCGTCCTGGTCTACGTCGTGCTGATGGCGCCGGCCTTCCTCACGCTCGCCGGTCTCGCGGTGTGGGTGCGCAGCAGCGAGCGGCGGATGCTGGCCGCCGCGCTGTCCGACGCCGCTCGGCGCGGGCTGATGCCGGCCACCGACATCGGGTGGGTCGTCGACCTCGGCGCCCGGCGCCGCAGCCGGGCCTACGCCCGGGCCCGGGGCGGTCGCGCGGCGGAGCGCACCATGCGCGACTACCAGCAGGCGGCGATCGAGCTCGGGTTCCTGCACTACCGTCTGCTGCGCGGTACGCCGCCGCCCGACTACGCGGCACGCGGCCGGCAGTTCCTCGAGCGCATCGACGCCCTCCGGCCGTCGATCGCCTTCCCCGGACAGGTGGTGCCCACCCGATGACTCACCCCACGACGTCGCAGGGACCCCGATGAGCGTGTCCCGCGACCAGAGCGCCCGGATGCTCACCGCCCTGGTGCAGCTCCACGGCGCCCTGCAGGCCGCCGGGCTCCCGCTGGACGGGGACGGCGTCGACGGCGTACGCGCCTCGCGTCGGCAGATGATCGACCAGCTCGAGGACTACGCGATCCCGCGGCAGACGAGCGTCGACGCGCCGCTGCTGGTCGTCGTCGGCGGCTCGACCGGCGCCGGCAAGTCGACGCTGGTCAACTCGCTGGTCGGCCACCGCGTCACGGCGTCCGGCCTGCTCCGTCCGACCACCCGGTCGCCCGTGCTCGTGCACCACCCGGACGACGCGCAGTGGTTCGGCCGCGAGCGGCTGCTGCCCGACCTGGTCCGCGTCGACCACGGCACCGACGACCAGGACTCCCTCCAGCTCGTCGCGTCCGAGAGCGTGCCCACGGGCCTCGCCCTCCTCGACGCGCCCGACGTCGACTCCGTCGAGGAGCGCAATCGCGCCCTCGCCGGCCAGCTGCTCGCCGCGGCCGACCTGTGGCTGTTCGTCACCTCGGCCGCCCGCTACTCCGACCAGGTCCCGTGGGAGCACCTGCGCTCCGCCGCCGACCGCGGTGCCGCGGTCGCGGTGGTCCTCGACCGGACGCCGGCCAACTCCGCCCAGACCGTCGCCGCCCACCTCGCCCGGATGCTCGCCAGCCGCGGGCTCAAGGACTCCCCGCTGTTCACCGTCGACGAGTCGCCGATCTCGGAGGAGGGGCTCCTCGCACCGGTCGTGGTCGCCGACATCCGGTCGTGGCTCAAGGCGCTGGCCGCCGACGCCGACGCCCGAGGCGGCGTCGTCCGGCAGACCCTCGACGGAGCCGTGCGCTCCCTCGCCCGTGGCTCGCACCGGATCGCGGACGCGGTCGAGGCCCAGGTCCGGATGACCGACGAGCTGCGCGAGCAGGTGGAGGCGGCGTACGACGCGGGCGCGGCGGCGCTGGTGGCCGAGGCCGCGTCCGGCACCCTCGTGCGCGGCGAGGTGCTGGCCCGCTGGCAGGAGCTGGTCGGCACCGGCGAGCTGCTGCGCAGCCTCGACCAGGGCATGGGCCGGCTCCGCGACCGGGTCGTCAGCGCCGTCCGCGGCACCCCGCAGGCCGCGGATCGCGTGGCGCTCGCGATCGAGGCCGGCGTCGAGTCGGTGGTGCTCGACCACGCCGAGGGCGCCGCCGAGGCCGCCGCGGCCGCGTGGGAGGGCACCGCGGCCGGCCGGGCGCTGCTGGTCGGCCGCTACGAGCTGGTCCGGGCCTCCCACGACCTGCGCCGCCGCGCCGAGGCGGAGGCGCGCTCCTGGCAGCACGAGGTCGTCGAGCTGGTCCGCACCGAGGCCGCGGACAAGCGCGCCAGCGCCCGCTACCTCGCCTACGGCGCGCAGGGACTCGGCGTCGCGCTGATGGTGCTGGCGCTCAGCCGCACCGCCGACGGGGGCGCCGCGACCGCCGCCGCTCCGGGGCGCACCCTGCTCGACGCCGTACTCGGGGCCGAGGCGGTGACCTCGATGGTCGACCGCGCCGGCGCCTCGCTCGACCGCCGGCTGGGCGGGCTGCTGGCCGCCGACCGCCGCCGGTTCCACGAGGTGCTCGACGGCCTCGCCCTCGGCCCGGACGTCGCCCGGCAGCTGCGCGAGGCGAGCCGCCGGGTCGACGACCGCCGGTTCGAGCAGACCCGTGGGGAAGCCGATGCCGCGCCGGAGGACGACAACCCCTAGGCTTGGGCCCTGCCCAGTCCGCGTCGAGGGAGAACATGACGTCCACGCTCGAGGGGGCCAGGAAGCTGGTCACCCGCGGTACCGACATCGGTGCCCGCATCGAGGGCCTCGACGCCGCCACCCAGGCAGCGCGGGGGCGCCTCGACGACGCCCTCGTCGACGACGCGCAGGCGGTCGTCGACCGGGCGACCGGCCGGCTCAAGCTGTCCGCCACGCACACGGTCGTCGGCATCGCCGGCGCCACCGGCTCGGGCAAGTCCTCGACGTTCAACGCGCTGACCGGGCTGGAGCTCTCCGCCGTCGGCGTACGCCGGCCCACCACCTCGTGGGCCTCGGCCTGCGTCTGGGGCACCGACGGCGCCGAGGAGCTGCTGGAGTGGCTCGGCATCCCGCCGCGGCACCAGACCACGCGCGACTCGATGCTCGACACCCGGCGCGACCAGCAGGCGGAGCTCGACGGCGTCGTGCTGCTCGACCTCCCCGACCACGACTCCACCGAGGTCGCCCACCACCTCGAGGTGGACCGGCTCGTCGGCCTCGCCGACCTGCTGGTGTGGGTGCTCGACCCGCAGAAGTACGCCGACGCCGCGATCCACGACCGCTACCTGGCGCCGTCCGCGGGGCACCAGGACGTGCTGATCGTCGTCCTCAACCACGTCGACACGGTGCCCGAGGAGCGGCGCGAGTCGATGCTCGCCGACGTGCGGCGGCTGCTCGACGCCGACGGGCTCGACCGGGTGCCGGTGCTGCCGGTCAGCGCCCGGGAGGGCGCCGGCATCGACGACCTGCGTGCGGAGATCGCCCGCCGCGCGGCCGAGAAGCAGGCGACCCGCGGCCGGATCGACGCCGACGTCCGGGCCGCGGCCGGCCGGCTCGCCGAGGCGGCCGGCGACGCGCCGACCCGGGTGCTCTCCGACGAGCGCGCGGCCGCACTCGACGACGCGTTCGCCGAGGCGGCCGGCGTGCCGGTCCTCGTCGAGGCCGTGGAACGCTCGACCCGGATGCGCGTCGGCCGGGCCGCCGGCTGGCCGATCGCCGTCTGGCTCGGCGGGGTCAAGCCCGACCCGCTCAAGCGCCTCGACCTCGACCTCGGCGCTGCCGGCCGTCAGCTCAGCGGCCGGAGCAGGGGGGCGGTCCCGGAGGGCACCCAGGTGCAGCGCGCCCGGGTCGACACCGAGGTCCGCGCGCTCGCCGACGAGATGTCGCAGGGAATGACCGAGCCCTGGGTCGACGCCGTGCACCGCGCGTCCGTGGCCCACCTCGACGACCTCGGCGACCGGCTCGACGCCGCGCTCGCCGCGGCCGGGGTCCGCGCCGCCCGTACGCCGCTCTGGGCCGGTGCCGTCCGGCTCCTGCAGTGGCTGCTGCTCGCGGCCGCGGTCGCCGGGCTGGTGTGGACCGGCGTGCTCCTCGGATCCGGGAAGCTGTCCGACCCGGACACCCCGCAGGTCGCGGGCGTCGCGCTCGCGCTGGTCCTCCTCGTCGGCGGGCTGGGCCTCGGGATCCTCCTCGGTGTCGTCTCCCGTCTCGGGGTGGCGGGCACCGCCCGCCGACGGGCCGAGAGCGCCGACGAACGGCTGCGCGCGGCGGTCGCCGACGTCTCGCACGAGCTCGTCGTCGCCCCGGTCGAGGCCGAGCTCCAGGCGTACACCGCGGTCCGCACCGGCGTCGAGCGCGCCCGCGCCTGACCCGCTCTTCCTCCACAGAGCCGCCTTCCGGCGGCGTTCTCCCCAGGCCGCGTCCGGACCCCGGCCCGGTGTCGGTGTCCTCGTCGAGCCTCGTAGCGACCACCTGGATCGAGGCAAGGAGACCTCCATGAACGACTGCACCATCACCGTCCGCGGCTGGCTCGGCGCGGACGTCGTGCTGCGCGAGGCCGGCGGCGTGCCGGTGGCGAGCTTCCGGCTCGCGTGCACGCCGCGCAGGTACAACCGCCGCACCGAGTCCTGGTCCGACGGCGAGACCCAGTGGTACACCGTGTCCTGCTGGCGCGCCCTGGCCGACAACTGCGCCCGCTCGCTGCGCCGCGGCGACCCCGTCGTCGTGCACGGCCGACTCCAGCTGCGGCCCTACGTCAACGGCAACGACGTCGAGGTGGTGTCCTCCGAGATCGAGGCCGTCCACGTCGGCCACGACCTGAGCCGCGGCACCAGCGTCTTCACCCGGGCGCCGAAGCCGCAGGAGCAGCAGGAGCCCGCAGGGGAGGAGGCCGCCGCGTGAGGGTCGGCTGCCCGTCGGGTTCCGCTCCGGCCGGGCCGGCCCGGCCGGATCCGTGGCGATCGCCCGCAGTTGGGCCAGCCGCCCGGGCAGGGCCTCGCCGTCGGTCGATCGGCGTGCGAGAGATCAGGAAGCCCGGAGCACGTCGATCGGCACGGCTGCGATCCGGTCACCCAGGGGGACTGCCCCCATGCCTGTGTAGAGGATCAGACCCCCGGCGATCGGGGATCTGGTGGATCCGCAGTCATTGGCTGGTGGATTCGCAGTACCTTCCTGGTGATTCGCAGTCAATCGGCGGGGATTCCGCAGGCGAGGTCAGCGCTCCCCCATGACCGCACCCCGCTACCCGGCGGCGTGCGCCGAGGTCGTCAGCAGGCAGGCACTGCGGTAGAGCTGCGGTGCCCGTGCGGCCACGAACTCCGAGGGCTCGTCGCCGCGGCGAGTGGATCGGCTCACAGGCCCTCCGTCTCGTCCGGCCTCCCCGGCCCAGGCTCCGTCACCCCGCAGACGCCGGCAGCCCCGATGAGGTCTCACCGGCGGTGGCCACTAGGCTCGGTGACCATGGCGGAGTATGTGTTCACCCTGCGCAACGTGCGCAAGGCCCACGGCGAGAAGGTCGTCCTCGACAACGTGACGCTGTCGTTCCTGCACGGGGCGAAGATCGGCGTCGTCGGCCCCAACGGCACCGGCAAGTCCTCGTTGCTGCGGATCATGGCGGGCCTGGACCACGCCAACAACGGCGACGCGATCCTCGACCCGGGCTCATCCGTCGGCATGCTCCAGCAGGAGCCGCCGCTGACCGAGGGCAAGACCGTCCAGGAGAACGTCGAGGAGGCCGTCGGCGAGATCAAGGCCAAGATGGCGCGCCTCGACGAGCTCTACGTGTCGATGGGCGACCCCGACGCCGACCTGGACAAGCTGAACGAGGAGGCAGGCAACCTCCAGACCGAGCTCGACCACGCGAACGCGTGGGACCTCGACAGCCGCCTCGACCAGGCCATGGACGCGCTGCGCTGCCCGCCCCCGGACGCGATCGTCGACAACCTCTCCGGTGGCGAGCGCCGCCGGGTCGCGCTCTGCAAGCTGCTGCTCCAGCAGCCCGACCTGCTGCTGCTCGACGAGCCCACCAACCACCTCGACGCCGAGTCCGTGCAGTGGCTCGAGGGCCACCTGAAGACCTACCCGGGCGCCGTCCTCGCGATCACCCACGACCGGTACTTCCTCGACAACGTCGCCGAGTGGATCCTCGAGCTCGACCGCGGTCGGACGCACCCCTACGAGGGCAACTACTCCACCTACCTGGAGACGAAGAAGGAGCGCCTCAAGATCGAGGGGCAGAAGGACGCCAAGCGCGCCAGGATGCTGGAGAAGGAGCTCGAGTGGGTCCGCTCCAACGCCAAGGCGCGGCAGACCAAGAGCCGCTCCCGGCTCGCGCGCTACGAGGAGATGGCGGCCGAGGCCGACCGGGCGCGCAAGATCGACACCTCGGAGATCAACATCCCGGCCGGCCCGCGCCTCGGCGACGTCGTCCTGGAGGCCACGGGCCTCGGCAAGGGCTTCGAGGGCCGCACCCTCATGCACGACCTGTCGTTCTCGCTGCCGCGCGCCGGCATCGTCGGCGTCATCGGCCCGAACGGCGTCGGCAAGACCACGCTGTTCCGGATGATCACCGGCACCGAGTCACCCGACGCGGGCGAGCTCAACGTCGGCCAGACGGTGAAGCTCTCGTACGTCGACCAGAGCCGCGGCGGCATCGACCCGAACAAGAACGTCTGGGAGGTCGTCTCCGACGGGCTCGACTTCATCAAGGTCGCCAACTTCGAGATGAACTCGCGCGCCTATGTCGCGTCGTTCGGCTTCAAGGGCCCCGACCAGCAGAAGAAGGCCGGCGTGCTGTCGGGTGGTGAGCGCAACCGGCTCAACCTGGCGCTCACGCTGAAGATGGGCGGCAACGTGCTGCTCCTCGACGAGCCGACCAACGACCTCGACGTCGAGACGCTGTCCTCGCTCGAGGACGCGATCCTCGACTTCCCGGGCTGCGCCGTGGTCACGTCCCACGACCGCTGGTTCCTCGACCGGGTCGCGACCCACATCCTCGCGTGGGAGGGCGACGAGGAGGACGGTGGAAAGTGGTTCTGGTTCGAGGGCAACTTCGCGTCGTACGAGGAGAACAAGGTCGAGCGCCTCGGCATCGAGGCCGCCCGTCCGCACCGGGTCACCCACCGCCGCCTCACGAGGGACTGACGCTCCGTCGCGACCTCGTTCCTCGGTCGCGGTAGCTGCTCGACCACCGATGATCAGGTCCGCTTCGCGGCCCTGATCTCCATCTCGGGGTGGCCGGCCACCAGGTGGTCGGCCACCGCGTCCATCACCCGGCCGACCGCGGCGAAGTCCTCGGAGCTGACCAGGTCGACGAGGTGCTCGCGCACGCCGGCGACGTGCAGCGGCGCCATCCGGACCAGCAGGTCCCACCCCTCGTCGGTCATCGCGGCGACCACGCCGCGGCCGTCCTCCGGCGAGGAGCTGCGGACGACCAGGCCGTCCTTCTCCATCCGGGTGATCGTGTGCGTGACCCGGCTGCGGCTGTGCGCGAGCGCGTCGGCGAGCTGCGCCATCCGCATCTGCCGGCCCTCGCGCTCGGAGAGGCGCACCAGGATCTCGTACTCCACGAGCGAGAGCCCGCAGCCCCGCTGCAGGTCGTCGTCGAGCCGCCCGAGCAGGAGGGTCATGCCCATCAGCAGCGCCCGCCAGGAGCGCTGCTCGTCCTCGTCGAGCCAGCGTGCGCCGCTTCCCCCGTCTGCTGTCACACGTACTCAGACCCGCTCGAGGATCAGGGCCATGCCCTGGCCGCCGCCGACGCACATGGTGATCAGGCCGGTGGTCTTGTCGTGCCAGTCCAGGGAGTTGAGCATGGTGTTCTGGAGGCGGGCGCCGGTCATGCCGAAGGGGTGGCCGACCGCGATCGCGCCGCCGTTGACGTTGAGCCGGTCGAGGTCGATGCCGAGATCCTGGTACGACGGGACGACCTGGGCCGCGAATGCCTCGTTGATCTCGACCAGGTCGATGTCGCCGATGCTCATCTTGGCGTGAGCCAGGGCGCGCCTGGTCGCCTCGACCGGGCCGAGGCCCATGATCTCCGGCGAGAGGCCGGAGACGCCGGTGGCGACGATCCGGGCCAGCGGCTCGATGCCGAGCTCGGCGGCCCTGGTGTCGGACATGACGATGACCGCGGCGGCGCCGTCGTTGAGCGCGCAGCAGTTGCCGGCGGTGACCACGCCGTCGGGGCGGAAGACCGGCTTGAGGTCCTTGATCGCCTCATAGGTCACGCCCGCACGGGGACCGTCGTCGGCGCTCACGACCGTGCCGGACGGGGTGGTGACCGGGGTGATCTCGCGGGCCCAGAAGCCGTCGGCGATCGCCTTCTCGGCCAGGTTCTGCGAGCGGACGCCGAACTCGTCGAGCTCCTGGCGCGAGAGGCCGCGCAGCCGCGCGACGTTCTCCGCGGTCTGGCCCATCGCGATGTAGACGTCGGGCAGCAGGCCGTCCTCGCGCGGGTCGTGCCAGCCCTGGCCACCCTCCGCCGTCCCCTGGGCGGTCTTGTCGGTGCGCGACTTGGCCTCGTCGAAGGCGTGGTTGTGAGTGTCGGGCCAGTGGTCGGAGGTGCCCTTGCCGAACCGCGAGACGGTCTCGACGCCGGCGGAGATGAACACGTCGCCCTCGCCGGCCTTGATCGCGTGGAACGCCATCCGGGTCGTCTGGACCGAGGAGGAGCAGTAGCGGGTGATCGTGGCGCCCGGGACGTCGTCCATGCCGCCCAGCACGTTGACGACGCGGGCCATGTTGTTGCCGGACTCGCCGCCCGGCAGGCCGCAGCCGAGGTAGTGGTCGTCGATCGTGGCCGGGTCCAGCTCCGGGATCTTCTCCAGCGCCGTCTTGACGATGATCGCCGTGAGGTCGTCGGGCCGGAACTCGGTCAGCGAGCCCTTGTTGGCCCGCCCGATCGGGGAACGCGCGGCACTGACGATGACTGCCTCGGGCATGGGGGCTCCGTTCGCTGGGGACTGCTCCGACCGCAAGACTAGACCGTGTTCTAGCCATGCGGACGAGGCGTACGTCACCTGTCGGCGGCGCCCGCCAGGTCGGTGCCGAGCAGCTCCAGCGACCGCTCCAGGAAGGCTCGCCGCTGCCGGGTCGGCTTGAGCAGCGCGGCGAGCAGGATCCCGTCGTACGACGCCACCAGCGCCTCCGCGCGCGCCTCGCTGTGCTCCTTGCCGGTGGCGGTCATGATCCGCTCCACCAGCTCGATCAGCCGGCCGCGGTGGGCCGCGAGCAGGCCGGCCAGCTCGGGGTCGCGGCTCGCGGCCATGGTCAGCTCGAGGCGGGCCACGAGCAGCTCGCGCCGGTCCAGCCAGCGCTGGAACAGGTCGAGGGTCGGAGCGACACCGTCCGGCTCGGACGTGCACGCCAGCTCGTCGGCGAGCCGGTCGACGTCGGCGAGCAGCGTGTCGGCGACGTACTCCGTCAGCGCGGCTTGCAGCGCCCGTCGTGTCCGGAGGTACGCCGAGCAGCTCCCCTCGGGCAGCCCGGCCCGCCGGTCGACGGCGCGGTGGGTGAGGCCCTTGAGGCCCTCGTCCGCGATCACGTGCAGGGCCGCGTCGAGCAACTGGCGGCGGCGCGGGCTCGCGGGCAATCGATCCTCCGGGGTGGCTGTGGGGCGTGACACTACCCCGCTCGCTTGGCTTCCCGTGCTCGTCGGAGTATCTTCTACATACGTAGAGAATCTACATTCGTAGAAAGGATCGGGCAATGGACCTGTACACCGGCCTCACCCCCTTCGTCGTCGTCCTTCTCGTGGTCGGCGTCGCCGCCGCCGTCGCCGCGCTCGGCGTCGTCGCGGAGTTCGTCGTCCGCAACCGCAGGATCCGCCTGGCCCGCCACGAGTCGGTCCGCGCCTACTACCGCGGTCTCGCGCCGACCCACTGAGCCACCGGCCGCGCGCCGGGTCTGGCAGCATCGGGGGCGTGCGGCACACCTACCGCTGTCCGATGCGCTGGGCCGACCTCGACCTCCTCGGGCACGTCAGCAACGTCGTCTACGTGGACTACCTCCAGGAGGCCCGCGTCGACATGCTCCGCACGCACGGCCCCGCGGCGCGCACCGGCGACCTCGCCGAGGGCGTCGTCGTGGTCCGCCACGAGGTCAGCTACCTCGCCCCGCTCGACTTCGGCTTCGAGCCGGTGACCATCGAGTCGTGGGTCACCGAGATCCGCGCCGCGACCTTCACCCTCGCCTACGAGATCTTCCACGAGCGGGACGGCGCCCGCCACGTCTACGCCCGCGCCACGACCGTGCTCACGCCGTACGTCTTCGCCACCGAGCGGCCGCGCCGGCTCACCGACGTCGAGCGCGAGACGCTCACGACGTTCCTCGAGGCCGACGAGGTCGTGCCTCGGCTGCCGATGGCGCGCACCCGCTCCGAGGGCGTCAGCCACTACCCGGTGCAGGTGCGCTTCTCCGACGTCGACGTCTACGGGCACGTCAACAACGTGAAGTACCTCGAGTACCTCCAGGAGTCGCGGATCGCGATGACCGCCCGGATCTGGGAGGGTCTCGACCCGGTCTCGATCGTGGTCGCGCAGACCGACGTCGACTACCTGCGGCCGATCCTCTTCCGGCCCGAGGCGTACGACGCCTGGTCGTGGGTCTCCCGGGTCGGCACCCGGTCCGCGACGATCGAGTCGCAGATCTGCGACGGCGACACCGTGCTGGCGCGAGCGCGCGTCGCGATGGTGTTCTTCGACCGCGGCGGCCAGCGCTCGGTGGAGCCGCCCGAGCCCTACCTGGCCGCGCTGCGCACGCTGCTCTCGAGCTGACCGCCGCGGCTCACTCGACGGTGTTGACCATGAACTGGGCCGCGTGCGTGACGTAGTCCCAGAACTGCGCGTCCTGCTCCGGCGTCAGCCGCGCTTCGTCGAGGCCGGCGCGGAAGTGCGTGAGCCAGTGCTCCTTGGCCTCCGGCGTCACCGCGAACGGCGCGTGCCGCATCCGCAGCCGCGGGTGGCCGCGGCTGTCGGAGTACGTCGTCGGGCCACCCCAGTACTGGATGAGGAAGTACCGGAAGCGCTCCTCGGCCGGGCCGAGGTCCTCCTCGGGGTACAGCGGCCGGAGCACCGGGTCCTCCGCGACCCCCTCGTAGAACCTCGCGACGATCCTGCGGAAGGTCTCGAAGCCGCCGATCTCCTCGTAGAACGTCGTCACCGTCCCATTGTGACGATCACTCAGGAGCGGCCCGACACCGGCGTGCAAGACTCGCGACGTACCCCCGACCCCTCACGAGGAGTGATCAGCACATGGCCACGATCCGCAACGCGACCACGCACTGGGAGGGCAGCCTGTTCGAGGGCGCCGGCAAGGTGACGCTCGAGTCGTCCGGCATCGGCACCTTCGACGTCTCGTGGCCCTCGCGCGCCGAGGAGGCGAACGGCAAGACCAGCCCCGAGGAGCTGATCGCGGCCGCGCACTCCTCCTGCTTCTCGATGGCGCTGTCGAACGGCCTGGCCAAGGCCGGTACGCCGCCGACCTCGCTCGAGACGAGCGCGGCGGTCGAGTTCACCCCGGGCACCGGCATCACCGGCATCAAGCTGACCGTGAAGGGCGTCGTCGAGGGCATCAGCGCCGACGACTTCGTCGCCGCGGCCCAGGCCGCCAAGGAGGGCTGCCCGGTGAGCCAGGCGCTCGCCGGCACCACGATCACCCTGGACGCCTCGCTCGCCTGAGTGCGTACCGAGCGACGTACCGCTCAGCTGCCGACGGGCTTCTCCCCCTCGGGGGAGGAGGGGCCTGTCGGCCGCTCGTCGCGGTAGCGGAGGATCCGTTGGGGCAGCGGGATCTCGATGCCCTCGTGGTCGAAGCGGGCCTTGATCCGCTGCCGCAGCGCCCGGGCGACGGCCCACTGCTCCATCGGCGCGGTCTTGAGCAGCACCCGCAGGGTGATCGCGTCCGGGGTGAACAGCTCGACGCCGGTGACCTCGGGCTCCTCGATGATCACGTCCTTGAACTCCTCGTCCTCCCACAGGTCGTGGGCGACCTCGCGGAGCACGCGCTGGACGCGCACCAGGTCCTCGTCGTAGCCGACGTTGACGTCGACGACCGCGCGCGCCCAGTTCTGGCTCATGTTGCCGACGCGGACGACCGCGCCGTTGGGGACGTACCAGACGGTGCCGTTGAGGTCGCGGAGCCGGGTGACCCGCAGGCTGACCGCCTCGACGGTGCCGCTGGCCTCGCCGAGGTCGATCACGTCGCCGACGCCGTACTGGTCCTCGAACATCATGAACACGCCGGAGAGGAAGTCCCGGACCAGCGACTGGGCGCCGAAGCCGAGCGCGATGCCGAGGATGCCGGCGCTGGCGATGATCGGCGCGATGTTCACGCCGAGCTCGCTGAGGACCATCGTGCCGAAGACCGCGATGAGCAGGCCGGTGATGACGCTCTTGAGCAGGTCGCCCATGGTCTTGGCGCGCTGCACCCGCCGGGTCTGGGTCGCCAGGTCGCGGGCGGACGCCTCCTGGGCCGCCTTGCCGCGGACGCCGAACCGGCTCATCCGGTCGGGTAGCACGCCGTCCTGGGCGCGGGACACCAGCCGGTCCACCAGCCGGTGCAGGATCCACCGGATCACCCACATGAGGAGCAGCAGCCCGACGATCGTCAGCGGCTTGCCGATGAGGACGTTGGCGACGTTCGCGACGGTCTGGTTGTCCGTCACGCTGTACGTCCACTCG
This sequence comes from Nocardioides hungaricus, assembly GCF_054782915.1. Classification (NCBI taxonomy): domain Bacteria; kingdom Bacillati; phylum Actinomycetota; class Actinomycetes; order Propionibacteriales; family Nocardioidaceae; genus Nocardioides; species Nocardioides hungaricus. Next base: position 145,587 of record NZ_BAAGRO010000032.1, on the reverse strand, counting down.
CAGATGTCCTGTCCCGGGTCGCAGGCAGCGTTGTCGAAGCCGAACATGGGCACCATGTCTACCGCACCGATCAACCTCGTTCGACCGTCCCGGCGGTGAGGCCGGCCACGATCCTCGATACGATCTGCCCGTGACCACGAAGCTCGCGCACCTCCTTCGCCGCGCCCCCGTCGTCCTCCTCGCGGGCGGCATCGCGGGCGGCATCGTCGTCGCCGGTGCCGGCCCGGCGAGTGCGGACGTCCCCGAGTTCTGGGGCGGCGACCCCGCCGGCCCGGTCGACCCCTGGCACGCCGTGCTGGTGCTGGTCGGCATCCCGCTGCTGCTGTTCGTGGTGATCACGCTGCTCGTGGTCGTCCCGGGCATCGTCAAGGGCGAGCGGTTCACGCCCGGCGGTCAGGCGACCGCCGACCAGTGGTTCGGCGGCCCCCGCTCCGGCACCGACGAGCTGCCGGCGCCGGACACCGAGGAGTCGAAGGCGGGCGGCGCAAGTGGGCGTTGGTGAGTTCAACGGCGGCGAGCGGCTCCAGATCGACGAGGCGATCCGCCAGGCCGAGCTGGTCTCCCGCTTCGAGTTCAGCGTCTTCGTGGGCCGCGTCGATGGCGAGCCGCGCGCCTTCGCGACCCGGCTCCACAACCGGCTGGTCGCGCCCGCGCGCAGCGTGCTGATCCTGCTCGACCCGGCCGCTCGGGTGCTCGAGATCGTCACCGGCGTCGTCGTCCGCCGCAGCCTCACCGACCGCGAGGTCGAGCTGGTCGCGCTGCAGATGCAGAGCATGTTCGCCGCGGGCGACCTGGTCGGCGGCCTGCGTCGCGGCATCCAGGAGCTCGCCGACCACGCCACCGCTCCCGCGACGCTGCACGCTGAGTCCTGATCTTGTGGGTTTCGGCTGCTGGCAGCCGAAACCCACGGTCCGATCAGCCCTGGGCGTCGCGCGCCTGGGCGGCGAGCGCGCGGGCGACGTCGGCCCGGCCCTCGCGGACGTACCGCTTGGCGGCCGGATTGGCCGGGGAGGACTCCAACCACGCGTCGACGCGGTCGAGCAGCTCCGGGCTGGCCAGCGGCTTGGGGAAGATGAACTCCAGCGCGGTCGAGGCCCGCTGGGTGCCCTTCTCCTCCCACAGCGTGTCGGCGGCGGCGAGGTACCTCTCGACGTACGGCGCGAGCACCTCGTCCTGCCCGAACTGCTGGAACGCCAGGACGACGCTGCGCTGGGTCTCGTTCGGGACGTCGTCGCGCACCATCGCGATCTCCCACGCCTCGGCCTTGGCCTCGGCGGTCGGCCGCATCGCGCGCGCGGCGGCGGCGTGCTCCTGGCCGGAGATCGTGTTGTCGCGCTCGAGCTCCTCGTCGATCCGGGCCCCGTCGGCGCGGTCGTTGCGGGCCAGGCCGCCCAGCAGCGTCCAGCGCAGGTCGGTGTCGACCGCCAGGCCGTCGAAGGCGAGCGATCCGTCGAGCAGTCCCTCCAGGTCGGCGAGCGCGGTATCGGTGTGGGCGGCGGCCGCGTAGGCGCGGGCGAAGGAGAGCTGGTGGTCGCTGCCCGGCTCGGCGTTCTCCAGCAGCTTGCGCAGCCCCTGCTCCCAGGTCTCGCGCAGCGTGGCCCGGTTGGCCGGCGCGGCGTAGAGCGTCGAGGCCAGGGCGGCGTACGTCGGGATCCGGGCCACGCCGAACGCGTCGGTCTCGCTGCCGATGCCGCTGAGCACCAGCTCGACGAAGTCGGTCGCGCTCATCTCGGCGTCGCGGGTCATGTCCCACGCCGCGCCCCAGCACAGCGCGCGGGCGAGCGCGTCGTCGAGGCTCGCGATGCCGCCGACGACGGTCGCCAGCGAGCGCTCGTCGAGGCGGATCTTGGCGTAGGCCAGGTCGCCCTCGTTGAGCAGGAGCAGCGCGGGCTGCTCCTGGCCGACCAGGTCGGGGATCTCGGTCAGCTCGCCGGCGACGTCGGTCTCCAGAGAGGTACGCCGCACGAGCCGGCCCCCGGCGTCGGGCGCGGCGTCGTACAGGCCGATGCCGAGCCGGTGCCGACGCAGCGTCGGGTGGTCCGGGGGCGCGGTCTGGCGCACGGCGAACGAGGCGTAGCGGCCCTCGGCGTCGAGCTCGAACTCGGGGGCGAGGGTGTTCACCTCCGAGGTCTGCAGCCACTCCTGCGCCCAGGACTCGAGGTCGCGGCCGGAGGCCCGCTCGAGCGCGGCGAGGAGGTCGGCGAACTCGGTGTTCCCGAACTCGTGCTCCTTGAAGTAGCCGCGGACGCCCTCCAGGAAGTTGTCCAGGCCGACCCACGCGACCAGCTGCTTGAGCACCGAGGCGCCCTTGGCGTAGGTGATGCCGTCGAAGTTCACCTCGACCGCGCGCAGGTCGACGTTGTCGGCCGCGATCGGGTGGGTGCTGGGCAGCTGGTCCTGTCGGTAGGCCCAGTTCTTCCGCGCGTTGGTGAAGCCCACCCACGCCTCGGTGAACTCGGTCGCCTCGACGGCGGCGTGGTAGCAGGCCCACTCGGCGAACGACTCGTTGAGCCAGAGGTCGTCCCACCACTTCATCGTCACCAGGTCGCCGAACCACATGTGCGCCATCTCGTGGAGGATCACCTCGGCGCGGAACTCGTAGAACGAGCGGTCCTGGCGGCTGCGCGGGAGGTACTCGTCGCGCAGCGTCACGCAGCCGGCGTTCTCCATCGCGCCCATGTTGTACTCCGGCACGTAGAGCTGGTCGTACTTGCCGAAGGGGTACGGGTAGTCGAAGACCTCCTCGAAGAACGCGAAGCCCTGCTCGGTGAGCCTGACCAGCTCCTCGACATCGAGGTGCTCGACGAGCGACTGCCGGCAGTAGTGGCCGAGCGGGATGTCGCCGTCCTTGCCGTGGAAGACGTGCCGGACCTCGTGGTACTCGCCGGCGACGATCGCGGTGACGTAGGTCGACAGCGGCTTCGTCGGCGCGAACCGCCACACGGCCCGGTCGTCGCCGATCGGCTCCGGGGTCGGCGTGGGGGAGTTCGACACGACCTGCCAGCCCTCCGGCGCGGTCACGGTGAACGTGAACGGCGCCTTGAGGTCGGGCTGCTCGAAGGTGGTGTAGACGCGGCGGGCGTCCGGCACCTCGAACTGCGAGTAGGTGTAGACGCGGTCGTCGGCGGGGTCGACGAAGCGGTGCAGGCCCTCGCCCGTGCGGGAGTAGGTGCAGTCCGCGCGCACGACCAGCTCGTTCTCGGCGGCCAGGCCGGCCAGCGCGATCCGGCTGTCGGCGTACGCCGTGGCCGGGTCGATCGCGGTGCCGTTGAGCGTGATCTCGTGGACGGTCGCGTCGACGAGGTCCGCGAAGGTCTCGGCACCGGGCTCGGCGCAGGCGAACCGGATGGTCGTCGTCGATCCGAAGCTGGTGCTCTGTCCATCGGGGGCGGTCGTGAGGTCCAGGTCGACGGCGTACGACGTGACGTCCAGGAGCGCGGCGCGGACGGCCGCCTCGTCCCGGGTGAGGTTCGTTCCAGGCATGTGCGCCATCCTTGCACCGTGGCAAGCGGGAGCGGAAACGGCCGAGAGGTCGCCCTGGCCTTCCTCCGACTCGGCATCATCGCGTTCGGCGGGCCGGTGGCGCACGTCGCGATGATGCGCGAGGAGCTGGTACGCCGCCGCGGCTGGGTCAGCGACGAGCGCTTCCTCGACCTGGTCGGCGCCACCAACCTGATCCCGGGGCCGAACTCCACCGAGCTCGCGATCCACCTCGGCTACGACCGCGCCCGCTGGCGCGGCCTGCTGCTCGCCGGCGTCTGCTTCATCCTCCCCGCCGCGCTGATCGTCACCGGGCTGGCCTGGGCCTACGTGGAGTACGGCGACACCCCGTCGGCCGGGTGGGTGCTCGGCGGAGTGGTGCCCGCCGTACTCGCGATCGTCGCGTGGGCGCTGGTCGGCCTGGCCCGCACCGCCGTGAGGGGCCCGTGGCTCGCGCTGCTCGGGTCGGCCGCGCTGGCGGCGTACGCCCTCGGGGTCGACGAGCTGGTCGTCCTCTTCGGCGGCGCCGCCGTCGCGGGTGTCGTCCACCTGGCGAGCCGGGTCGGACGGCACGCGCTGGTCGCGCCGCTGGCCGTGCTCTTCCCGGACCCCACCGCGGGGCAGCTGGCCCAGCTCTTCTCGACGATGCTCAAGATCGGCTCGGTGCTCTACGGCAGCGGCTACGTGCTGCTCGCTTTCCTCGAGGGCGATCTCGTCGACCGGCTCGGCTGGATCACGCAGGAGCAGCTCCTCGACGCGATCTCCATCGGGCAGGTGACGCCGGGGCCGGTGTTCACCACCGCCACGTTCCTGGGCTACCTGGTCGCCGGTCCGCCCGGCGCGTTCGTCGCGACGGTCGGCATCTTCCTGCCGTCGTTCGTCCTCGTCGGCCTGCTGACGGCGATCACCGACCGGCTGCGCGCGTCGCCGTGGACCTCGGCGATGCTCGACGGCCTCAACGTCACCGCGCTCGCGCTCATGGCCGGCGTCTCGTGGCAGCTGGGCCGGGCCGCGCTGGTCGACGGCTGGACGGCCGGGATCTTCCTGGTGACGCTCGTGCTGCTCTGGCGGACGAGGCTCAACAGCGCCTGGTACGTCGCCGGGGGAGCGCTCGTGGGAATAGGGCTCGGCCTGGCCGGATTGACCCAGGCATGACCAACGCCGACTTCTGGTTCGACCCCGCCTGCCCGTTCGCGTGGATCACCTCGCGCTGGATCCTCGAGGTCGAGCGGGTCCGCGACATCGAGGTGACCTGGCACATCATGAGCCTCGCCCACCTCAACCAGGACAAGGACATCTCCGAGGAAGTACCGCGAGTTCCTGAAGACGGCGTGGGAGCCGGTCCGGGTGCTGATGGCCGCGGAGGAGAAGCGCGGCAAGGAGGTGCTGCTCCCGCTCTACACCGCGATGGGCACCCGCATCCACGTCGAGAAGCAGGACAGGGACCGCGCGATGATCGAGGCGGCCCTCGCCGACGCCGGGCTCGACGTCTCCCTCGCGGACGCGATGGACGACTCGTCGTACGACGAGGCGATCGCCGCCTCCCACCAGCGCGGCATGGACCAGGTCGGCAACGAGGTCGGCACGCCGACCATCGCGTTCGAGGGCCGGGCGTTCTTCGGCCCGGTGATCAGCAAGGCGCCGAAGGGCGAGGACGCCGGGCGGCTCTGGGATGCGTGCGTCACGCTGTCGGGCTACCCGCACTTCTACGAGCTCAAGCGCAGCCGCACCGAGGACCTCGACTTCGGCTGAGCCATACGGTGGTGGAGGTGTGACGAGCGCCAGCGAGGAGCCTCGAAACCACCTGACCGGTGGCTTCGCATCTCGACCACCGGGTCCGCTCAGCTGCTGCCTGTCCTGATCGCCGTCCCGGCCGCGACCGTCGTGGCCGCGACCGTGGCGGCGGTGATCGCCGCGATCGAGGCGTTGATCGCGTCGCGAACGGTCTTGGCCGCCCACGCGCCCTCGGCGATCGCCTTGGCGCGCTTGCGCACCTCCTTGGTCGGCAGGCCCGGCTGCCATCTCGCCGCAATTGCGCTGTTGTGGCAGTGGTTGGGCTGATCTGGCTGCCATCTCGGGGCAATTGCGCTGTTATGGCAGTGGTTGCCCCGGCTCGACTGCCATCTCGGGGCAATTGCGCTGATATGGCAATGCCCGCCGCGCTCCGACTGCCATCTCAGCGCAGACCGTCGGGCCAGCCACGTCGGATGACGCCCGGCTGGCGGGGACGTCGGACGGCTGGTCGTGGTGGCGGCCGGCGCGTATGACGTTGCGTCGTCCCGCCGGAAACGTCCCGGCGGAAACCGGGTGGCGGCCGATCCCTAGGATCGACCCATGAGCAGAGTCCTGTCCGCGGTCGCCTGGCCGTATGCCAACGGCCCGCGCCACATCGGCCATGTGGCCGGGTTCGGCGTGCCCTCCGACGTGTTCAGTCGGTACCTGCGGATGGCGGGCCACGACGTGCTCATGGTCTCCGGCTCCGACGAGCACGGCACCCCGATCCTCATCGCCGCCAACGAGGCCGGCATGACGCCGCAGGAGCTGGCCGACCAGAACCACCGGATCATCGCCGAGGACCTCGCCAGCCTGGGGCTGACCTACGACCTCTACACGCGCACCACGACCCGCAACCACCACGCGGTCGTGCAGGAGCTGTTCCTCGGCGTCTACGAGAACGGCTACTTCGTCGAGCAGACCACGTACGGCGCCATCTCGCCGTCCACCGGCCGCACCCTGCCCGACCGCTACATCGAGGGCACCTGCCCGATCTGCGGGTACGACGGCGCGCGCGGCGACCAGTGCGACAACTGCGGCAACCAGCTGGACCCGCACGACCTGATCGACCCGCGCTCGAAGATCAACGGGGAGACGCCGGAGTTCGTCGAGACCCAGCACTTCTTCCTCGACCTGCCGGCGCTGGCCGACGCGCTGGGCGAGTGGCTCGACGACCGCGAGGCGACCGGGCTGTGGCGGCCGAACGTGATCCGGTTCAGCCAGAACATCCTCGAGGAGATCCGTCCGCGGGCGATGACGCGCGACATCGACTGGGGCATCGCCGTCCCCCTCGACGGCTGGCGGGAGAACCCGACGAAGAAGCTCTACGTCTGGTTTGACGCGGTCATCGGCTACCTCTCGGCGTCCATCGAGTGGGCCCGCCGCTCTGCCGAGTCCGGGGGAGGCGACGCCGAGCGCTGGCGCGAGTGGTGGAACCCCGCGTCGGACTCCGGGCAGGAGGCGCTGTCCTACTACTTCATGGGCAAGGACAACATCACCTTCCACAGCCAGATCTGGCCGGCCGAGCTGCTGGCCTACGCCGGCAAGGGGGCTCGGGGAGGCACGCCGCGGCAGTACGGCGAGCTGAACCTCCCGACCGAGGTGGTCAGCAGCGAGTTCCTCACGATGGAGGGGCGGAAGTTCTCCTCCTCGAAGCGGGTCGTGATCTACGTGCGCGACCTGCTCAGCCGCTACCAGCCGGACGCCTTCCGCTACTTCGTCGCGGCGGCCGGCCCGGAGAGCCAGGACTCCGACTTCACCTGGTCGGAGTTCGTGCGCCGCACCAACGACGAGCTGGTCGCCGGCTGGGGCAACCTGGTCAACCGCACCGCGAACCTGATCGCCAAGAACTTCGGCGAGATCCCGGAGGCCGGCGAGCTGACCGCCGAGGACGAGGCGCTGCTGGCCGGTGTCGAGGCCGCGTTCGGCACCGTCGGCGACCTGATCGGCCGGCACCGGCAGAAGCAGGCGATCGGCGAGGCGATGCGCGCGGTCGCCGAGGTGAACAAGTACGTCTCCGACACCGAGCCGTGGAAGCTCAAGGGCGACGAGGAGCGCGAGCGTCTCGGCACGATCCTGCACGTCGTCGCGCAGTGCGTGGCCGATCTCAACCTGATCCTCAGTCCGTTCCTGCCGTTCGCTGCGAACGAGGTCGACAAGGCGCTCGGCGGCACCGGGGACGTGGCGCCGATGCCGCGGATCGAGGAGGTCGAGGACCTCGACGGCGGGGCGCCGTACCCGATCATCACCGGCGACTACTCCGGCTTCCCGGCGTGGGAGCGCAGGCCGATCGTGCCGGGCACGCCGGTGGCCAAGCCGACGCCGATCTTCACCAAGCTCGACCCGGCGATCGTGGACGAGGAGCTCGCGCGGCTGGGCGGGTGAGCGCGGGTCTGCGGGCGCGGGTCACGCGTCCCTGATCCGGCCGCGCAGCGCCTTGGTCTCGCCGCGCGCCCTCTTGGCGTCCAGCCGGCGCTGCTGCGAGCCCCGCGTGGGCTTCGTCGGCCGCCGGGGCGGCGGTGGCGGCGCGAGCGCCTCGCGCAGGCGCGACGCGAGCCGCTCGCGGGCCGCCACCCGGTTGCGGTGCTGGGAGCGGTGCTCGGAGGCGACGATGCGCACGGGCGAGCCGAGCCGGCCCACCAGCCGCACCCGTTGCGCCTCGGTCAGCGCGGTCGAGGCGGCGACGTCGTACTCCAGCTCGACCCGGCTGTCCGTGGTGTTGACCGACTGCCCGCCCGGCCCCGGGGAGCGGCTGAAGCGCTCCACCAGCTCGCTGTCCGGGATGTCGAGGCCGTCGGGGAGGCCCGGCCCCGGCGGGACCCGCACGCTCACCCCCGCCGGCGCCACTCGATGGCGGGGCAGGTGTCCATGACCATCGGTACGCCGGCGGCGACCGTGCGCCCGAAGGCGGCCTCGTCGACCACGCCCAGCTGGAACCACACGCCTCGCGCGCCGATCGCGACCGCCTGATCGGCGTACTCGCCGGCCGCCTCGGAGCGCCGGAACACGTCGACCGGGAACGGGATGTCGGCCAGGGTCGCGTAGCCCTGCTCGCCCAGCACCGTCGGCGCGTCGGGGTGCACCGGGACGATCCGCTTGCCGCGCCGTTGGAGCAGCGCCGCGATCTCGTAGGCGGTCCGGGACGGGTCGCCCGAGAGGCCCACGACGGCCCAGGTCTCGCCGTCGTCGAGCATCGTCCGGACCCATTCGGGGTCCTGCCAGTCGGCCATGCATTCCACTCTAGATCGAGGGCCGACCAGAACGGCTTTGCCCGACTTTCGCGGGTTCGGTGTCCACCGCCACATCGGCGGGGTAACGTGCCCCTCGTTGTTTGCTACCTCCTGGTAGCACCGATCGAGTTGCTCGGGAGGGAGCACATTTCATGAAGCTTCGCAGCATCACCCTTCGCGCCGCAGTTGCCGGCGCGACCACCGCACTGGCCGCCGGCGCCCTCGTCGCCGCCACGGTCCCGGCCAACGCCGCCACGGCGAGCACCGACTACACCTGCACCTCGGCGTTCTTCGAGGACACGTTCCCGATGAACATCGACGTGCCGCTGCTCCCGCCGTCGGCACCGGCCGGCTACCCGATCGCTCAGGGTCAGCTGTCGTTCTCGGCGGACCTGACCATCCCGGCCGCCACGGCCGCGTTCCTCCCGGCGACCGTCGACGGCGGCCAGTCCGACGACTACTCGGTCGGCTTCGGGTCCGAGGGCTCGGTCGCCGCGCCGATCGTGTTCGACGAGCGGGTCGACAACGAGGACGGCTCGGTGACGTTCAACGGCGCCGGCGCCAACGAGGCGTTCAGCACCCCGGCCGCCGGCACCTACGCGGTCACCATGCCGGCGAGCTTCACCCTGGTGCCGACCTCGGGTGGCACGGCGCTGCCGTTCGAGATCACCTGCACGAGCGACGCCCCGGGCTCGCTCGGCGACATCACGCTCACCAAGCAGGCCAGCGCCGCCACGGCGAAGGCGGTGAAGGCCGGCAAGAAGTACAAGGTCAACGTGACCGTGACCAACGAGTACAGCACTCCGACCGGCAAGGTCGTCGCGAAGCTCGGCAAGAAGTCCTTCAACGCCACCTTGAAGAAGGGCAAGGCGACCATCACCCTGCCCAAGTCCGCGAAGGGCAAGAAGGTCACCGTGACCTACAAGGGGGACGGCTTCACGCAGGCCGCGAAGACGACGGTCAAGGTGCCCAAGAAGTGACCTGAGCTCCACGAAGCTTCACACGAGCGCCCGGCCGGGTTCTGCCCCGGCCGGGCGCTCGGCACTTCCGGGACCGGCGCCGGGCCGCGGGTTACCCGCAAGTAGAGTCGGGGCATGAGCTCCGAGTTCCCGATGTTCGCGCTCTCCGAGGAGCACCGGGCGGTCCGTGAGGCGGTGCGGGCGGTGTGCGACGCGAAGGTCGCGCCGTTCGCCGCCGACGTCGACGAGAGCGCCCGCTACCCGCAGGAGGCGGCCGCGGCACTGCTGGCGGCGGACTTCCACGCGCCGCACGTGCCCGAGGAGTACGGCGGCGCCGGGGCCGACGCGCTCGCGACGGTGATCGTGATCGAGGAGGTCGCCCGCGCGTGCGCCTCGTCGAGTCTGATCCCGGCGGTGAACAAGCTGGGCTCGCTGCCGGTGCAGATCTCCGGTTCCGAGGAGCTCAAGGCGCACTACCTGGGCAGGCTCGCCCGCGGCGAGGGCGGCTTCTCCTACTGCCTCTCCGAGCCCGACGCCGGCTCGGACGCCGCGGGCATGAAGACGCGCGCGGTCCGTGACGGTGACACGTGGGTGCTCGACGGCGTGAAGCGCTGGATCACCAACGCCGGGGTGTCGGAGTACTACACGGTGATGGCGGTGACGGATCCCGAGAAGCGGTCCCGAGGCATCAGCGCCTTCGTGGTGGAGAGGACCGACGAGGGCGTCTCCTTCGGCGCGCCGGAGAGGAAGCTGGGCATCAAGGGCTCCCCGACCCGCGAGGTCTACCTCGACCACGTCCGCATCCCCGCGGCCCGGATGATCGGCGCCGAGGGCACCGGCTTCGAGACCGCGATGCGCACCCTGGACCACACCCGCGTGACGATCGCAGCGCAGGCGGTCGGGATCGCGCAGGGCGCGCTGGACTACGCGCTGGGGTACGCCGCGGAGCGTCGGCAGTTCGGGAGGCCGATCGGCGACTTCCAGGGCCTGCAGTTCCTGCTCGCCGACATGGGCATGAAGGTCGAGGCGGCCCGGCAGCTGACCTACGCCGCGGCCGGCAGGTCCGAGCGCGGCGACGCCGACCTGACCTTCTTCGGTGCCGCGGCCAAGTGCTTCGCCGCCGACGTGGCCATGCAGGTCACCACCGACGCGGTCCAGGTGCTGGGCGGCTACGGCTACACCCGCGACTACCCGGTCGAGCGGATGATGCGCGATGCCAAGATCACCCAGATCTACGAGGGCACCAACCAGGTCCAGCGGATCGTGATGGCCCGCCAGCTCCTCGCCGGCGTCCAGTCACAGATCTGAGCGGGAGCGTCGGCGGTAGGAGGCGAGGACCGCCCGTGCGGCCGCCGAGCCGCGCACCTGGATCTCGTAGGAGACCAGGCCGACGGCGATCGACGCCGCGATCGCCAGGACCTGGTGGCCGGCGGCCTCGATCTCGGGGTACACCTGCCAGTGGGTCAGGTAGATCCAGAACGACGCCTGCGCGACGTGCTGCACCGGGAGCGCCGCCAACCGCGGCAGGAGGACCGGCCACGGCACCAGCAGCAGGCACAGGCCGGCCATGACCAGGACCTGGCGCTGGAGGTCGTCGGGGAAGAACCCCCACGTGCCGAGGATCGCCAGCACGGCGACGACCGTCCGCTGCGGCCAGGACCGGGCCTCGGCCGCGGCCCAGCCGATCGCGAGGCACCAGGCGACGACCGCGATCGTGTACTTGTCCACGCCGTCGGCGGCGATACCGGTCATCGCGTACCGGATCGCCAGGGTGGCGACGACCGCGGCGACGGCGCTCCAGAACGGCGAGCGCCGCTGGATCCGGTCGACCACCGGGACGGCGAGCACCAGGGCGAGCGCGAGGTAGGTCCACACCAGCACCTCGAGGAACCAGAACTGCCAGTCGGCGCTCCACCCCGGACTGCCGAGCACCTGGTTGAGGTAGAGGGCAGTCGGTGCCGAGTAGTCGCCCGAGATCCGCCCGACGACCAGGATCCACAGGGTCGCCGGAGCCGCGACGGCGAGCGTGACGGCGGCGATCCGCCTGCTGCGGGCCGCCCGGCCCCTCGTCGCGAGCGTGAACCGGGCCAGGTTGAACCCGGCGACGGCGAGCAGCACATGGGCGCCGCCCATGACGATGTAGAGGTCGGTGTGCGAGACGACGATCAGCGTGATCGCGATCGCCCGCAGCAGCACCGGCATCTCCACCGGCGTCCACCCGCGCCGCCAGCGCGGCCGGTCCTCCGGCGCCCGGCTCCGGGACGCGAGCTCGACGGGCGTCAGGCGCTGCCAGCCCTGCGGGAGGTGGCCGAGGCGCCCGGCGAGCTGGGCGGACACCTCGACGAACGACAGCGAGTCGCCGCCGAGGTCGACGAAGCTGTCGTGGACGGTCGCGGCCGGGCGGCCGAGCACGACGGCGTACATGTCGCGCAGGCCGTCCGCGGAGGCGCCGGCGACGTCGCGCTCGGCGACGAGCGTGCTCGCGGCCTCGGCCTGACGCCGGAGCGCGGCGAGGTCGGTCTTGCCGCGCTCCGTCGTCGGGATCTCGGCCACCTCGTGTACGGCGACCGCGCCGGCCGGCAGGCCGGCGGACCTCTGCAGGTGCGACTGGACGACCCGTCGCGAGCGGGGCCGGGCGAGGAACGCGTGGACGGTGTCGCCGACCGCCACGAGCGCCACCTGGACGCCCGTCGCGGACCGGACGTCGGACTCGAGGCGGGCGAGGTCGAGGCGGAGCCCGAAGACCTTGGCGTGGCGATCCAGGCGACCGCACACCTCCCACAGGCCGTCCTCGGCCTGACGGGCGAGGTCGCCCGTGCGCAGCTCGCCGAGCTCGGGGCCGCGGGCCAGATCGGCCGCCTCGACGGCGTATCCCATCATCACGTTCGGCCCCGCGTACACCAGCTCGCCGATCTCGAGCTGCCCGGGCTCGGGCTCGTCGAGCGGGGCGAGGCGGAAGCTCCCGCCGGGGATCGGGATGCCGATCGCCTCGGGCCGGTCGGCGGCGAGGTACGGCGGCAGGTACGCCATCCGGGCGGTGGCCTCGGTCTGGCCGTACATGACGAACAGGTCCCAGCCGCGCTCGGCGCCCAGGCGGGCGTAGCGGACCACCTGGTCCGGCGACATCCGGCCGCCGGCCTGGGTGACGTAGCGCAGATCGGGCAGCTCCCGGTCGGCGAATCCGCTGGCGTCGAGGAGGTCGAAGGTGTACGGCACGCCGGCGAAGCCGGTGGCGCGGGCGGAGACGGCGAGGTCCCAGAAGCACTCGTCGGCCACCGAGAGGTCGGTCAGCGCGACGGAGGCGCCGGCGACCAGGTGACTGGTGAGGACGGAGAGGCCGTAGCAGTAGTGGAGGGGGAGCGAGGTGATGGCGCAGTCGTCCGGGGTGAGCGCGAGGTACTCGGCGATGCTGGTCGCGTTCGCGACGAGGTTGTCCAGCGAGAGCCGGACCAGCTTCGGCGATCCGGTCGTGCCGGAGGTCGAGAGCAGCAGCGCGAGGTCCGGATGCAGCTCGCTCGCGCCGCCGTAGGTGCGGGCGATCTCGTCGTGCCGGGCGGCCTCCTCGGCGCCGAGGAGGACCACCGGATGGCCGGCCGCGAGCGCGCCGAGCAGTCCGACGACCGAGTCGACGTCGTTGCGCATCGAGAGCTTGACCAGGCTCCGCGCCGGTCCCAGCGAGACGGCCGCGCGATGGACGCGGAGCGCCAGCTCGGCGTAGGTGATCGACTCGGTCGCGCTCCTGAGGGCGACGTCGTCCGGCCGGCCGCCGAACAGGCGGAGGCCGATCTCGGGGTGCGGGATCGTGGTCACGTCGCGCCCGTCTCGGGGAAGGCGACGACGTCTCCCAGGACGCGCACGCACACCGGATCGCCCGGATGCGGTACGCCGTCCGCGGGGGTCCGGGCGACCACGTCGGAGCCGTCGCGCAGCCGGACCCGCACGGTCGCGTCGTGGCCGAAGAAGCTCACCTCGACGACCGCGGCGGGGACGCCGGAGGCGTCGTCCGGCTCCGGGGAGCCGGAGCCGGCCAGGACCTGCACCTGCTCGGCGCGGACGGCCACCCGGGCCGGCCCCGGTTCGACGGGGAGGCGGAGCGAGTGCACGCCGAGGGCGGTGGTCGCGCGGCCGTCCCGGTCGACGTGCCCGGCGACCAGGGTCGAGTGGCCGAGGAACGCGGCGACGCGTGACGCCGCCGGCTCGAGGTAGACCCGGGCCGGTGTCGCCACCTGGAGGAACGACCCGTCGATCATGACCGCGACCTGGTCGGCCAGCGAGAGCGCCTCCCCCTGGTCGTGGGTCACGAGGAGCGCGGCCGCCCCGGTCGCCCGGAGCGCCCGGACCACGGCGCGGCCGGTGTCCTCGCGCAAGCCGGCGTCCAGCGACGAGAACGGCTCGTCGAGCAGGACCAGGCCCGGCCGGGCGGCCAGCGCCCTCGCCAGCGCGACCCGCTGCTGCTGGCCCCCGGAGAGCTCGTGCGGGCGCCGCGTCGCCAGGGCGGCGGAGAGCTCGACCAGCTCCAGCGTCTCCGCGACCGCCCGGGCGCCGGCACGCCGCTGCGAGCGGGGCAGTCCGAAGGCGATGTTCGAGGCGACGTCCAGGTGCGGGAAGAGCGCGCCCTCCTGCGGGACGTACCCGACCCGTCGCCGCTGCGGCGGCACCGGCCGCCCGTCCCCGGCGACCGTGCGGTCGCCCAGACGGATCGTCCCGGCGTCGGGGGCGACGAAGCCGGCGACGGCCCGCAGCAGCGTGGTCTTCCCGCAGCCCGACGGCCCGACGATCGCGGTCACGCCGTCCTCGACCACGAGGTCGACGCCGCGGAGCACCGGACGCGAGCCGTAGGAGGCGCCGAGGCCCGAGATCTCCAGGGCGCTCACCGGGCACCTCCCACGGTGAGGCGTCCGAGCAGCCAGGCGGACGGGATGGACAGGAGCACCAAGGCGAGGGCGTACGGCGCGGCGGCCCCGTAGGCGACCGACGACGCCTCGGACCAGAACCTGGTCGACAGCGTGACGGTCCCCAGCGGCGAGAGCAGCAGCGTCGCGGTGAGCTCGGTGGAGATCGCGAGCGCGACCAGGGCGACCGAGGACGCGAGGCCCGGCCCGATCAGCGGGAGCGTGACCCGCGCGGCGGCCGCCGGCCCGGAGCACCCCAGGGACCGGGCGACGTCCTCGTACACCGGGGGCACGAGCTCGAAGCTGGCCCGGACGCTGACCACCGCGCGGGGGAGGAACAGGATCAGGTAGCCGACGAGGAGCATGGCCGTGGTCTGGTAGAGCGACGGCATCGCCCGGATCGACACGGTGACGAGGGCGAGCGCGATCACGATCCCGGGCATCGCGCTCGCCGTGTACGTCGCGCGCTCGATCAGGGTGGTCAGGACGCCCCGGTAGCGCACCGCGAGCCAGACGACGGGGACGGCGGCGGCGGTCGTGAGGACGCCGCCGGCGGCCGCCAGGCCGAGGGTGGTCACGGTGGCCTGCCCGAGCTGGCCGTCGTCGACGCCGGCCGAGGTCCCCACGATCAGCCAGCGGACCAGGCTGGCGACCGGTACGCCGAGTGCGAGCACGGCCAGCCCGCCGAGGGCGGCGAGGACCGGCCATCTCCGCCAGCCCAGGACGACCCGTCGGGGTCGCCTGATCGCGCCGGAGCCGAGACGGGCGCGACGGCCACGCCCGCGCAGCAGCAGCTCGAGCGTGAGCAGGGTCAGGCACATGGCGACGAGCACGAGCGCGAGCAGGGTGGCCGCGGGGCCGTTGAAGACGGTGGCGTACTGCTGCAGGACCGCGGTCGTCAGGGTCGGGTAGTTCAGCAGCTGCAGGGCGCCGTACTCGGCCAGCAGGTGCAGGCCGACCAGGAGGCCGCCGCCCAGCACGGCCGGGCTGATCGCCGGGAGCGTGACGTGCCAGAACACCGACCACGGGCCGCGGCCGAGGGAGGCGGCGGCCTCCTCGACCCCGGCGTCGACCCGCCGCAGCGCCGCGACGGTGGGCAGGTACACCAACGGGTAGTAGGACAGCGACACCACCATCACCGCGCCGCCGAAGCTCTGGACGGCGAAGGTGGCCGACACCCAGGCGTAGCCGTTGACGAACGCCGGGACGGCCAGCGGCGCGCACAGCAGTGCGTGCCACCAGCCGCGCCCGGGTACGTCGGTGCGCTCGACGACCCACGCTCCGGCGACGCCGAGCACGACGGTGACGGCCACCCCGGCCGCCAGCAGCCGCGTCGTGTTGGCGAGCAGGTCGCCGATGCGCGGGCGCAGCAGGAAGTCGGCCGCATCGCCGTAGTCGAGCTCCGCCGTCGTCCAGACCGCATAGCCGAGCGGGACCAGGGCGAGCCCGGCGACCGCAAGCCCGGCGGCCAGCAACGGCAGGGGCGCACGACCGGCCCCCCGGACGGTGTCCGGGGGAGCCGGTGCGGCGAGCGTGCTCAGAGGAAGCCGACCTCGGTCATCAGGGCGACGACCTTCTCCGCGTCCAGGTCGGAGACGTTGACCCGCGGCGGCTCGAGCTCGGAGAAGGGCTTGACCGGCGGGGCGAGCTCGGCGACCGGGTTCAGCGGGTACTCCAGCGCGTAGCTGTCGGCGAGCGCCTGCTGACCGCCCTTGCTGACGAGGAACTCGATGAACTGCTCGGCCTGGTCCTTCATGTCGCTCGACGCGAGGACGCCGGCGCCCGAGACGCTGACGAACGCGCCCGGGTCCTGGTTGCCGAAGAAGTAGAGATCGCTGCTGTCGCTGACGTCGCCGGACTCGGCGCGGTCGCGGTACCAGTAGTAGTGGAAGATGATCCCGATCTCGGACTTGCCGGCGTTGACCGACTCGAGGACGACGTTGTTGCCGTCGTAGACGGTGCCGTTGGCCTTGATCCCCTCCAGCCAGGCCCGCGTCGCGTCCTCGCCCTCGAGGTCGAGGACCGCGGCGACGATCGCCTGGAAGTCCGCGCCGGTGGGGGAGAACGAGATCCGGCCCTTCCACTTCGGGTCGGCCAGGTCGAGGATGGACGCCGGCAGCTCGGCGGGGTCGACCTGGTCGGTGTTGTAGACCAGGACGGTGGAGCGGGCGACGAAGCCGGTCCACATGCCACTCGTGGGCTTGTACATCGCCGGGATCGGCGCGGTGAGGTCGGCCGGGAGCTTCTGGAACAGCCCGGCGGCCTCGACCTGCGACATCGCGGGAGAGTTCTCGGTCAAGAACACGTCGGCGGGCGACCCGTCGCCCTCCTGCACGATCTGGTTCGAGAGCTCGAGGTCGGACCCGTTGCGGAGCTCGACCTCGATCCCCGTCTCGTCGGTGAACATCGGGGCGAGCTGCTCGAGGAGCTGCTCGTGCTGGGCGTTGTAGATCACGAGCTTGGGCTCGTCTTGTCCGCAGGCGGTGGCGAGCAGGCTGGTGGCGAGAGCCAGGGCGGCGAGAGCGGGGGCGCGCTTCATGGCAACCTTTCGATTTAGGGAAGGCTCACCTTACTGAATGCGCGACAGGGTTGGGCAGCCCCGTCTCATGAGAAGGCCTGCGGCCCACCCGGCCGAGGCGCGCCTGACCGGCGACCCGGGCAGACCGGATGCCCAGCTACCTACACGCAGTGGCCGCGTTCGCAGAGCTTGTCGGGCGGGCAGTCGTGGTCGGTGGTACAGCCGTTGCCGGCACCTCGGGCGCCCGGCCGTGGGAGGCGGGTGTAGCGCGGCGTCGCCGGACTGCGGGTCGGTGGCGGGAACGCGATGACACGCGCGCCGTCCTGCTCATCCTTCTCGGACACCAGGGACTCCGTCGATGCTGGCGGGCGTGGGTGGCGCGAGCTTCACCGACCGGATCAGCTCACTGTCCATGATCGCTCCGGTGAGGCGGGCGGCGTCAAGTGCGACGTACTGCCGTGCTTCCTCACGAGCGACATCCTCCGCACCCTCGAGCACGGCCTCCACCACCGCACGCAGGGACAGCGCCTCGGTGCGGCCGGCCGCGCGGACCGGGTCGAGGAGGAGGTAGCGCACCAGCCGGGCGAGGACGTCTTCGAGGCAGCGGTCGAACTCGGGGTTCGCGGAACTGCGCGCGATGCGGCGCAGGCACCGGTACGTCGACACCACCTCCCGGTCGGTCGCCGAGGGCGAGTCCTGCTCGACCTCGAGATGCTCCCGCAGCGCCGCCGTCACCTCGTCGTCGTGGGGAGCGCGGCGGGCCGCGGCCGCCGCGGCCAGGGGCAGCAGGGCGGCGCGGACGGCCAACAGGTCGCGCGCCTCGTTCAACGTCATCGCGCGGACCTGCCAGCCGGCCCGCGGAAGCGGGTCGATCCAGCCGGCTCCGGCGAGGACGATGAGGGCCTCGCGCACCGGCGCGCGACTCATCCCGAGCTCGGCGCACACGACCGCCTCGGACAGCACGAACTCCGGAGGGATCTCGCGTCGCTGGATCCGGGATCGGATCTCGCTGACCGCACGTGAGCGCAGCGAGCCCGCCGGCTGCTCCTCGATGTGGGTACTCATCGGTCCTCCTCGTGTGCGGCTCAGTGCTCCGGCAGGCCCAGCGCGTTCCACCGGCCGTTGATGACGGTCTCGGGCAGCGCCGGGCGCAGCGCCTCGAGCAGGTTGGACGGAGCCGACGGGGCGCCGTCGGGCGGGTAGGCGTACATGCTCAGGACCTCCAGGTCGTCGAAGCCTCGCACGACCGGCGCGAAGGCGCCGGCATCGTCGAGACCGTCGACGACCTCCAGGTCGAGCACCCGCAGGCCGCGCAGCCGGGCGAGCACGCCGGCGAACGACGAGCCGGCGGCCAGCGCGTCGCCGGTGACGGCCGCGTAGAGGACGTCCACGTCGTCCGGTCCGAAGTGCGCGAGCTCCTCGCCCGGAGCCGCGCTGTTCGCGCTCGTGCCGATGTCGGCCATCACCGTCCAACCGTCCGGGACCGTGACCTCGCCGCCGTCGGAGATCGTGACGGCGGCCGGCATCCCGAGCTCGTCGGGATGCAGCGCCAGATGGAAGTCCAGCGGCCCGTCCGGGAGTCGCAGTGTGCGCTCCGGGCGCGCCCGCCGTCGCCGGCCGGGTCGCCCGCGCCCTGACCTCAACGCGTCCAGAGCCGCCGCGAGCGTCGCCGCGAACTCGGCGGGATCCTCCAGCGCGCCGGTGCGCCACACCGGGGCGCCGTCGGCCAGGAGTACGACGGCCGGCACGCCCTGCACGCCCAGCTCGGCCGCTGCCCGCGGGCACCGGTCGGCGTCCCCCGCGAACACCCGGAGATCCGAGTGCGCGGCGGCCGCGGCGTCCAGGAGGGCGGTCACGCCTGCGGTGTCTCCCATCCGGGGAAGGACGAACCCGACGAGCGCGGGACCGGGGGCCGTCGCCTCGCCGAAGGTGTCGTCGGTGACCTCGCGTGCCGGTGCGTCGATCAGCGGTGCCCGTCGGGGGCCGGGCGAACGCACCCCGGGCCGGTCGCGCAGCAGGAGGTGGATCCACTCGTCGTCGAGGAAGATCTCGGTCGGGTCGACGCTGTCCGGTGACAGGCTCGCGTTGAGCGACTGCAGTCGCGGCAGCCCGGACAGCGCCCCGGCGTCCAGCCGCACCTGGCCGGTGGGCGCGCCGAGCTGCCGCAGCCGGCTGAGCGCGGGCACCGCCGCCAGCTGCGTCAGGTCGACCTCCGCGCCGAGTACGTCGAGACCGTCGACGCTGCCCGGCTCGAGACGCTCCAGGGCCGACCACTCCACGGGCTCGCTGAGCCGGTGGTCCGCCTGCAGCGTCACCAACAGCTCGGCTCCGTCGGGGAGCTGGTGGGCGCCCGCCCCGAGGGCCTGGCGTCCCTCGGCGGTCCGCAGCTCGAACTGCACGCCGGGCCCGGCCGCCGGCAGCTCGACCGTCCGCGCGGCACGGGCCGCGGGAGGCCCCGGGCACAGGTCGGGGACGGCGCCGCCGACGCTGTCGAGGGCGTCCAGCATCGGCACGATCAGGTCGGCCACCTGGTCCGCCGAGCGCTCGAAGGCCGCGGCCCGCTGCCAGACCCGGACGCCGTCGTGGAACAGGATCAGCGTCGGGAAGCCGGCGACCTGGAACCGCCGGCGCAGCTCGGCGCTCTCGTCGCCGTCGAGCGCGACGACCGGCACCCGGTCGCCGTACTCGGCGGCGAAGCCGTCCAGGTGCGGTGCCAGGGCCCGGCACGGCTCGCACCAGCTGGTGGTGACCCACACGAGCAGGTCGCCACCGGCGGCGAGGCGCTGCTCGAGCTCGACCGAGTCGACTCCCGAGATGTGCCGCGCGCCGTGCGTCGTGTGGGCGCTCATGGTGCGGTCGGCAGGTTGTCGCCCTGGTAGACGAAGGCCTTCTCGCCAGCGTCGTAGCCGATCCTGCGGACCGCCGTCGCGCCGTCGAAGCGGTCCGCGGTGATCTCGCAGGCGAACGCCTGGACGCAGTCGAACGGGCCGACCTTCCGGGCGCCGACCAGGAACGCCTCGGCGTTGACGTAGTCGCTGCCGCTGCCCTCCAGCGAGGCCTTGAGGAAGCGCAGGTCGTCGCAGAATGCCAGCATGGCGCCCAGCAAGCCGCCGGCGGTCGACACCCGGGCCTGCTTGGCGACGTCGAGGCACTCGGCCGCGGCGGGCTGCTGGGTCGAGAGCTGCTGGCCCTGACCGGCCGGGACGGTGTAGTCGTTGAGCCGCCAGCCGTACTGGCTGATCCCCCCGAGGAAGCTCTCCGGCAGCGTGCCCACGACGCCGGGAGGGATGTAGATGCCGTAGCCGGAGATCCCCGGGTAGTACTTCTGCGCCGCGAACGTCGCCACGTCGATCGCGCCGGAGCCGAAGAAGGTGCCCGGGACCACGAAGTCGACACCCGCCTGCTTGAGCTTGACCACGAGGCTCAGTACGTCGGCCTGAGTGGTGCCCGACGCCTCGAAGGTCTCGACGGCGTAGTCGGGGCTGTCCGCCTCCAGGTCGTCGACCAGCGTCTGCGCGGCCTCCGGGTTCGCGTAGGTGTCGCCGGCCAGGGTGACGACGCCGACCTTCTCGACACCGTCGAGCTGACCGTCCTCGCGCAGCCGCATGGCGAGCGTCGCCGCCGCGCGGACGTCGGTCATGTTCGCGGGCGCGAGCATGTAGGGGGCGGCCTCGGCGTCGAGCCTGGTGAGGGTGATGTCGTTGATGCCCACCATGCCCTCCGTGGTCAGGCACCGGTAGCCCGAGCCGAGGAGCACGAAGAACTCCGGCCCGGACGCGAAGGCGGCACACTGGGCCTGCACGACCTGCTCCGCGGTGGCGTTCGCCGGCTGCGGCAGCTTCGGCGTGGCGATGAGCTTGACCTGGCGGCCGGCGATGCCGCCCTCGCCGTTCATCGTGGCGACGAGCGCGTCGGCGTACTTGTCGAGCGCGGGATCCTGGCCGCGGGTCATGTCCATCACGACGATCTGGGAGTCGGTGACGCCGGGCCCGTTCTCCGACGGGATCGCGATCTTCGAGGCCGGCGTGCTCGGCTCGTCGCTCGTGGTGCTCGTGGTCGAGCAGCCGGTCACCGCGACGGCGAGGACCGCGATCGCCGCCGCCGTCCTGGCCGCTCGGCGACCGGTACGGGGCGCACGCTCGCCGGGGGAGCGGCCCGGCGAGTGCTGGTGCGGGCTCTTGATCATGACCACCTCCGGAGTCGAACTGCGGGCCGCCGTGCGCGGAGCAGGCGAATGGCACGAGAGTACGGCGGTGACCGACGTTGTCAAGGTCAGATGGACAAGTTGAAGTGACGAGTTCTCTTGACTGGTCGACCCAGGTAGCGCACGATCCCGCCATGCAGTCTTGGTGGCGACGCGCGCCGAGGCGCCACCGGACCGCACGAGGCGGCGCCGTCCTGGCGTCGGTCCCCGTCCTGGTCGTCCTGGTCGTCGTCGCGCTGGCGAGCGGCTGCGCCCGGATCGGCGAGCTCCGCTTCCGGCAGGACGACCGGCTGACGTTCAGCGCGCCGCAGGACGGAGCGACCGTGGAGCTGCCCCTGACGATCAGCTGGACGATGACGGACTTCGCCATCCAGAAGCGCGGCAGTGCGGTGCGGCCCGACTCCGGGTACTTCGCGGTCGTCGTCGACCAGTTCCCGATGGGGCCGGGCAAGCCGCTCACCGACCTGCTGCCCGACGGGACCTGCACCGGCGACCCGACGTGCCCGACCCCGGACGTGCTGGAGACCCTGGCGAACACCTACGTCACCAGCACCACGTCGGTCACGCTCCCGTCGGTGCCGGCGAGCCGGTACGGGACCAGCACCCACTTCGCCGTGGTGGTGCTCGTCGACGGCTCCGGCAGGCGCATCGGCGACTCGTCGTGGACGGTCAACTTCACCGTCGAGGACCCGGGGGGCTCGTCATGACCGGTCAGCACGCCGACCAGGCGAAGGTCCAGTACGTCGACGAGGTACGGCGGCGCGCCGACGCGATGCTGCAGGTCGGACGTGAGCTGACCGGCACCGGCGGCGTCGCCGACCGGTCGTCGCTGCGCACGGTGCTCCGCCGCAACGACGCCAGCATCTATCCGATCGTCGCGATCGTCGCGCTGACGACCACGCAGCTCGTCTACGGCGTCGCATGGGTCATCCTGCAGCCGGACATCGCCGCGAGCTTCGGGCTGAGCCCGCTCTTCTTCAACGTCGTCAACCTGTTCAGCAGCGTGGCGGCCTTCGTGGTCCCGCTCGCCGTCGCCCGCTACGTCCAGAACCGCGCCCGCCGGGGCCAGGTGATGCTCGCCTCCGCCGCGCTGTTCTGCGTGATCACGCCCCTGACCGGCCTGGCGCTCGCCCCGGCCGCGCTGGTCGCGGCCGCCGTCGCCGACCAGGTCACCACCTTTGCGAGCAACACGGTGAGCGCACCGCTGGTGATGGACCTCTACCCGCCGCAGGCGCGCGTCCGCGCCATCTCGGCGATGACGGTCAGCCTGATGCTCGCCGGCGTCACGGCGAACGGCGTCGTACTGCTGCTCACCGGTCCACTCAATCTCAACTGGCGCGGCGTCTTCGTCGCCCTCGGCCTCCTCGGCCTGGCCGGCCTCCTGATCGCCTCCCGGCTCCGGGACCCCGGCTACGGCCAGTACGACACCGAGCGCCTGCGGGCCGCGACCCGTGGCGACCAGGTCGACGACGACGGGGCCGTGGCCGCGGTGCGGGAGGTCACCGGCACCAGGCTCACCCTGTTCGAGGCCATCCGCCGGATCTGGTCGATCCGCACCATGCGGATCACCCTGATCGCGACGATGGTCGCGACCCTGTCCGGGCCGGTCGACACCTATCTGGGGTTCTTCTACACCGAGCGCTTCGGCCTCGACGCCTCCCAGCGCAGCCTGCTGTCGGGGGCCTCGGCGCTGGCGGCCATCGTCGCCTACCTGCTGCTCGCCCCGTGGGGCGACCGGATCTACCAGCGCGACCCCGCGCGGCTGTTCGTCATCTCCGGCGCGCTCGGCATCGTCGGCACCGCGCTGTACGGGCTCCAGGTCTACTCGCCCAACGTCACGGTCCTCTTCGTGATCACGATGGCTGCCGCCGCGACCACCGGGATGCTCGGCCCCGCCCTGACCGTCGGCTCCATGTCCCTGGTCCCCGCCGCGCTGCGACCGCACGTCGGAGCCGCGACCGGACTGTTCGCGGTCGTCGGGACCGCGGCGGCCACGGTGCTGCTCGCCGGGGTCGCCACCACCATGGGCCTGACCCGCGCCGTCGTGGTCTCCTCCGTGGTCGGGGTGGTCGGCTCGATCATCGGCATGACCGCCGGACGCAGCATGCGCGGCGACCTCGACGCGATGCTCGAGGAGGTCATCGAGGACGAGGCCGTCGACCAGCTGCGCCACCGCGGCGTCCCGATCCCGCTGCTGGCCGTCCGCGGCGTCGAGTTCTCCTACGGCCAGACCCAGGTGCTGTTCGGCGTGGACTTCCACGTCGACGAGGGCGAGATCGTCGCGCTCCTGGGCGTCAACGGCGCGGGCAAGTCCACCCTGCTGCGGGTCATCTCCGGGCTCGGCATCCCCAGCCGCGGCTCCGTCCGGCTCGCCGGAGAGGACATCACCTTCCTCGAGGCCGACCGCCGTGCCGTCCGCGGCATCACCCAGGTGCCCGGCGGACGCGCCGTCTTCGGCGACCTGACGGTAGTGGAGAACCTCCGCTGCTACGGCTTCCAGGTCTCGGGGCGTCGCGAGCTCCAGGCTCGCATCGAGGAGGCACTCGACGCGTTCCCGCGCCTGCGTGAGCGCAGCGACTCCCTGGCCGCCCAGCTCTCCGGCGGCGAGCAGCAGATGCTCGCGCTGGCGAAGGCCTACGTCATGCGGCCCCGGCTCCTCGTCATCGACGAGCTCAGCCTGGGGCTGGCGCCCATCGTCGTGGACCAGCTGCTCGCCATGGTCCGCAGGATCAACGAGCAGGGAGTCGCCGTCGTGCTCGTCGAGCAGTCGGTCAACGTGGCGCTGTCCGTCAGCGACCGGGCCTGCTTCATGGAGCACGGCCAGATCAGGTTCGACGGCCCCAGCGGCGAGCTCCTCGAGCACGACGAGCTGCTGCGGGCGGTCTTCTTGTCGAGCGCGACGGCGGCGAGCTCGTGAGCGCGGCCGAACGGCTCCGGGCCTCCGGCGTGGCGCGGTGGCTCGGCCGGCTGCCGGAGTCGGTCCGGTCGGTGCTCGGCGGTCTCGCGGCCGTCGTACTCGGTGTCCTGGCCGCCCGGGCGCTGGGGATGGAGACGCCCGACTTCGTGCTGACCCTCGGGGCCCTGATCGGGCTCAGCTACGGGCTGCTCGCCGTCACGCTGGTGCTGGTCTTCCGCATCACCAGGGTGGTCAACTTCGCCCAGCCGGCCATCGGCGCCCTGTGCGCCGCGCTGCTGCCGTTCCTGGTCACCGCGATGGGCCTGCCCTACTGGATCGGCTTCGTCCTCGCGGTCGTGACGGGCTTCGGCGTGGGCGCGCTCGTCGACTTCGCCGTCGTCCGCCGCTTCGCCAGCGCCCCCCGGGTGGTCGTCGCGGCGGCGACCATCGGCACCGCGGTGGCGCTGACCTCGGTGACCGCGGGCCTGGTGCAGACCATGCGCGACCAGCCGCCGCTCTCGCCGCCGGGCCTGTTCGAGTTCTCCGTCGGCCTGCTCTTCATCACCAAGGACTACACGGGCCTGATCATCGCGGCGCCGGCGCTGGTCGTCGCGCTGACCCTGTTCATGACCCGCACCCGCTACGGGCTGGCCATCCGGGCCAGCGCGGCCAACCCCGACGCCGCCTCCCTCGCCGGCATCTCCCCGCGGGCGATGACCGCGATCGCGTGGGGCATCGCCGGTGCGTGCGCGACCACGCTGGCGATCTTCTTCAACAACGGCGCGAGCGGGCCGCAGGGCTCCGTGCACAACTTCACCACGACGTTCTCCAACACCCTGTTCACCCAGTCCGGCATCCTCCCCGCGCTGGCCGCGGCGGCGATCGCGCGGATGACCAGCTACACGCGCGCCCTCGTCGCGGGCGTCTGCCTGGGCATGCTCGAACAGGTGCTGCTGTGGTCCGACGACTATGCCGACCGGTCCCAGGTCGTGCTGTTCCTGGTCGTCCTCGTCGCGCTGCTGACGTTGCGCAGTGTCGGCGGCCGGGCCGAGCCGGTCGGCGCCTGGTCGTCGGTCTCGGTCAACCGCCCCCTGCCGCGGGAGCTGAGCCGGCTGTGGACCGTGCGGGCGCTGCCCGCCGTCGTCGGCCTGACCACGGTCGCGCTGATCGCGTGGCGCGGTCTCGGCTCGGACGCGGCGGCGTACACCTGGACGCCGATCGTGGCGGCCGCGCTGATCGCCACCTCCGCCGGGATGATCACCGGCCTGGGAGGAGACCTCTCGCTGGGACAGTACGCCGTCGCCGGAGTCGGAGCCGCCACGACGTTCCTGGTCCTCGACGCCACCGCCAACCAGGCGCTCGCGCTCGTCGCCGCGGCCGCGGCCGGCGGCCTGGTCTGCGCGGCGCTCGCCTATCCCGGGCTGCGCATCGGCGGCCTGACCCTGACCATCCTGACCGCCAGCTTCGCGGTGACGGTGCCCAGCCTGCTGACCGAGGACCGGCTCTTCGGGATCGGCGGCCAGCCCATCGGGCAGCCGGTGATCGGCACGCTGGCGCTCGACACCGCGCGGTCCTACTTCCTCTGGACGCTCGCCGTCGCCGGCGTGTGTCTGGTCGTGTGCCGCAACGTGTGGCACAGCGGGTTCGGGCGGACCGTGGTGGCGGCGCGCGACAACCGGGCCGCGGCCCGCGCGTTCTCCATCCCGGCCACCCGGATCCAGCTGCAGCTCTTCTTCGTCGCCGGTGCCGCCGCCGGCATCGCCGGGGCGCTGATCGTGCAGGCCTCCCCGACCGCGGCGAGCAACGCCTTCCCGCCCGACTACGGCGCGATCATCGTCCTCGCCGTGATCCTGGGAGGAGCGGGCGCGTTCTACGGCGGCGCGGCCGGGACCCTGTGGGTCCTCGGCCTGCCGCTCCTCACCGTCGCCTCGAACGGGACGACCTCGGTCGTGGGGATCTTCACCGGCGCCCTGGTGCTCCTGCTCGCGTTCCCGCGCGGCATGGCGCAGGTCTTCCTCACGGTGCGAGACCTGGCGGTGCTCGGGCTCGGGCGGCTGCACGGCGTACGCCTCGGGCTCGCCGACGTCCGCGGCGTGGGCCTCCCGGAGGGCTTCGAGGCCGCCCCCGAGAGCGGCCCGGACGAGGACGTCGTGCCGACCGCCGGCGAGGAGGACGCGCCGGCCCCGAGGCGGGCCGAGGCCGCCCGTGCGGAGGGCCTGGCCGGACTGCCGATGCTGCGCCTGCTCGAGGAGCCGGAGCAGCGTCCGGACGCGCCGGAGGGGAGGGCGCTCGAGGCGACCGGCCTCAGCGTCTCCTTCGGCCCGATCCGGGCCGTGCGGTCGGTGGACATCGACCTCCGCGAGGGCGAGATCCTCGGGATCATCGGCCCCAACGGCGCGGGCAAGACCACCACGTTCGAGATGCTCGCCGGCTTCGTGCGACCCGACGCGGGAAGCGTGCGCTACTACGGCAGGGACGTCACGACGCTCTCGCCCGACGCCCGCGCGGCCGGCGGGCTGGTGCGCTCCTTCCAGGACGCCGCCCTGTTCCCGACGATGTCGGTGCTCGACGTCGTCTCGCTCTCCCTCGAACGGCAGCGCCGTAGCGGCCTGGCCTGGGGCCTGGTCGGCATGGAGCGCGCCGGCCGCCGGCGCCGGGCGGTCGCGCACGACCTCGTCGACCACTTCGGGCTCGGGCGGTACGCCGGCCGTACCGTCGGCGAGCTCTCGACCGGCACGCGCCGCATCGTCGAGCTCGCCTGTCTCACCTCGCTCCAGCCGCGCGTGCTGCTGCTCGACGAGCCGACCGCGGGCATCGCGCAGCGCGAGACCGAGGCGCTGGCTGCCCTGGTGGTGAACATGCGATCGGAGTTCTCGATGACGATCGCCCTCATCGAGCACGACATCCCGTTCGTGACGAGCCTGTCGGACCGGATGGTCGCGATGGCCGAGGGCCAGGTGATCTGCGTGGGGACACCGGAGGACGTCTGCACGAACGACGCCGTCATCGACTGCTACCTCGGCATCGACAGCGAGGCGCTCAACCGGTCCGACGTGACCGCCGCTCGCGGTTGATCATATCAATTTCAATTGCTAACCTGATCAAGTTCTCGTTCCTCCGATAGGGGTCCACCACCGATGACCACCACGCTGACCCGGCTGGACAACGGCCTGACCGTCACCGTCGAACGGCGCGCGACCGCCCCGGCGGCCGCCCTCAACATCTGGTACGACGTGGGGTCGCGCCACGAGCGCACCGGCCAGACCGGCCTCGCGCACCTCTTCGAGCACCTGATGTTCCAGGGGTCCGCGAACGTGAGGAGCGGCGAGCACTTCGGCCTCCTCCAAGACGTCGGCGCCGACCTCAACGCCACCACCGACTTCGACCGGACGAACTACTTCGAGGTCGTGCCCACCGGGGCGCTCGACCTCGCCCTGTGGCTCGAGGCGGACCGGCTCGCGACCCTGCCGGAGGCGCTGAACCAGGAGAACCTGGACAACCAGCGCGACGTGGTCAAGAACGAGAAGCGCCAGAGCTACGACGACGTGCCCTACGGCAGCGTGTGGAAGCTCCTCTACGGCGCCATGTTCCCGCAGGGCCACCCCTACGACCACCTGCCGATCGGCTCGATGGCCGACCTCGACGCCGCCACGGTCGAGGACTGCGCGGCGTTCTTCCACGCCTACTACCGGCCCGCGAACGGGTTCTTGAGCATCGTCGGCGATGTCGACCCCGACGAGGCCGTCCAGCGCGTCCAGCACTACTTCGGCGGCCTCGTCGACGGTGCCGGCGGCGACGGCTCCGGCCGCGCATCCGAGGCCGACCAGCTGCCGCCGCTGGCGGCGCCGGTGCGGACGCTGGTCGACGACGAGCCGGTGCCGACCGAGCACGTCTACCGCGCCTGGCGGGCGCCGGCCGACCGGACGCCGGAGGCGGACGCGGTGGAGCTCGCGCTGATGATCCTCGCCGACGGCCCCGGGGCCCGCGTCCACGACCGTCTCGTGCGGCGCGAGGAGCTCGCGCGCCCCGGCGGGTGGAGCGAGCTGAGCCGGCTGTACACGGGCAACTCGGTCGCCCTGATGTCGATCCCGCTGCCCACCGGCGGCGACCTGGGGCGCGCCGAGGCCGCGCTCGACGAGGAGGTCGCCCGGTTCCTCGCCGACGGCCCCACGGAGCGGGAGGTGCGCGGTGCCAAGGAGCGCCTGGTGCACCGCTACCTGCGCCACTCCAGCGACCTGGGCGGCCGCGCCGACGAGCTGTCCCGGTTCGCCTGCCTGTACGGCGACGCCACGCTCGCCGACGGGGTCGTCGACGGCATCCGGGCGGTCGAGACCGACGAGATCGTGCGCCAGGCCGGGCGGTGGCTGGACCCCGCCTCGTCGGCGACCATCGCCTACCAGCCGAAGGAGGAGTCCCAGTGAGTGGGCCAGTGAGCGGACACGTGAGTGAGTCAGTGAGCGGGTCCCGGCTGCGGGAGCGTCCCGAGGTCGCCGCCGCCGGCGAATGGGCCTTCCCGTCGGCCGAGGCCTGGCAGGTGGGCAACGGGATCTCGGGGCACCATGTCGAGATGCCCGGCTGCGGGCTCATCGACGTCGCCGTCCACGTCGACGCCCCGTTGTCGGGCGAGCCCGGCGGCCGCGAGGGCCTCACCGACGTCCTGGCCAGGTGCCTGGGCGAGGGCGTCAGCGCCGAGCGCGACGCCGCCGAGTTCGCCGCGGCGATGGACGAGGTCGGCGCGACGTTCGACGCGGAGGTCACCGCGGGCGGACCGCAGTTGAAGGTCGGCGTGCCCGCCACGGGTGCGCCGGCCGCGCTGGCCCTGGTCGCCGAGCTCCTGCGCGCGCCGCGGTTCGAGGCCGCCGACGTCGAGCGGATGGTCGCCAACAACCTCGACGCCCACGCCGAGATGACCGCGAACTCCGCCGCCTGCGCCCGCGCCGAGCTCTACGCCACGGCCTTCGCCCCCGGGTCGCGGCTGTCGCTGCCGCGAGCGGGTACGCCGGCCAGCGTGTCGGAGATCGGCCACCGAGACGTCGCGGGGTACTGGGGCGCCGTCGCCGGTCCGCGGCGGATCCGCATCGTCAGCGCGGGCGACCTGCCGGCCGAGGCGATCCGGGAGCAGGTGGCGGTGGGGTTCGACGCGGGGTCCTCGGTCGCGACCGATCCGGAGACGGTCCCGGAGCCGATCGGGGCACCGCCCCGGGTCCGGCTCGTGCACCGTCCGGGCGCGGTGCAGACGGCCGTCGCGGTCGGGGGGCCGACCGTGAGCCGGCAGCATCCCGACCACGCCGCAGTCGCCGTGGCCGCCTACGTGCTCGGGGTCCCGATCAACTCGCGGCTGAGCCTGCGGCTGCGCGAGGAGAAGGGCTACACCTACGGCGTACGCGCCGCGCTCAGGCCGGAGCTCCGCGGCGGGCTCTTCACCGTCGCGACGCAGGTCGAGCGCGACGTCACGGCCCCGGCTCTCACGGACCTCGTCGAGATCCTCGAGACGTTCCGCGGCAGCGGGATGAGCGCGGAGGAGCACGGCACCGCGGTCGAGGGGCTGCTCGGCAAGGACCCGATCGCCTTCCAGACCCCCGACCGGCTGGTCAGCCAGCTCGCGGAGCAGGAGGCCTACCGGCTCCCGGCCGGCTGGCTCACCGAGCACCGCCGGCAGATCGCCGAGTCGACGTACGACGGGTGCAACGAGGCCTTCAACGCTCACGTCCCGGCGAACCTCTCCCTGGTCCTGGTCGGCGACGCGGAGGTCGTCGAGCCGGCGCTCACCGCCGAGGGCTGGACGGTCGAGGTCGTCTCGTGAGCGGACCGACGGCGAGCATGCACGCCGCGGCCCAGGCCGGCCGGTCGTCCGCGTCGGTCGTCGTGGAGCCCGGAGCCGCCGAGCGCAGCTTCACCGTCAGCCTCGAGGTCTCGCCGCCGTGGTACGTCTACGCGCCGGGCGCGAGCTCGGGACTGCCGGTCGAGCTGTCGGTCGAGGAGCCCGCCCGGATCACCGGGATCGACTACCAGGTCAACGGCGCGTCGGAGACCCTGCGGCGCGCCGTCATCACCGGCGTCGTCGCCGACGCGCGGCCCGGCACCGTCTTCCGGCTCCGCACGCAGGCCTGCGACGGGGCGCGCTGCGAGGCCCCCGTCGTCGCCCGGCTGACCCTCGCGGACGCGGCCGAGCCTCCGGCGTGAGGATCCTCGTCACCGGCTTCGACCCGTTCGGCGGGGAGTCGGTCAACTCGTCCTGGGAGGCGGTACGCCGGCTGCCCGCCGAGCTCGCCGGAGCAGAGGTCGTGGCGGTCCGGCTGCCCACGTCGTTCGCCCGGTCCGCCGACGCCGTCCGCGCGGCGATCGCGGCCGCCCGGCCGGACGTGATCGTCGGCGTCGGCCAGGACGGCGGCGCGCCGGAGGTCCGGCTGGAGCGGATCGCGGTGAACGTCGACCACTCCTCGATGCCGGACAACGACGGCGACCTTCCCGTGGACCGGACGATCCACGACGACGGTCCGGTCGCCTACCTGAGCTCGCTCCCGGCCGGCGCCATGCACGACGCGCTGCGGGACGCCGGGGTCGCGGTGGCGCTCTCGCACTCGGCCGGGACGTTCGTGTGCAACCACGTCTTCTACGACGTCGCCCACCTCGCCGAGCGCGAGCTGCCCGGCGTGCGCGTCGGCTTCGTCCACGTGCCCTTCCTGTCCGAGCAGGTCGTGGACAAGCCCGGGACGCCGTCGATGGCACTCGACGACATCGTCGCGGCGCTGACCGTGGCGTTGGAGGCGATCGTGGCCGCCTGACGTGCCGGCCCCGGCTCCGGCCGGCCAGGCTGAGTAACGTCACGCCCATGGGCGAGACGATCGAGATCGCGGCACCCGACGGTGCGGCCGAGGCGTACCTGACCGGTGACCCGGGCAGGCCGGGCGTGCTGCTCTACATCGACGCGATCGGGCTGCGGCCGCGGATCGAGGAGATGGCCGACCGGATCGCGTCGTGGGGCCACGTCGTGCTCGCCCCGAACGTCTTCTACCGCGACGGCAGGGCCGCCGACCTGGCCCCCCAGGGCGACCTGCGCGACCCGGGTGAGCGCGAGAGGTTCTTCGCGTCCGGCGTGATGGACCGGGTCGGAGGACTGACGCCCGACCTGTCGGGTCCGGACGCCGAGGCGTGGGTCGCGGCCCTGGCCGAGCGCGCGGGGGAGGGCCCGATCGGGGTCACCGGCTACTGCATGGGCGCCCGTCTCGCCGTACGCACCGGTGGTCGGCTCCCCGGCACGGTCGCGGCCGTCGGCGGCTTCCACGGCGGCGGGCTCGCCACCGACGCGCCGGACAGCCCGCACCTCGCGATCGCGGCGTCGACCGCGGAGTACGCCTTCGGCCACGCCGACCGGGACGCCTCGATGCCGCTCGAGCAGGTGGCGGTGCTCGAGGAGGCGCTCCGGGCGGCCGGCCGGCCGCACCTGAACGAGGTCTACGAGGGGGCCGCGCACGGCTACTCGATGGCCGACACGTCGGCGTACGACGAGGCGGCCGCCGAGCGCCACTTCGACGTGCTCCGCGGGCTGCTGGCGCGCACACTGTGACCTGCCGCGGGACCTGCCGCGGGACCTGCCGCGGGACCTGCCGCCTGGCATGCTGCGGAGCCGACTCGGGTACCGGCCGGGCATGCCTCAACAACAGTGGAGCAAGAAGCGCGAACGGCAGTACGAGCACATCAAGGACGGCCTCGAGGACCGCGGTCGCAGCGCGGACGAGGCCGAGGAGATCGCGGCCCGCACCGTGAACAAGGAGCGGGCCCGCAGCGGCGAGGCCGAGCAGGCCAGCCGCACCTCGACCCAGGACATCTCCTCCTCCCGGCGCGGCGGACTCCGGTCGCGCTCCGGACCCGGCGGCCGCACCCGCGACCAGCTGTACGCGGAGGCGAAGCGGAAGAACATCAAGGGCCGCTCGAAGATGAGCAAGGCGGAGCTGGAGCGCGCGGTCGGCCGCTGACACCACCGGACGCGACGGGCCGAGCCCCGTGGCCGGCTCGGCCGCTCAGCCGGTCACGCTCTTCGGCAGGCCGGTCGGCGTGCAGAGCGCCTTCGGGATGTCCGCGGTCTGGTCCTTCTTGATGTAGTCGAACAGTCGCTGCGACCGCTCGGCGTCCCAGCGCACGGAGAGGTCCGCGATGGGGACGACGCAGCTGAGGTCGACG
Source organism: Nocardioides hungaricus (assembly GCF_054782915.1). Lineage (NCBI taxonomy): Bacteria > Bacillati > Actinomycetota > Actinomycetes > Propionibacteriales > Nocardioidaceae > Nocardioides > Nocardioides hungaricus. The sequence goes on along the minus strand of NZ_BAAGRO010000032.1, from coordinate 113,454 downwards.
TTGGTCATCGCCGAGGCCCACCGCGCGGCGCCCAATGGCCCCATCCCCTCGCCGAAGGCGAAGAAGTCGGGCACGGCGTTGGTGAGTCGCCAGTAGCGCACCGGGTTGACGAAGGTCCACGGCGAGATCACCTTGTCGCCGACGGCCGCGACGACCTCGCGCTGGCGCCGGACCCGGTCGATGTCGCCGATCCCCGAGGTGTGCCGCGAGCGCGCATAGCCGAGCGCGGTGGCGCCGTCGGCCTCCTGGCAGCCCTTCTTGACGTCGAGGTTGGCCAGCTTGTCCTTCATGTCCTGCTTGGGGCAGATCTGGATGCCGCCGACCGCGTCGACGACGCCGGCCAGGCCGCCGAGCCCGATCTCGACGTACTCGTCGACCCGGATGCCGGTGCTCTGCTCGATGGTCCGGGTGAGCAGCTTCGCGCCGCCGAACGCGTAGGCGGCGTTGATCTTGGTGGTGCCGTAGCCCGGGACGTCGACCAGGGAGTCGCGCGGGATCGACATCAGCAGGTTCGGGCCGTCGCCGGTGTGCAGCAGCATGATCGTGTCGGTGCGCTGGCCGGCCGCGTTGCCGGTGCCGAGGCGCTTGCGCTCCTCGGCTGAGAGACCGGCGCGCGAGTCGCTGCCGACCAGGAGGTACGTCGTGCCGGGCTGGTCGCCGGGACGGCTGCCGCTCGGCTCGAACGCGACCTTCTCGACCTTGGTCCACGCGTAGAGGGGCACGACGACCAGGTAGACCACCCACGCGAGCAGCAGCAGCCCGACGAGCCCGACGTAGAACCTCGGGCCGCGCCGGCGGCGCGGGCGCTGCGGTCTGGGGGCCGACGGTCCTGGGGTCCACGGTCCGGGCGGCGGCGCCCCGGGGGGCGGGGTCGGCGGCGTGGAGCTGCGGCCGCCCGGGTCGGGCCGCGGCACGGTCGGCATCACCCGGGTCTCGTCGGGGCGCGGCTCGCGCTGCTGTCCCTGCTGTCCGTACAGCCAGCGGTAGTCCGGTGCGCCGTCCCCGGGCGCGCCATCTTCTCGAGGACGGTCGCTCATAGGGCAAGACGGTACCGGCGGGCCGGTCGGGATCTGTCGGCGCGTCGCGGCACGTTGTGACGGGTGTGACTGGTGATACTGGCCATCAGCGTCACTCCAGCGTCACCTCTTCCCCAGTTCCACCCTTCGCAGAGAGGCACTCGATGCCACCCGTCTCTTCCCCCGGGTCGCTCGACAGTCAGGTCCCGCGCTTCACCGCCGGCGACCGCGCCGCTCGGGTGCGCTTCCGCCGGGCCATGGCCCTGATGCTGATGACGCTCCTCCTGCCGGGCTCCGCGCAGATCGTCGCCGGCAACCGCCGGGTCGGCTGGATCGCGCTGCGCACCTGGTTCGTGGTCGCGGTCGCCCTGGTCACGACGACGGTCGCCGGCATGCTCGACCGCAACCTGCTCCTCTGGCTCGGCACCGACACCATGGCGCTGTTCTGGCTGCGCGCCGCTCTCATGGTCCTCGCGGTCGGCTGGGCGCTGCTGTTCTTCGACGCGTGGCGGATCGGCCAGCCGCTCACGCTCTCGATGGGGCACCGCCGCGCCGTGGTCGGCGTCAACGGCCTGCTCTCCCTGGCCGTGGCCGGCTCGCTGCTCTTCGGCGCCCACCTGGTCGGCGTACAGCGCGACCTCATCCTCACGATGTTCGGCGACGGCCGGGCGAGCGCCGCCCAGGACGGCCGCTACAACGTGCTGCTGCTCGGCGGCGACTCCGGCGCCGGCCGCTGGGGCCTGCGCCCGGACTCGATGACGGTCGCCAGCATCGACGAGGACACCGGCCGCACGGTGCTGATCTCGCTGCCGCGCAACATGCAGAACTTCCCGTTCGCCCGCGGCTCGGTCATGCGCGAGCAGTTCCCCGACGGCTTCGACGCCGACTACCTCAACGGCGTCAGCACCTGGGCGCAGGACAACACCGAGCTGTTCCCGAAGTCCGACAACCCCGGCGTCGACGCCACGATCGAGGCGATCGAGGGCATCACCGGGCTGAAGATCAACTACTGGGCGATGGTGAACCTCGAGGGCTTCAAGGAGCTCGTCGACGCGGTCGGCGGCGTCACCCTCAACGTGCGCCAGCCGATCCCGGTCGGGCTGCCCACCGACTCGTTCTACACCTCCATCGAGCCCGGTGTGCAGAAGCTGAACGGCTTCGAGACGCTGTGGTTCGCCCGGGCCCGCTACGACTCCGACGACTACTCGCGGATGGCGCGGCAGAAGTGCGTGATGAACGCGATGCTCCAGCAGGTCAGCCCGCAGACCGCCGTACGCAACTTCCAGAAGATCGCCGAGGCCAGCTCGGCGATGATCTCGACCAACATCCCGGCCAGCGAGGTCGACACGTTCATCTCGCTCGCGCTCAAGGCCCGCGGGCAGCAGGTCTCGACGCTCTCGCTGGTGCCGCCGATGATCGACACCGCCGACCCCGACATCAAGCTGATCAAGGCCAAGGTCGCCGAGGCGATCGATCGCTCCGAGGGTGGTGGCGACGCGCCCGCGAAGAGGAAGCGGAAGAACGTCACGGTCACCGGCGGCTCGATCGGCTCGCTGAGCAAGGGGTACGCCGCCAACCAGGCCGACGACCTCGGCGCCGCCTGCTGAGCCTGTGGATGACGCGGGCGGGGTGCCCGGGATCTGTCGCACCCTTGGTGTCCATGACCCACAGGAGGCACCATGGCATCCATGACGACGCTGCCGCGCGGGCGGGAGTTCACCGCAGCCGACCTCGAGGCGATGCCCGATGACGGCAACCGCTACGAGCTCGTCGACGGCGCGCTCATCGTGACGCCGGCGCCGGTCCCGCGGCACCAGATCGTGTCGGGCAACCTCTATGCGGTGCTGCGAGCCGCCTGCCCGCCGGCGCTGCGCATCCTCTACGCGCCGCTCGACGTCAAGCTCTCCGAGACGACCGTCCTGCAGCCCGACCTGCTGGTCGCGGCCAGGGAGTCGTTCGGCGAGAAGAACCTTCCCCGCACCCCGCTGCTCGCGGTCGAGGTGCTCTCGCCGAGCACCCGCCACATCGACCTCGGGCTCAAGCGCTCGCGCTACGAGGCGGCCGGCTGTCCGTCGTACTGGGTGGTCGACCCGGCGGTCCCCGCCATCAGCGCCTGGGAGCTGCGCGACGGCGTCTACGTCCTCGCCGGCCAGGCGGAGGGTGGCCAGCGGCTGGTCCTCCACGAGCCGTACCCCGTCGAGCTCGTGCCCGCCGATCTGGTCGACTGACGCCATGACCCGGCACCTGCTCGAGGACCTGCTCGACGAGATCGAGGACATCCAGTACGCCGCGGAGCCCGGGGTGGCCGCGCGCCAGCTCGAGGAGGCGGCCCGGTCGATGGGGCCGGGCGAGCTCGGCAGGGCCGCCTTCCTCGTGGCCGCGGCCGAGTCGTGGACCGCGATCGCGGAGCTGGACGCGGCGCTCCGGTGTGCCGAGGACGCCGTCTCCGACGGCGGGCCCACGTCGCTCGGGAGCCACGCTGCGGTGATCGAGGTCCTACTCGCCCGGGAGGAGCACGACCTGGCCCTGGCTCGTGCCAAGGAGCTGCGCGCGCTGCTGGCGGCCGGGCAGGCGTCGGACACGGAGCCGGACTACGTCGCCGAGGCGTTCGAGGAGGCCGGCCTCCTGAAGGAGGCGCACCGCTGGTTCAGCCTCGCGGTCGCCCACGTCGACCCCGGGGAGGTCGAGGCCAGGCTGGGCGGCGTACTCACGACGCTGATCGGACGGCGCCGGGTGCGCGAGCGGCTCGGCCTGCCCCCGGACCGGCTCGACCAGGCCGGCGAGCGGGCGCGCCAGCGCACCCTCGCGCATCTCGGGATCGGTGGCCGGGGCGGTGCGCGGACCGCCGGCCCCGCCGGCACCACCGCGCTCATCCACTGGCCGGCGGGCGAGTGGGAGCGGTTCGTCGACCTCTGGCCGGACCTGGCCGAGGGCTACGGCTCCGACCTGCCCGGCCACCGCCGGGCGACCGAGCAGCGCCTGCGCGAGCTGGCCGGCAACGGCGTCTCGGTCTCGGTCGCGCTGGGTGCGGTCGACGAGTACGCCGAGTTCGCGGTGGACCAGGAGCTGGACCCCGCCGCCAGCGCGTCCAGGGCCCGGTACGCCGCGGAGGTGGCGCGCACCGGACGCGCGACCCGATGGCCGCCCGGCCGCAACGACCGGTGCTGGTGCGGATCGGGACAGAAGTACAAGAGGTGCTGCGGAGCGGCCGGCTGAGGCGCGGCCTAGGGTGGTCGCCGTGCGCGTCGTGGCGGTGGTGGTCACCTACAACCGGCGGGAGCTGCTGCGGCGGCTGCTGGACCGGCTGGACGGCGTACCCGAGGTCGCCGAGGTCCTCGTGGTCGACAACGCGTCGACGGACGGCACGGGGGAGTGGCTGGCATCGCGGGACGGCAAGGTGCGGGCGCGCACGCTCGCCGAGAACCGCGGCGGCGCGGGCGGCTTCCACGAGGGGCTCGCCTGGGCGATGGAGCGCGGCGCGGACCTGGCCTGGCTGATGGACGACGACGGGCTGCCCGAGCCCGGCTGCCTGGCCACCCTGCTGGAGCAGGGCGACCTCGACTTCTGGGGGCCGCTGGTCGTCGACGAGGCGGAGCCGGGCCGGCTGGTGTTCCCGATCCGGCTGCCCGGCGGCACCCGGGTGGTGCACCGGCTGGCCGACGTCGAGGCCGCCGCCACCGACGGGCGGATCGACGGCATCGTGATCCCGTTCAACGGCGTCCTGGTCACCCGCGGGCTGGTCGAGCGGATCGGGCTGCCGCGCGCGGAGTACTTCATCTGGGGCGACGACCACGAGTACCGCCTCCGCGCAGAGGCCGCCGGCGCCCGGGTCGCCACCGTCGTCGGTGCGCAGGTCCGGCACCCCGCCGTCGGCGCGCTCGGGACCCCGATGGCGTTCGGCCGCACGACGTACAACCACAGCCCCAGCGACCTCAAGCACTACTGCATGGCGCGCAACAACCTGCTCAACCTGCGCGAGTACCGGGGCTGGCCGCACGCGCTGGCCTTCGTCGCGAAGACGCTGTGGTTCTACACCTTCACCCGGCCGTCCGCCGGCCGCCTCGGGCTCAGCGCGCGGGCCTGGTACGCCGCCGTGCGCGGCGATTTCGGCGGCCACCTGAGGTACGTGCATGGCTGACGGGGTCTCGACGGGCTCGACCACCGGCGCGGAGTCGGTCGCCGTCGTCGTCGTGACCTACAACCGCGCGGAGCTGCTCGCGCCCATGCTGGCCGGGCTGGCCGCGTTGGAGCGGCAGCCGGACGCGGTGTTCGTCGTCGACAACGCGAGCACCGACGACACCTCCGACGTGCTCGCCGCCGCGACCAACCCCGGCCTGCGGGTCATCCGGCCGGACGACAACCTCGGCGGCGCGGGCGGCTTCCACCTCGGACTCCGGACGGCGTACGACGCAGGCCACGACCGGATCTGGCTGATGGACGACGACGTCGTACCCGCCCCGGACTGCCTGACCGTGCTGATGGCCCAGGACCCCGACGTCTCCGACTGCCTGATCGCGGTCCGCGAGGACCTCGCCGGCGACCTGGTCGAGAAGGCCGCGGTCCGCTTCGACCTGCGCAACCCGCTGGCGATCAAGCCCAAGACCGCGATGGTGGAGACGGCGTACGGCGCCCGCGACCGGATGCCCGAGCGGGTCGAGGTGCAGAACGTCGCCTTCGAGGGGTTCCTGGTCCGCCGCGGCGTGGTCGAGGCGATCGGGCTGCCCGACCCGTCGTTCTTCATCTTCTACGACGACGCCGACTACGCCGTGCGCGCCCGGCGGGCCGGCTACCGGATCTGGGCGGTCCGCGACGCCGTCCTGGTCCGCCAGCTCGACTTCGACCAGCAGCACGATCTGGGCGGCTGGAAGGGCTACTACATGTACCGGAACCTGTTCGCCGTCCACCTCCGGTACGGCGAGAACCGACTGGTCCGGCTCAAGCCGTGGCTGATCGCCGCCGCCGTCGTCCTGCTCAGCCCGGTCCGCGGCGGCCGGGCCGAGGCGCGCAACGTGACCCGCGCCATGCGCGACGCGCGGGGAATGCGGGCCGTGCCGCCCCGGTCCGTAGACTGACCCATCGTGTCAGCCCTTCCCACCGGTTCGCCCCAGCTCGTCGTCGTCGGCTCCGGCTTCTTCGGCCTCACCGTCGCCGAGCGGTGCGCGACCGAGCTGGGCCTCAAGGTCCTCGTGCTCGAGCGCCGCCACCACCTCGGCGGCAACGCCTACAGCGAGCGCGAGCCCGAGACCGGCATCGAGGTGCACAAGTACGGCGCGCATCTCTTCCACACCTCCAACGAGAAGGTCTGGGAGTACGTCAACCGGTTCACCGCCTTCACGAGCTACCAGCACCGCGTGTTCGGCAAGTACCAGGGGCAGATCTACTCGCTGCCGATGAACCTGGCGCTGATCAACCAGTTCTTCGGCAAGAGCCACACCCCCGACGAGGCGCGCGCGCTGATCGCCGAGCAGGCCAGCGAGATCGCCACCGAGGACGCCACCAATCTGGAGGAGAAGGCGATCAGCCTGATCGGGCGCCCGCTCTACGAGGCGTTCATCAAGGGCTACACCGCCAAGCAGTGGCAGACCGACCCCACCCGGCTGAGCGCGGACATCATCACCCGGCTGCCGGTGCGCTACACCTTCGAGAACCGCTGGTTCAGCGACACCCACGAGGGCCTGCCCACCGACGGCTACACCGCCTGGCTGAGCCGGATGGCCGACCACCCCAACATCGAGGTGCGGCTCGAGACCGACTTCCTCGACGTACGCGACGAGTACGTCGGCACGGTGCCGATCGTCTACACCGGGCCGCTCGACGAGTACTTCGGGCACTCCGAGGGCCGCCTGTCGTGGCGGACCGTCGACCTCGAGGAGTCCGTCGAGGACGTCGACGACTTCCAGGGCACCGGCGTGGTGAACTACAACGACCAGGAGGTGCCGTTCACCCGGATCATCGAGTTCCAGCACTTCCACCCCGAGCGCGCGAAGACGCACCTGCCCGGCAAGACCGTGATCGTGCACGAGTACAGCCGGTTCGCCGAGGAGGGCGACGAGCCGTACTACCCGGTCAACACCGCCGAGGACCGCGAGAAGCTGCTCCGGTACCGCGAGCTCGCCGGGAAGGAGCCGATGGTGCTCTTCGGCGGCCGCCTCGGCACCTACCAGTACCTCGACATGCACATGGCGATCGGGTCGGCGCTCTCCATGTACGAGAACAGGCTCCGGCCGCACTTCGCCGAGGGTGCGCCGCTGACCAGCGGCGGTGTCGACGAGTGACCACCCGCATGACCACCCGCCTGCTCCAGCGCCAGATCCTGCCGCTGGACCACGACCTCGACGTCCTCGCCCTGTACGTCGACCCCGGCCCGGCCGTCCTCGACGCCGACAAGTACGAGGTCGGCCACAACCGCCAGGCCCGCGAGCTCAACGCCGCCACGATGCGCCAGGCGATCGGCGACGGCTCGTCGATCCACCCCGACCAGATCCAGTCGCGCACCGCCATCACGGTGAAGTCCGGCGAGCGACTGTCCTTCGGCACCTACTTCAACGCGTTCCCGGCGAGCTACTGGCGCCGCTACAGCGTCGTGAAGGACGTCCGGCTCACCATCACCCTGCGCGGCCACGACGCGACCGTGATCGTCTACAAGTCGATGGCCAACGGCCGCTCCCAGCGCGTCGACGCCGCCACCGCGGGGTCGGCCGGCGCCGAGACGTTCACCTTCGACCTCACCCTCAAGCCGTTCGTCGACGGCGGCTGGTACTGGTACAACGTCGTCGCCGGCGACGAGGACGTCGTGGTGGAGTCGGCGGAGTGGACCGGCGACGTGCCGGAGGACAGGGCCCAGCACGGCACGGTCGACATCGCGATCACCACGATGAACCGGCCCGACTTCTGCGCGAAGCTGCTCGGCCAGATGGGCGACGACACCGCGCTCGCGCCGTACCTCGACACCGTCTACGTGATGGAGCAGGGCACCGACAAGGTCGTCGACAGCCCCGACTTCGCCAAGGCCCAGGGCGCGCTCGGCGACAGGCTGCGGATCATCGAGCAGGGCAACCTCGGCGGGTCCGGCGGCTACGCCCGTGGCCAGCTCGAGTCGCTGCGCAAGGGTACGGCGACGTACGCGATGATGATGGACGACGACGTCGTCTGCGAGCCCGAGGGCATCATCCGCGCGGTCACCTTCGGCGACCTCGCCCGCCGCCCCACGATCGTCGGCGGCCACATGTTCAGCCTCTACGCCAAGTCGCGCCTGCACAGCTTCGGCGAGATCGTGCAGCCGTGGAAGTTCTGGTGGCAGTCGGCGCCCGGCGTCTTCGGCGACTGGGACTTCTCGGCGCGCAACCTGCGCTCGAGCCGGTGGCTGCACAAGCGCGTCGACGTCGACTTCAACGGCTGGTTCATGTGCCTGATCCCGCGTGAGGTCATCGCCGAGATCGGCCTGTCGCTGCCGCTGTTCCTCAAGTGGGACGACTCGGAGTACGGCCTGCGCGCCAAGGAGGCCGGCTATCCGACGGTGACCTTCCCGGGCGCGGCGGTGTGGCACGTTCCGTGGACCGACAAGAACGACGCGCTGGACTGGCAGTCCTACTTCCACCACCGGAACCGGTTCGTGGCGGCGCTGCTGCACTCGCCGTACAAGAACGGCGGCAGGATGGTGCAGGAGAGCCTCAACCACCAGATCAAGCACTTGGTGTCGATGCAGTATTCCACCGTCGAGATCCGGCATCGGGCGCTCGAGGACGTGCTGGCCGGGCCGGAGCACCTGCACGAGATGCTGCCGACCCGGCTCACGGAGATCCGCGAGCTCGTCAAGGCGTTCACCGACGCCCGGCTCGAGGCCGACCGCGACGCGTTCCCGGCGGTGCGGCGCACGAAGCCGCCGCGCAAGGGCCGTGACGACACGGCGGTCCCGATGCCGCGTGAGGTGAAGCTGGCCGCGCTCAAGGCGCCGATCCGGCAGCTGCTGCCGGTGCGTCCGCTCAGCAGGCAGTACCCCGAGGCGGAGCTGCCGGCCATGGACACGCAGTGGTACCGGATCACCAAGTACGACTCCGCGATCGTCTCGATGAACGACGGCACCTCGGCCGCGCTCTACCAGCGCGACCCGGAGAGGTTCCGCGAGCTCCTGGGCAAGACCATCGCGATCCACCGCCGGCTGCGCAGGGAGTGGCCGCGGCTCGCCGCGGAGTACCGCGCGAAGCTCGGCGAGGTGACCTCCCCGGAGGCGTGGGACGAGACGTTCCGGCCCTGGACCGAGCAGCGCCCGGATGACTGACGCGGGACGCACGCACGTCGTCGACGCGCCGCTGTCCCCCCCGGCACCGCGGGCGGGTCTGCTCGAGGTGTTCCGGCACCGGTACCTGCTCCGCATGCTGGTGCGCCGCGAGATCAGCGCGCGCTACCAGGGCTCGTTCCTCGGCCTGCTCTGGTCCTACATCAACCCGCTCTCGCAGCTGTTCATCTACTGGTTCGTCTTCGGCGAGATCCTCGGCCGGGGCCGGGTGGACAGCTTCCCGATCCACGTGTTCAGCGGGCTGATCGTCGTCCAGTTCTTCATCGAGACGTTCAACGCCGGCACCCGCTCGATCGTGCGCAACAAGGCGCTGGTGCAGAAGATGGCGGTGCCGCGGGAGATGTTCCCGGTGGCGTCGATGCTGGTGTCGCTCTACCACATGGGCCCCCAGCTGGTGATCCTCGTCGTCGTGTGCTCGATCGCGGGATGGACGCCGGATCCGGTCAGCATGCTGGGCTTCGTGCTGGCGATCCTCATCATCGCGCTGCTCGGCACGTCGCTTGCGCTGACGTTCAGCGTCGCGAACGTGTTCCTGCGCGACGTGAGCAGCTTCGTCTCGATCCTGACCAACTTCGTGCGCTTCGGCGTCCCGATGGTCTACCCCTACTTCCTCGTGGACCAGCGGTTCGGGTGGTTCGCGCAGTTCTACCTGCTGAACCCGATCGCCGACGCGGTGCTCCTCGTGCAGCAGGCGTTCTGGGTCGGCACCACTCCCGACCCCGAGCTCGTCCAGGCCGAGAACATCCCCGACAGCCTCTACGCGTTCAGCCTCCTGGCCCTCGCGGTCTCCGCGGCGATGCTGGTCGTCGCTCAGTGGATCTTCCGGCGGTACGAGAACCGCATCCCGGAGCGCCTCTGATGGCCCACTCCCAGAGCACCTCGATCGTCGTCGAGGACGTCACCAAGTCGTTCACGCTCCAGTTCCACCGCACGCTCAAGCAGATGGCGGTCGCGCGCCTGCGCGGCCAGCAGCTCCGCAACACCTTCGACGCGCTCGACGGGGTGTCGTTCACCGTCGAGCAGGGTGAGTCGATCGGCCTGATGGGGCTCAACGGCTCCGGCAAGAGCACCCTGCTCAAGCTGATCAACGGCGTGATGCGTCCGGACCGCGGCGAGGTGCTGACCCGCGGCCGGATCGCCGGGCTGATCGCCACCGGCGCCGGCTTCCACCCGCAGCTCACCGGCCGGGAGAACGTCTATCTGAACGCCGCCGTACTCGGCATGTCCGAGGCCGAGACCAAGCGGAAGTTCGACGACATCGTCGAGTTCGCCGACATCGGCCGCTTCCTCGACACCCAGGTCGGCCACTACTCCTCGGGCATGTTCGCCCGGCTCGGCTTCTCGGTCGCGATCCACGTCGACTCCGACATCTTCCTCGCCGACGAGGTGCTCGCCGTGGGGGACAAGCCCTTCAAGCAGAAGTGCCTGCAGAAGATGCAGGAGATCCGCGACGGCGGCCGGACGCTCTTCTACGTCAGCCACGCCCCGGGATCGGTCCGCCGGATGTGCGACCGGGTCCTCGTCCTCGAGCAGGGCCGGCTCGCCTTCGACGGCTCGGTCGACGAGGGCATCAAGTTCGTCAAGTACGACCAGGGCGAGGACACCGCCGAGGACGAGGCCGGGGGAGACATCTAGCGAGCGAAGCGAGCTAGATAGGAGCCGAGTCGGCGCTCGCCCCACAACCCGCGGGCCGCAAGCCCGCCGTCACCCCCGCCGACTCGGCGCGTCTTGCCCAACCGGCGGGCAAGTTGCGCCGACTTGCGCCCTTCTGGCGGGCAAGTTGCGCCGACTCGGCGTCGAATTACAAGAATGAGATTTCTTGACAAATCTCGGATCTGTCGGCGTGTCGAATGGAAATTACAAGACTGTAGTTACTCAGTTCCTCTTCCGTGGTGCGTGTTGCGCGTGTGAAAGTTGCGTCTCGTGTGAACTTCCCCGCGCACATGGAGTACGTCGATGTCCCCCAGAAGAACCAGCTTCGTCACCCTCTGCCAGCAGCTGCTGGCCCTCGGTGTCGTCATCGCCGCCCTGACCCCGGCGGCCAGCGTCGTCAGCCTCGACGTCGTGCGTGAGACCCCCGGCGCCAGCGGGGGTCCCGCGCTCGGCGGCAGCCTGGCGGCGTACACGAAGAGATCCGCGGTCCCCTCGCGCGTCTCGACCGAGGTGGTCGACCCCACCGTCGAGGAGTACGCGCTCACCGCCCCCGCGGGCACCAAGTCGGGCACCAAGTCCGGCGCGCTGCGCTCGGTCAGCGCCCGCAGCAGGACCGGCGAGCTCGGCGGCCCGGAGGTGGTCAGCCTCCCGCAGCCGGTCTCCGGGTACGGCACGATCGGCGTCACCTGGGCGAGCGGCGAGGACATCCCGGACGAGGACCTCGACCTCGCCGTCCGCACCCGCACCGGCGACACCTGGTCGGAGTGGATGGACCTCGAGTACACCGACGACCATGCCGCCGACCCGGGCACCGAGGAGGGCAAGGACGCCCGTCCCGGCACGGACGCGCTGCTCATCGGCGAGGTCGACGAGGTCCAGGTGCGGGTCTCCGGGGCCAGGCGGCTCCCGGCCGACATGAGGCTCGCCGTCATCGATCCGGGCACGGACCAGAAGACCGCCGTCGAGCGGCCCGCCCTGGACACCTCGACCATGGACGACGGCACCGGCGAGGACTCCGCAGAGCCCGCGGAGCCCGACGAGCCGACCGACGACGGGCTCGGCCTGAGCGCGGCGACGTACACCCCGAAGCCGCAGATCTTCTCCCGCGCCCAGTGGGGGGCCGACGAGAGCATGCGCGACAAGGGCTCGTTGAGCTACTTCGAGGTGCACGCCGGGTTCGTCCACCACACGGTCAACGCGAACAACTACACCCGGGCCCAGGTGCCGGCGCTGCTGCGCGGCATCTACGCCTACCACACCCAGTCGCGCGGCTGGTCCGACATCGGCTACAACTTCCTCGTCGATCGGTTCGGCCGGATCTGGGAGGGCCGGGCCGGCGGGGTCGACCGCCCGGTCGTCGGGGCCCACACGCTCAACTACAACGACTACTCCTTCGCGATGTCGGCGATCGGCAACTACGAGACCGCCAAGCCGACCAAGGCCGTGATCCAGGCCTATGCGGCGCTGTTCGCGTGGAAGCTCTCCCTCCACGGCGTGGACGCATCCTCGAAGCGGCAGTGGGTCGGGTCGCGGTACTTCCAGGCGATCAACGGCCACCGCGACGCCGCGTCGACCGCCTGCCCGGGGCGCTACCTCTACGCGAAGATCCCGCAGATCCGCAAGCTCGCGGCCGCCGCGCAGAAGGGCTGGGACGGCCGCAACCTCGAGTCCAACCTGGCCGGGAGCGGGTATCCCGACCTGATCGTGCGGCGCGCCAGCGACGGCAAGGGCGTGATCCTGCCGACCGGCGGGCTCACCGGCTTCGGTGCCGGGCTCCCGGCCGCCAGCGGGATCGGGGCCGACGACAAGCCGGTGGTCTCGCCCGACCTCACCGGCGACGGGTACGGCGACCTGCTCGTCGTGTCACCGAGCGGCTCGGCGACCGTGCGGCCCGGCGACGGGAACGGCGGCTTCGGGGCGAGCGTGCGGACGGTCAAGGGCTTCGGCGGCCACGACCTGGTGACCGCCGTGGGCGACCTGAACGCCGACGGCCGCAACGACCTGGTCGCGCGGCGTACCTCCGACGGTCGGCTCGACGTCTACCTCGGCCGCTCCGGCACCCGGTTCCGGCTGCAGAAGGCCGGCACCGGCTGGGACGGCTACACCCAGCTCATCGGTGCCGGCGACGCCGACGGGGACGGCAGGGCCGACCTGATCGGCCGCGATAGGTCCGGCACGCTGTGGCTCCACCCCGGCAACGGCAAGGGCGGCTTCGGGGCCCCGGTCAAGGTCCCGGGCAGCTTCGCGAAGTACTCGACGATCACCGGCTACGGCGACTTCGACAAGGACGGCGACACCGACCTGTTCGCCCGCGAGGCGGGCAGCAAGAACGGCTGGGTGCTGCCCTCCAACGGCGATGGCAGCTACGGCCGCCCGCTCGGCCCGGTGCTCCGCATCGCCACGGTCGGCGGGCTGGTCGGCGCCGCGCAGGTCTCCTCGGACGGTACGCCGGACCTGGTCGGCCGCACGCGCGAGTCGCTCGTGACGTTCCCGAACGCCGGGACCACCGAGGTCGGCCGGCCGATCGTCACCAACCTGAACCTGAAGGGCGCGAACCTGGTGCTCAACGCGGGCGACTGGGACCGCGACGGGCGCGGCGACGTGATCGTGCGCAGCAAGAAGACCGGCGCGCTGAAGCTGCGACGCGGCGACGGCACCGGCACGTTCGCCAAGCCGATCCGGCTGCCGGGCAACTTCAAGAGCGTCGGACTGCTCGCCGCGGTGGGCGACATGACCGGCGACGGGTTCCCGGACCTGATGGGCCAGCCCGCGGGCGGGGCGATGCGGATCTACCCCGGCGCCGGCACCGACGGCCTGAGGCCGAGCTACGTCGCGCACAGCCGGATCGATGCCGGCAAGCAGATCGCGGTCGGCCGGTGGAACGGCGACGGCGCCCCGGACTCCCTGTTCCGCAAGGGCAACCGGCTCACGCTCTACCCCGGCAACGGCCCCGGTGGCCTCACCGGCGGGAAGGCGCTCGGCCTCGACCTCTCGCCGTACGACTGGGTCGTCGGCATCAGCGACGTCATGCTCACCGGCCACGCGGACCTGCTGGTCCGCGAGCGGAAGACCGGCGACCTCTACCTGATCCAGGGCACCGAGACGGGCTTCCAACCCCGGCGCTACCTGGCGAGCGGAATGGGGGCCTACGACCTGGCTGGTTGACCCGCGATCAAGGGAAGCGGGCCGTGGTGCGCTCGGCGGCCGACAGTGCGTCGAGACGCCCCGGCCCGGCGTGGGCGACCAGGACCAGCGAGCCGTCTCTGGCGAGCGGCTCGGTGAGGGAGGCGATCCCCGGTGGGGAAGCCGGGTTCGCCTCCGACAGAAGGCGGCCGCCGTCGGTGAGGAGACTCCCGGCGGCGGCCGCCCGCCAGATCTCCCCCTGGCTGAGGCCGGGCAGCGCCGGGTCGTCCGGGCCCGGCGGGTCCCAGGCCGTGAACGCGTCCGGCTGCGACCACACCTCGACGCCGACGTCGTGCACGCCGGCCGGCAGCGGGCCGGCGAACCGCACCCCGAGCGGCAGCAGCGAGCAGGCCAGCACCGGCAGGTCGTCGGCGTGCTCCGCCCAGCGGTCCAGCCCGTCCGGACCGCACACCACCCCGTCCGGACCGCCGTCCCCGGGGCCGGTCACGACCAGCCCGACCGTCCAGGCCGCGCCCAGGAACACCGGGCCGAGCCAGTGTGGCGGCAGGTCCACGCACAGGGCCTGGCCGCGCTCGAGGCCGTGCTCCTCGCTGAGCAGGCTCGCGGCCTTCGCCACCCAGTTCGCGTACGTCGCGACGGAGAGCTCGACCCGCTCGCCGGTCGCGTCGTCGTAGAACGTGACGAACGGGCGCCCCGCGTCGGCGCGGAGCCGGCGAGCCAGGAGCTCGGAGAAGGTGGTCACCTCGCTAGCCTCTCAGGCATGGCTGCGACCGACGCGATCGACCACTTCTGGGCCGTGATCCCGGCGGGCGGTGCGGGCACCCGGCTGTGGCCGCTGTCGCGCTCGTCGGCGCCGAAGTTCCTGCACGACCTCACCGGCGGTGGCCGCACGCTGCTCCAGGACACCCGCGACCGGCTGGGGCCGCTGGCCGCGGACCGGTTCGTGGTGGTCACCGGCCGGCCGCACCGCGAGGCCGTGCTCGGGCAGCTGCCCGAGGTCGCACCGGAGCGGGTGCTCGCCGAGCCCTCGCCGCGCGACTCGATGGCCGCCATCGGCCTGGCCGCGGCGATGCTCGAGCGCGAGGACCCGCAGGCGGTGATGGGGTCCTTCGCGGCCGACCACGTGATCCCCGACCCCGGCCTCTTCGCCGACGCGGTGCGCACGGCGGTCGAGGTGGCGCGCGAGGACTGGCTGGTGACGCTCGGCATCGAGCCGGCGTGCCCGTCCTCGGCGTTCGGCTACATCCACCTCGGCGACGAGCTCGCCGGCCACCCGGGCGCGCGGTCGGTGCGGGAGTTCGTCGAGAAGCCGTCGGTCCGCACGGCGACGGAGTACGTCGCGACCGGCCGCTACCGCTGGAACGCCGGCATGTTCGTCGTCCGGCCCACGGTGCTGCTCGACCTGCTCGGCACCTGGCACCCGGAGTTCGCCGCGTCGCTGCGCGCGATCGCCGCCGAGCCGGTCCGGCTCGACGAGCTGTGGCCGGGCCTGCCGAAGATCGCGCTCGACCACGCCGTCGCCGAGCCCGCGGCCGACGCCGGCCGGGTCGTCTGCGTGCCCTCGGCGTTCGGCTGGGAGGACGTGGGCGACTTCGACTCGCTGGCGACGCTGCTCGGCGACGCCGCGGCGACCACCGTCCTCGGCGACGCGGAGCGGGTGGTCGCGCACGACGCCAGCGGTCTCGTCGTACCGGCCTCGGGCCGCGTGGTCGCGGTCGTCGGCCTCGACGACGTCGTCGTGGTGGACACCCCCGACGCCCTGCTGGTGACGACGCGCGCGCGGGCCCAGGACGTGAAGCAGGTCGTCGCGGAGCTGAAGGAGAGCGGCCGGGGCCGGCTGACCTAGCGAAGCTAGGGACAAGTCAGGCGGTTGACATCGACAGCCTCCGAACTACAATAAAAAGCATCTATTCCGGTTTTAGATTCTTTTTATTGCAGGTGATGGCGGTGGCGAAGCGCAGCGTGGCGGTGTCCCGAGCGTCCCGGGACGCGCTGTCGGTGCTGGCGGCGCAGGTCAAGCGGGCCCGGCTCGAGCGCGGCTGGACGCAGCGCGACCTCGCGGCCCGCCTCGGGGTCGACGCCCGCACGCTGTCGGCGGTGGAGAACGGGTCGCCGAACGTTGCGGTCGGCACGGTCTTCAACGCCGCCTTCACGGTCGGCGTGAACCTGTTCGGGCTCGAGGGTGACGACCTGGCGCTGGCACGCCGGCGCGGCGAGGAGACCCTGGCACTCCTGCCCAAGCAGGTCCGGCCGCCCCGTGCCGCGCGGACCCAGGACGGTGCGGATGACGACTTCTGACCGGCTGGCCTCGCCTCCGGAGGAGGCGTTCGTCTGGGTCTGGCTGCCCGGCTCGGCCGAGCCCGTCCCAGCCGGCCGGGTACATCACGTCGGCGGCGGGCAGCACCGGTTCATCTACGGTCGCCGCTACCTGGACCGCTCGGACGCCATCAGCCTCTACGGCCCCGAGCTCCCGCTCCGGGCCGGGTGGCAGGACCCTCCCGACGGCCTGGAGCTGGCCGGCTGCCTGTGGGACGCCAGCCCTGACTCGTGGGGCCAGCGGGTCATCAACATCCGCCTGGCCGGTGGCCGGTACGGCGATGCGGCTGACCGGGTCAGGGCCACGAAGCTGACCTACCTGTTGGAGTCCGGGTCCGACCGTATCGGCGCCCTGGACTTCCAGGCCAGTGCCGACGAGTACGTCCCACGGGAGGAGCACGCCAGCCTGGACGAGCTGCACGCCGCGGCGCAGGCGGTGGAGCGCGGTGACCTGCCGGCCGTCCTCGGTGACGCCCTGGTCAACGGGACCGCGGTCGGCGGCGCACGACCCAAGGTCCTGGTCTACGACGATGAGACCAGCTGGATCGCGAAGCTGTCGTTGTCGTCGGACCCGTACCCGGTGGTCAAGGCCGAGGCGGTCGCGATGGAGCTCGCGCGACAGGTCGGCATCGACGTACCGCAGACCATGGTCAGGACCTCGCTCGGGCGTGACGTCCTGCTCGTCGAGCGGTTCGACCGACCCGGTGACGGCCGCCGGCGCATGATGATCTCCGCGCTGACGATGCTCGGGTTCGGCGACTTCCTCGGCGCCCGCTACTCCTCCTACCTCGAGGTCCTCGACGTGCTTCGCCGCAGGGGCCGTGACGGTGATACCGCGGGACGCAAGCTGTTCGAGCGCATCGTGTTCAACGTCGCGGTCGGCAACATCGACGACCACGCCCGCAACCACGCGGCGTTCTGGGACGGGCGCGGGCTCGAGCTCACCCCGGCCTACGACATCTGTCCCCAGGTGAGATCCGGCGGCGAGGCGCGACAGGCCATGGACATCACCGCCGACGGACGACGAGACAGCCGGTTCGCGGTGTGCGTGAGCGCCGCCGGCGCCTACGGCCTCTCGACGCAACAGGCTCGCGAGATCGTCGACCGTCAGGTCACGACCATCCGCGGAGGGTGGGACCAGGCCGCCGACGACGTCGGCATGACCGCGGACGACCGCAGGTATCTGTGGGAGCGCCAGATCCTCAACCCGTACGCCTTCCACGGCTACCGATGACGGGTTCCCGGTCGACCTAGGGACGCGCCGGCCGCAGGCGGGCGTCGCTCGGGGAGTCGGTGGGCAGGACCTCCCAGCCGTGGGCGAACGCGAGGGCGCCCAGCGCCCGGCTCATGCCGCGCGGGTGGGTGACCACGAGCGAGCCGCCCTCCTTGACCGAGTGGGACGCCACGAGCCCGAGCACCCGGGCGATCGCGGCGGCCAGCTCCTCGGGCGGGGCTGGTGCCCCGAACACCGGGCGGTCGGCCGGGTCGCCGGCAAGGGCGCGGACCACGGCCTCGCGGGCGCCGAAGCCGAACAGGTCGCCGCCCTCGGGGCGGACCAGCGACGCCGCGCCCGGGCCGTCCTCGTCCGGCGGGAGCACCAGGTCCGCGCGCCCGCGGACGACGGCGAACGGGCGCCCGCCGAGCTTGCCCTGCACGAGCTCGGCCATCCCCGCGATCTCGTCGGCCACGGCGGGCAGGGTCACGGCGAGCTCGTTGCCGTGGGCGTCGGTGCGCCCGGCGTACTCCTCGGCGACGAGGAGCCCCGCGGCGCCGATCGCGATGTCGGTCTGGCCCTCGCGCCAGGCGCGTCCGGCGGTGTCGGTGACGACGACGGCGACGTTGCGGCCGGTGCGGTGGCGGACGCCGGTGCGGATCCCGCGCGCGGAGGCGTCGGGGTCCTCGGGCAGCAGCACGACGTGGCCGGCGGCGACGTTGGAGCTGTCGATGCCGGCGGCGGCCAGGGTCAGGCCGAGGCGGTTGCGCACGATCGTGGTCGGGCCGCGGCGCGCGACCACCCGGACGGTCTCGCCGGGCAGCGCGTCGTCGCGGGTGCCGCGGCGGACCCGGCGCTCGGCCTTGCTCACCACCTTGCTCGTGACGACCACGATGTCGCCGTCCTCGAGGTCGACCAGCGGCAGCAGGGCCTCGACCAGGTCGGCGCCGGGGTGGACCTCGGGCGCGCCGTCGGGCGCGACCACCTCGACGCGGGTCATCGGGCGACCAGCTCCACGGCGGCGGCCGCCATCGCGGCGGTGGCGTCGTGGTCGGTCATCATCAGCGGCACCGCGCGGCAGGCCAGCCCGGCCGCGGCGACCCGCTCGACCTGGTCCGCGTCGACCTCGTCGACCAGCCAGCCGTCGAGCACGCCGCCGTCGCCGCGGCTGCCGTAGTGCAGGCCGACGCCGGCGGCGCTGACCTCGACGCCGATCGAGGTCAGCAGCTGCTCGGCCATGCCGCGCACGTGGGCGCCGCCCACGATGGGGGAGAGGCCGACGACCGGCGCTCGCGTGGCGGCCAGCGCCTCGCGGACGCGGGGTACGCCGAGGATGGTGCCGACCGAGACGACCGGGTTGGACGGCGGCAGCACGACCAGGTCGGCGTCGGTGATCGCGTCGAGGACGCCCGGCGCGGGTGCCGCGTCGTCGAGGCCGACGAACACGACGGCCTCGGCCGGCACCTCGGCGCGCAGCCGCACCCAGTACTCCTGGAAGTGCACGACCCGCCGGCCGCTCGGCGCGTCCGGGTCGGGGATCGCGACGTGGGTCTCGACCCGGTCGTCGGTCATCGGCAGGAGCGTCACCCCCGGCTGCCAGCGGTGGCACAGCGCGGCGGTCACGTCGGTGAGGGAGTAGCCGGCGTCCAGCATCTGGGTGCGGACCAGATGGGTGGCGATGTCGCGGTCGCCGAGCCCGAACCAGGTGCGCTCCACGCCGTACGCCGCCAAATCCTCCTTGACGCTCCACGTCTCGTCGCGCCGGCCCCAGCCGCGGTCGAGGTCGATCCCGTCGCCGAGGGTGTACATCACGGTGTCGAGGTCGGGGCACACCTTGAGCCCGTGGATCCACAGGTCGTCGGCGGTGTTGGCGATCACCGTGACGCGTGCGTCGGGTGTGACACCGGGCAGGCGGCCGGTCGCGATCCCGTGCAGCAGTCCCTGCAGGAAGCGGGCGCCGCCCATGCCCCCCGAGAGCACCGTGATGTCGTGCATGCGGATACCTTGCCGCACGTGGGGAGGGCGTCCGTCCCCGGGTCCGGGGCCCATAGCAGATCCGGGCTTGACTTCCGGGGTACGACAGGCATGTAATTCCCACAGTGTCATCCGCGTTCCACCGCGGTGATCCGGGTCCGTGACGATCGGGACCGCGGCGGGCAACGGGGATGTGGGAGCAGGACGGGTCGAAAGGGCGAAGGCCGTGAGAGAACTATTTCTCCTCGACGGGGACGCCGAGGATGCTGGTTGGCAGGATCGTGCGCTCTGCGCGCAGACCGATCCCGAGGCGTTCTTCCCCGAGAAGGGAGGGTCGACGCGGGAGGCCAAGAAGGTCTGCCTGACGTGCGAGGTGCGCGAGGAGTGCCTCGAGTCCGCACTGATGAACGACGAGCGCTTCGGCATCTGGGGCGGTCTCTCCGAGCGGGAGCGCCGCAAGCTGAAGAAGCGCGCCGTCTGACTCGGTCGCCGGCTCACGACCGGTAGGGCGCCCGAGTCGGCGTCCGATCCCCGGCCGTTAGGGTTCGGGCCGTGGGTTGCTCGGTCACGGCACTGCTCGTCAGCCATGACGGCAGCCGCTGGCTGCCGGCCGTCATCGACGGCCTGACCTCCCAGCAGACGCCCGTCGACGCGGTCGTCGCCATCGACACCGGCAGCAGGGACGACAGCGCCGAGTTGCTGGAGCGCGCCTTCGGAGACGTGCTGCGCGCCCCGGGCTCGACCTCGTTCCCCGCGGCCGTCGCGATGGGCCTCGAGCAGCTGCTCGTGTCGGCCTCGACCAGCGACTGGGTCTGGATCCTCCACGACGACGCGAACCCCGACCCCGGCGCGCTGACCGCCCTCCTCGAGGCCGCCGCGGCCGACCCGGCCGCCGACGTCCTCGGCCCGAAGCTGCGCGAGTGGCCCTCGCTGCGGCGGCTGCTCGAGCTCGGCGTCACCATCTCCGGCACCGGCCGGCGCGAGACCGGCCTCGAGCGCGGCGAGTACGACCAGGGCCAGCACGACGAGGTCCGCGAGGTCCTGGCGGTCAACACCGCCGGCATGCTCGTGCGCCGCGAGGTGCTCGAGGAGCTCGGGGGGTTCGACGCCCGGCTGCCGATCTTCGGCAACGACCTCGACTTCGGCTGGCGCGCCGCCGCGCGCGGCCACAAGACCGTCGTGGTGCCGCAGGCGGTCGTGTTCCACGCCGAGGCCGCGCACCGCGGCGTACGCCGGACGCCGCTGACCGGACGCCACACCCACTACCAGGAGCGGCGGGCGGCGCTCTACACGCTGCTCGCGAACGCGCGGCGCCGGGCGCTGCCGTGGCTCGTGGTCCGGCTGTTCCTCGGGACGCTGCTGCGGATGCTCGGCTTCCTCGTCGTGCGCTCGGTCGGCGAGGCGCTCGACGACCTGGCCGCGCTGCTCAGCCTCTACGCGCATCCCGGGGAGATCCGGGCCGCCCGCCGGTCCCGGCGCGCCGGCGGCGCCGATCCGGCGCGCGCTCGGCCGCTGCTGGCGCCGTGGTGGGTGCCCTACCGGCACGGCCTCGACTTCGTCGGCGACCTCCTCGCCGCGGCCACCAACCAGGCCGCGGACGTGGCCGAGCGCCGCCGGATCGCCGCGGCCGAGCACGCGCCCGCCAGCACGATGGCCAGCACCGTGGCGCGCTCGCGCACCGAGGAGGAGCTCGCCGAGGACACCGGTGTGGTGGCTCGGTTCCTGACCAACCCGGTCGCGCTGGCGCTCACGGTCTTCGTCCTCGCCGCGGTGGTCGGCGCGCGAGGCGCGCTCGACCCGGTCGCGGGCGGCGGGCTCTCCCCGGCACCGGCCGGGGTGTCGGACTGGTGGCGCCTCCAGTACGAGACGTGGCACCCGCTCGGCACGGGGACGGCGGTCCCCGCGCCGGCGTACCTCCTCCCGCTGGCGGTGCTCGGCACGCTGCTGCTCGGGAGCGCGAGCGCCGCCGTCTCGGCGGTGCTGCTGCTCGCCGTACCGCTCGGGCTGTGGGGCGCGTGGCGCTTCCTGCGCGTGGCCGGGCGGCTGGCGACGCCCGCAGGGGCGCCGCGCCGGGTGCTGCTCTGGGGCTCGGTCACGTGGGCGCTGGTGCCGGTCGCGAGCGGCGCGTGGGGCGACGGCCGACTCGGCGTGGTCGTGGTCGCGGCGCTGCTGCCGTGGCTGGCGCACGCCGCCCTCGGCTTCGCCGACCCGGACGCCGACCGGCGCTGGCGCGCGGCCTGGCGGGCCGGCCTGCTGCTGGGCGTCGCGTCGGCCTTCGCGCCGGTGCTGTGGCTGTTCGCGGTCGCGCTCGGGCTCGTCGTGGTGGCCGCGGCGCTCGCGATCGCGCGGAGCGCCGGGTGGTCGGTGTGGGGTCCGCCGGCGCTGGCCCTGGGCCTGGTCCCGGCGCTGCTCGCGCCCTGGTGGATCCCGTCGGTTCAGCGCGGCGCGGCCGAGGGTCTGCTGCTCGACACCGGCCGGCTGCCCGCGGCGGCCGTCGACGGACTCGACCTGGCGTCGGGCCGGCTCGGCGGCCTCGGCGCCCCGTGGTGGCTCGGGCTGGTGGTCGCCGTCCTGGCGCTGGTCGCTCTGGCCCCGCGGGCGACCCGGATCCCGGTGCTGGTCTGCTGGATCGTCGGCCTCGTCGCTGCCCTGCTGGCCGCGGTGCTCGCGACGTTCTCCCTCGACCTCGCGGCGATCTCGACCGGCATCGGCCTCGGGGCGCTGGTCGTCGTGCTGCAGGGTGCGTTCGTGGCCGCGATCGTGCTCGGCGCGGTCGGCGCCGACCTTGCGGGCCGGCGGCGGGCGGTCGCCGGGGTGCTCGCGACCGCCGCGGTCGCCGTACCTCTCAGCGGCCTGGCCTGGTGGATCATCGACTCCGATCCGGCGATCGCCGACGGCGTCGACACCGACATCCCCGTCTACATGGTGCAGAGCTCCGAGCAGGGGCCGGAGCGCGGCATCCTCGTCGTCCGCGGCGGCGTCGACGACGGCCTCACCTGGACGGTCCGCCGCGGCGACGGCGTGACCCTCGGCGAGGACGAGGTGCTCAACCTGACCGCCGGGGACGACGACTTCACCGCGCTGGTCGGCCGGCTTGCGTCCCGGCCGACGCCGGCGCTCGTCGACGAGCTGGGGGCCTCCGGCATCGAGTACGTCGTGCTGCCCGCGCCCGCCGACGGCGACGTCGCCGCCGTGCTCGACGCCGCGGCCGGCCTGGTGCCGGCGAGCGCCGAGGAGCGCACCACCCGCGCCTGGCGGGTCGACCGCCCGCTCGACGCCGGGCTGCTCGACGGGCCGACGTCGTGGCTGCGGGTCGTGCTGCTCGTCGGGCAGGGCGGCGCGATCCTGCTGGTGCTCGTGCTCTGCCTGCCCACGGCGAACCGGCGGCGGTCGGCATGAGCGGCACCACGTCCGGCCGCCGGTCCGCCCGCCGAGGGAGCCGCGTCGACCTCACGACCGTGCTGGCCGTCGTACTGCCGGTCGCGTGCGCGCTCGCGCTGCTCCTGGTGCGCCCGCCGGAGCCGGCGGACCCGTCCGCGGCGCCGACCCGGACGCCGCTCACCCGCGCGACCGCCGTCTGCCCCTCGGGCCGGGGCGACGTCGCGGTCACCAGCGCGGCCCCGGACGTGCGGGGTCCGGTGCAGGTCGGCTCCCGCGCGGCGCAGGTCGCCACGGGCCGGGTGGCCTCGGTCGACGCCGGCGCCGACCCGGTCGTCGTGTCCGGCGAGGACGACACCGCGCCCGGTCTGGTGGCGTCGCGGATCGGCGAGGGCGCGGCCGCGGCCTGCCTGCCGCCGTCGCCGAGCTCGTGGTTCGCGGGCGTCGGGTCGGGCGCCGGCCACCGCTCGGTCCTCGAGCTCACCAACCCCGACTCCGGCCCCGACTCCGGTACGGCGGTCGCCGACGTTGCCGTCTACGGCCGCCGCGGGGTCGTGGACGCGCCGCGGCTGCGGGGCGTCTCGGTCCCAGCCGGCTCCAGCGTGCGGCTCGACCTGTCCTCGATCGTGCCGCGCCGCGACGAGCTGTCGCTGCGGGTCGTGGCCGCCCGCGGCCGGATCGGTGCCACGGTGCTCGACCGGTTCGACCCGCTCGGCCGCGGCGCGACCGTTACGGGTTGGCTGCCCGCGCAGGCCGAGCCGTCGACCTCGAACCTCCTGCTCGGCATCGGCCCCGGCACGGACGCCCGGCGCATCCTGGCCGTCGCCAACGGCGGGCCGGACGAGGTGCTCGCCTCGATCCGGGTCGTCACGAGGGAGTCGGTGTTCGCGCCGCGCGACGTGCCGGACCTGCGCGTCCCCCCGCAGAGCACGGCACGCCTGCGCGTCACCGGCGCGCTCGCGCGGGCGCTGGAGGGCGCGACCGGCCTGCTGGTCACGGCGAACGAGCCCGTCAGCACCTCGCTGCGCACGTACGTCGAGGGTGACCTGTCGCACGCCGTACCCGATCTGGAGGTGGCGAGCCCCGCCGCCGTCCTCGTCCCCGAGGGCGAGAAGCGGCTCCTGCTCGCCGGCGCCTCCGGCGCCGGCTCCGTGGAGGTGGTCGCGGGCTCGGCCGCCGGCGAGGTGCTCGCCACCCGCCGGATCGAGGTCGTCCCCGGCCGCGGCTACGCGGTGAGCCTGCCCGCCGGCGCGGTCCTGGTGACGGTGTCGCCGTCGCGGGCCGCGGTGTCCGGCGCGGTGCTGGCCACCGGCACCGGCACCTCGGTCGTGCCGCTCACCCGACCCGCGACGAGCGGGCTGGTGCCGGCGGTGCGGCCGGGGCTGCCGTAGCGGCGCCTCCTGTCCTGGGCGCCTTCGGCGGCTACCGCGCTGGTCTCGGTTGGGTACTGAGCTCTGGACCGCGCGCCGTGCGCGGGACCTCTCATCTCCCGGGACAGTCATACGACGTGGCTGCCACAACGGCGCAATTGCGCCGAGATGGCAGTGGGGGTGGGGCAGGCGCTGCCACAACAGCGCAATTGCGCCGACAGGGCAGTCGGGACAGCCCAGGCACTGCCCCCACGACCAGCCCGCATGACTGGGCCCGAGTCGTGGGGAGGTCATGCGGGGGGGGGGGGGGG